>DASXLL010000231.1:0-18621 GCA_036496265.1 Pirellulaceae bacterium | reverse complement strand
CTACGAAACTGGAATCGCTGTCAGTGACGAGGAACTTCAACACCTCCGCATCACTCCTGCAAAATTCCACGGTGACTGGAACTATTCAATCAAACCACGCCGTTAGAAATTGTCAAAGTTATTTTTTCGCTCTGCCCAACTACCCGCCATGATCATTGTGAAGGTGGATGAGCCCGGCTCGCTCTGGTCGTTCTCTGTGGACACTTCCAGCGGTCCGCGAGAGTTTATCATCCGCCACGACAAAACGCTCCGCGTCTTCCGCAAGCAAACCTCCGCCGACAAGCGCGAAGCCGACGTTGTCTGGCGGTTCGACATGATGCAGCGCCTGGGCTCCTCCCAGCACAACGTCGCTTGCTGCTGCATCACGAGCTGGAAAGACATGTTGTTTGTCAGCACCAGCAATGGCGTCGATGAAGCTCACACCTCCGTTCCCGCGCCGAGCGCTCCGAGCTTCTTCGCCATGAACAAGCAATCTGGCGAAGTACTTTGGACTAGCAATCTGCCCGGGGCAAACATCCATCATGGACAGTGGTCCGCCCCCGCAGTTGGCGTTCTGGGAGGCGTCCCGCAAGTCGTCTTTTGCGGTGGGGACGGCTATGTCTATAGCTTTCACGCCGAAAAGTGGCGTGATTTTCAACCCCAATTGCTCTGGAAATTCGACACCAATGCCAAGGATTCTGTTTTGGAGCTCGGCGGCCGCGGCACGCGCAACGATCCCATCGCGATTCCGGTTCTTTACGATAACAAAGTTTTCGTCAGCACCGGCCAGGACCCCGAGCACGGCGAAGGCGTTGCCTGCATTTGGTGCATCGACGCCACGCGCAAGCTCGATGGCAGCGACGTCAGTCCGCACAAGGTGGTCGATTCAAAAGGCCAAGTTATCCCCCATCGCCGCATCTCGAACCTGCACACATGGCATGAAACGAGGCTAGCGGGCGGCTATGTCGAGGGTACGCTCGATAAAAGTATTCTCGACGAATATCTGCGCGGAGTTCTCGCCAATCAGGGCGTGTCTTCGCTCGGAATGACTGTCACGCCGATCGTGCGGGGTGCCGAATGGAAATTGATCACCGGCACTGTTCCACCGGAAACGATGTACGTCTGGAAGCGCCCACATATTAGCTCCCTCGGCCAACGCGAGTATCAGTACATCTTGGCCACTCCCCGCGGCGAACGGCTGATCGACAATCCCGACTCCGCCGCAGTTTGGAAATACGAACGATTCGATCACGATGGCAACGGTAAGTTCGACTTCCAGGACCAGATGCACCGCTCCATCAGCAGCCCCGCTATCAACGATGGCCTCTTGTTCTGCCCCGATTTCAGTGGCCTCTTTCACTGCCTGGACGTCAAAACCGGCCGCCCTTACTGGACCTGCGACTTCCTCGCCGCCTGCTGGGCCACACCGCTGATCGCGGATGGCCATGTCTTTATCGGCGACGAGGACGGCGACATCGCGATCTTTCGCCTCTCCGAAGATGCAAGCCGTGCCAGAGTAGCCGCCAAGCCAGACGAGAAGGGTAAAATCAATCCGCTCGAATTCCAACCCACGTTAGAAATCAACATGGGCAACGCCGTCTATTGCACGCCCATCGCCGCGAACGGTGTTCTCTACATCGCCAACAAAGATCATCTGTTCGCCATCGAGAAGTCTGACAAATAATCGCATCCGTCTTCCAGTCGCGCAATGTGCATGTCTTGATCGCGTGGCGAGATCGGCCTGCAAGAACAACGCTACGCCAACAACTCTTTAATCACCTGCCCACCAATCTGGCTGAGCTGCTTGTAGCGCCCTTCATGAAAATACGTCAGCTTGTTGTCGTTCAAGCCAAGCAGATGCAGCAAGGTCACGTGGAAATCGCGCACGTGATGCACTTCTTCTACGGCGTGATCACCTAGCTCGTCCGTCGCGCCGATGGTATGCCCGGCTTTCACGCCGCCGCCGGCCAGCCAGACATTCATGGCCTTGGCGTTGTGATCTCGCCCGACTACCTGACCGCCCATGCGGACTCCATTATCGGGCGAGCGGCCGAATTCTCCGCCCCAGACGACGAGCGTGTTGTCGAGAAGCCCCAGACGGCGAAGATCCTTAAGCAGTGCAGCGATCGGCTTATCGATTGATTTGATCCGCTGCGAGTGCGCACGCTCCAGATAATCGTGTGAGTCCCAGCCGGCTTCGAACAGTTGGACAAAGCGCACGCCAGCTTGCACGAGCTTCCGCGCTAAGAGGCAGCGGCGACCAAAACTGTCGGTCTCGTGCTGGCCGATGCCGTAGAGATTGAGCGTTTCTTGCGGCTCATTCGAGAGATCGACGACGGAAGGCACCTCGGTCTGCATGCGGAATGCCAGTTCATATGCCTCCATCCGCGCGGCGACATCCGCATGGTGCGGATGCCGCGAGAGGTCGTTTTTATTTAGCTCGGCCAGCAAATCGAGGTTCGCCCGCTGGATTTCTTGCGGTTTGCCATAAGCGGCGGCCAGATCGAGAATCGGTGAGCCACTCGGCCGCAGCGGTGTGCCCTGAAAATACGCCGGCAGATAGCCATTCGACCAATTCGCCGAGCCGCCCTGCGGAAAAGCCCCTTCCGGCAGCACGACAAACGCCGGCAAATTCTGGTTTTCGCTCCCCAGGCCATACGTGGTCCATGAGCCGAGCGCCGGATCGCCGCCAAAGCGATTGCCCGTATTCATTTGATAGCAAGCCGTCGGATGATCCACCGAATCGACCTGCATGCCTTTGAAGATGCACAGCTCGTCCGCCACTTCCGGCAGATGCTGGAACCGATCGCTCATCCAATGGCCGCATTTGCCGACCTGCCGCGATTCGAATGGGCTTTTGATGTAGTACCGCTTCCCGCTGGTCATGGCCGAAGCGAATTTGTCTTGCCGAGCGAACTCCTGCATGTGCAGCTCGGCCAATTTCGGCTTCGGATCGAACGTATCGATGTGGCTCGGCCCGCCCTCCATAAACAGGCAGATGCACGCCTTGGCTTTTGGCTCATGATGCGGAGGCTTCGGCGACAGCGGGCCGGCACTTGGAGCCTTCGTTTGTTCCGCGCGCAATAACGAATGGAATGCGGCTGAGCCGAGCGAAAGGCCCAGGCTATAGAGGAAGTCACGGCGGGAGGGATGGCAGCATTGCATTGGATTCGTTATCGCACGTACAAAAATTCGTTGGAGTTCATGAGGACCAGGCACAAGTCGGCCAGCGCACGTGTCGGCGCATCAACTTGCCAAGGCATGAGATCGCGCTCGTAGTTCTTGAGAATGGAAAGGTCTTCGTCCCAACTTTCAGTTTCGCCAGTCATTTCTTCGACCATGCTGCGACGGACCTTCATGGGTAGATCGTGGACCGACGGCGGATTGGATTCCTGTTGCTTGGTTAGTCTGGCCAAATGGTCCGAGCACGAAGCGGATTCCGCAGCCGTGGGATCGCGGCCATAGACGGCGCGGAACGCGGCGGCGATGCGATCTTCCCCACGCGGTTGTTCTTTCATCAGTCGATCGGCCATCGCCAGCGCGCGATTGGCGGCGAATTCACTGTTGAACAGGGCGAATACTTGTGGCGTAACCGTCGTTTCGTCACGCCGCTCGCAACTGGTTTCGCTACCGGGCCGATTCAAGACCTCCAGCAGCGGATCGGCCAAATTACGAATCCGGAAAGAGTAGATCGTGCGGCGGCTGCGCTCGGTCCGCGTCCGCGAAGGAATATAGGCCGGCGCCATCGCCCCCATGATTTGCCGCGGCTGGAAGGCAACCTCCCAATTCAGCTCGGGCAATGAGCCGGGGCCGCCCATTTCGAGGTTCAATTCGCCACTCGCTGCCAGCATCGCGTCGCGAATTTCTTCGGCGGCGAGGCGGCGCGGCGAGAAATAGGCCAGCAGCTCGTTTTTCGAGTCCTTCTGCCGTAGCTCATCGATATCGGGCCGCTCCGACGCCTGTTGATACGCCTGGCTCGTCACGATCAGCTCGTGTAGCTTCTTCAGCGACCAGCCGTTGTCCATGAACCAAGTCGCCAGCCAATCGAGAAGCTCCGGATTCGTCGGCCGCGCGCCCATCTTGCCAAAGTTGTTGGGCGTGGCGACCAGGCCGCGACCGAAATGCTGCTGCCAGACGCGATTGACGATCACGCGCGACGTGAGCGTGTTGTCGCGACTGGCAATCCAGTGGGCCAGTGCCAGGCGGCGGCCGGCTGTTTCGCCAGGCATCGATGCGCGATCGCCGGGCGATGTCGCATCGCGCAGACCAAACATCGCGCTGAGCACGCCGGGTGTCACTTCGTCGGCCGGCGACTCCAGCGATCCGCCGGGCAAAATGTGGACGACCGGCACAGGGCCGGTCCGATTCGCGGGAACAGAATAGTTCGGCTTGAGCGACGTATAGTCGCGGGGCGGCCCGGAATAGAGGCTCAGAGCCAACGGCTCGAACCGCTTCAGCTCGCGTTCCAAATAAACCTGCGACTTCTGATAAGCCTTGCGGAGCGACAACTCCGGTTTGGACAGGCCGAATGTCCCCGCGCGAATGTCCTGGCGCTGCCGCACCTCGGCGGGCAAATCGGCGATGGCCTTAACGCCCTGCTCTTCCAAAAACTTTGCCAGTGCGTCGCGATTCTTGGCTACTAAAGCCGCCTGGGCCTCTTTCAAGTGCGCCAGTCGCGCCTGCACGACTTCCTTGGCGTTATCGAAGTTCGAAACATTTTCGCTGGCTAAGAATGGAACCGGCCGCTCAACGAACTGCACGGGAGAAAACACCGCTTGCATGCGGTAATAATCGCGCGTCGGCACCGGATCGAATTTGTGATCATGGCAAGAGGCACAGCGCAGGCCTTGGCCCAGTAGCGACACGCCCACATGGTTGGTCACATCGTCGAGAAACTGTTGCCGCGTGATCGCAGCGACCGTCATGCCCGTATGTTCCCACGGTCCCATCCGCAAAAAACCCACAGCGATTTGCAGTTCCGGATCGTTTTCGTCCAGCTCGTCGCCCGCAACTTGCTCAAGAATGAAACGATCGAACGGCTTATCCGCGTTAAAGCTGCGAATCACATAATCGCGATACCTCCACGAATTCGGCCGCTCGAAGTCATTCGAGAAGCCGGCCGTATCGGCATAGCGGACCACATCAAGCCAATGCCGAGCTTGCTGTTCGCCGTAGCGGGGCGAAGAAAGCAGTCGTTTTGCGAGTGCTTCGTAATCGGCGTTTGAGTCATCGGCAGTCGGCGGCAACCCCGTCAAATCGAAGGTCAAGCGGCGAACAAGCGATTGCTCATCCGCACGCCGCGCATATCCCTCAATGCCTTTCGCCCGCATGGCCGTCAGCAAAAACGCATCGATCGGATTCTGACCTCTTCCGCCCGGCACTTCCGGCCGCCGAATTGGCTGATAGGCCCAAATCGCTTCCGGTTCATAATACCGGTTCTCCCAATCGGCCGATCGACCGCCGCTGGTGGCGATGCGAATGCCGCCGGAAGGACCCGACCATTTTTCGTCAGGTTTGGCCGCAGAAGTCATCTCCCACTTGGCGCCGGCCGCAATCCAATTGCGTATGACGGCGAGCTGCTCCTTCGTCAGCCGGTCATTCTCCTTCGGCGGCATCTGCAGCGACTCGTCGTCCCAAGTGACGGCCCGATAAAGCGGACTTTTCTCCGGCTCCCCGGGCACAATTGCCACTTCACCGCTTTCGCCGCCTTTAATCGCCGCTTCGCGCGTCCGCAGGTCATAATCGCCTTTGATTTCCTTGGGATCGTTGCCATGACAGGATAAGCATTTCTCCGCGAATATTGCGCGGACCATGCTAAAGGGTGGCGACGCGTCGTCTGCCAGCGCGCGACCCGCGGAAATCGCCAGCGCAACAGCCAGGACGGCAGAGCAAGCAACGCGAAATGGGACCAACGAAATCATCGCCCGCCTCTCATTGAATATTGGCAGCCAGCGCCGCGACCGCTGCATTCTGATCGCGGCGATGAACGGCCGCGACAACCACTTCGTGTTCGGCGAACGAATCCATCAGATTCGGATGTCGCGTGTAGCGCAGTCGCATCCGCGTGACGACAGTTAGCCACAGCTTCAACAAATCCGGATCACCCGTTCGCTCGACAAACCAACGATGAAACGCCATGTCGTGCTCGACGACCGCGGCCATCTCCCCAATTTGACATACATCTCGCAATCGCTGAAGGTTTTCGTCGAGTCGGCGATCGTCGTCAGATGTCAAGGTCGGGAAGATCAACTCCAAACAGTATGCCTCAATCTGCCGGCGCAGCGGAATCACCAGTGGCTGAATGGTGGTGCTCGGCTCCGGCGCAACCTTCGCCCCACAGTTGGGCCGCGATTGCAACAGACCCTCCTGCGAAAGCTGCAGCAACGCATCGCGAATCGGCCCCCGGCTGACACCGAAACGGCGAGCCAGCGACTCCTCGCGGAGCGAATCACCGGCATTCAGTTGTCCCGTTAGCACCTCATTCCGCAGTTGCTCGACAATTTGCTCGCGAATGGTGCGAAAAACGGCAACGGAAGACATTGGTGATCCAGCCTAGCGCGTGGACACAGTCGATAAGGAACCGCCACAGCCTATCGAACGAATTGTCGATTGTCAACAATCTTCAAATTGACAGTCACACTATCCGCCGGCGCTCTTCATCCAGCTTGGCGGCCAAATAACCAATGGCTCGCGGGGCCATTCGGCTGTAATACTCAAAGCCGTGGCCGCCGCCCGTTGTTTCCAAGTCACATTCGTGCGGAATTCCCAGCGAATACAGCTTCATTCGCAGCCGCTCGGCACTTTCCCACCAGCGTTCGTCCTCCGGGTCGCAGCAAAAGAACTGGTGCCGCGGCCAATTAAGTGGGTGAATATGCAGAATCGCTGTGTCTTGCCGCGCCCCCTCCGGATCGCGATACATCTGCGGAATCGTCTCGTCTCCTTCGTTGAACCGCTTATGAAAATCGATCGCCGGTGAGATTGCGGCGGCGACGGGGAATTGGTTGGGAAATTTGTACGACAGACGCAGCGCTCCTTGGCCGCCCATGCTTGTGCCAAGGAGGCCAATCCTTGGTGGCTTGGCCCCCAACCGCGACTCAATGAACGGCAGCACGTTCTCGATCACATGTCGCTGGGCTGAGATATTGGAGTCAAACTCCCGGCAGATTTTGTCGGTCCACCAGCTTCGTTTCGTCTGCGGCGCGACGATGGCTAGGCCGTGGCGGTCGAATTCTTCCATAAACGCCGGCTGATCGTCCAACCGGTTCATATGCACGCCATGGAGATAAAGCACCACATAGCCGTGCTGATTCCGCTGCGGCGGCAAATAGACATCGCACGGATGGCCACCAACGGTTTCTGCGCTCCAAGTGCCCATAATCCTCTCTTTCCGCCCTTTCGTCCCGAACCCCGAGTCCCGAACCCCGAGCCCCACCCCTGTAACATTTTTCCCGAATCGACGCTGAGCTGAATAGAGGCCGGCTGAGTTGGCCGCCCGGTGCAAGTCAATCACAGGAAGGGACGGAAAAGATGTCACGGTTCTGGCTCAATTCGGTGGCGGCGACGGTTTTTATCGTTTTCGGTGCGGTCGCGGGCACGGCCTCAGCTCATCATGGCGGCGGCGGTGGTGGTTTCGGCGGTGGCTTCGGCGGCGGCAATCATTTTAGTGGCGGCAATTTCGGTGGCAGCGCAGTCCGACAGGCAACATTTCACGCACCGATTACGAATGCCGGCCCCATCAAAGTTAGCAATCCGGCCGGTGGTCTCTCGCCCATCAAGCCGACGCTGCCCACCGGTCCAATCATTTCCGGCCCCATCAAGACGAGTGGTCCAATCGGCCCAATTAAGCCGCCCGGAGGCGTAATCGGACCCATCAAACCGCCCATTGTCGGTCAGGTGATACCTCCGATTGGACCCGTTGGCCCGATCGGTCCAGGCGGCAAGCCCAAGCCCCCGGTTGGCCCTGGCCCGATCAAGTGGCCCGGCGGCGGTCCTGTAGTCGGCCCCGTCAATCCACTGCCGACGGGACCCACCGGTCCCACTCAACCGCCGGGAACCGGCACCGGCGGCGGCAATCATCACAAGCCCTGGTGGCCGCCCATTGTCCTCGGTGCCGTTCCCGTCATTGGCAGCGGTGCTTACTACGGCGGCGGCTATTATCCGCCCATGTATAGCAGCCAGACCGTTGTTGTTCCCGCTGCGGCGACAACCGCTGTCGTCGAAGCCGCTCAGCCGGTTGCCAGCCAGGTTGCTTCAACCGTCTCGGCCGAAAGGCTGCCGGAAGTGCCGGTCGGCTCAACCGTAACTTTGAACGCGAAAGATCTCGGTGCCAGCGGCCAGGTGCTGCTGGTCGTCGATCAGTTGACGCTCGGCGTTCATGTCGATGAATGGGCTGGCGACCATGCGACCGCCACCTTGCCGCAACTCGCGATCAACTCGCCGCTGCCAGCCGAAATCGTGCTCGTCAAAGCCGACGGCTATGCGGCGAGCAACACGAAAGTGCAACTCGTCGCCCCGCCGGCCGCGGAGAGCGATGGACTAGGAGCCGTGGCCAGCCTGATGCGGTAGCGCAACTAAACGAAGTACGAAAAGCGAAACCGGAGGCATCATGCCTCCGGTTTTTTATGCGCTGTCGGGAACGCCCTCCGGGGCGTTCCGTGTTTTACGGCCCGGCGCTATTTATCGCTGATACGTCGCTCCGCGAACATCCTCTTCTGCCTCAGCAGCTTCCGCCCGCTTTTGCAGAGCCGCGCGACGAGCCGCAACCTGAGCCGCGGTCAAACGCTGCGGCTGCTGCGCCACTTGCTGCCGCGACGCCGTCTGAATCTGCTGCCGCTGAGCTTGTTTCTGAGCCACCTGCATCTGCTGAATCTCTTGCGGCGAGTAGCGTCCACTGATTTGCCCTTGGTTGCGCGACGGTTGAACGCTCTGTACACGCCCGCCAACTGCTGGCCTCATGCGTGGCGCTTCCACGCTCTCTTCAATAATTGTCGTTTCGCCGGGCGTCGGCGCACCCTGCTGAATTCGCGTACTGGGTGTGGGCCGCGGCACAGCCTGACCCGGCGCTCCTTCGTAATAGACTTCGCCGCCGGCCGGCCCGCCGCCCGCACACGTCGAGCAGCCAACACCACCGCAGCCGCAACTCGGTCCGGCATCGCAGCATCCCATGGCCCCAGAGCCGCCGCCACAACCGCAGTGACCGAAAATCGGCCTCCACGGCCCGCAATATGGCGCGGGGCAGTATTTGTAGCAGTGAAAGGCGGACAAGATTCGCTGGAACGGCCCGCGGCAGCAGTAACCATGCGGGCCGGTAAATTGGCCCTGGCACTGATCGCACGGATCGCAGCAATCGGGCGGATCGCTAATCCATTCGTGAATGTAAATGTCGCTGCAGCCTTTGCCGCAACTCATGCAACTGCCGAGCCCCGGAAACAGACCGCCGTTACCAAAGATGCCGCACGTCTGGCAGCCGTGGTTGCCGTAGCCCGCGCACGACGTGCATGAGTTCGGGCCGCAATCATTGCAGCCGCCGTCCCAAACAATCGGCTTGGGTATACACGGCAGCGAGAAGCAGCATGTCGGCTGTCCGCACGGCCCACAGGGCGTGCAGCAGCAGCCGCTGCCAAACAACGAAGCCGACAACAAAGCGAAGCCAATCCAGCGGGCCATCATGGCGCTATTCCATCTGCTAGACCGAGGGGGTGCCGCAGCGGCGCAAAGCCGTACGACTCGCACCTATCTATCGGCCCGCAAACTTGGCCCAATCGAGAAAATCGCTATAGACGGCAAATTTTGCCGGAAAGGACGACAGCCGTGCTAGCTAAAATGTCGCCCACACAACTTAGAACTTATGCCCCCGCTGCGGGCCGCTCTTCGTAACTGTCAGCGGCTCCGGCCCATGCTCGGTCATCAGCACCGTGTGTTCAAACTGCGCCGACAGCCCGCCATCTTTCGTCCGGACCGTCCACCCATCGCGCTTGCTCTGCACCGAATCCTTCACCCCCGTGTTGATCATCGGCTCAACGGTGAACACCAGCCCCGGCTCCAGCCGCTGCCGGCGCGACTCAGCCGTCGGCACGTGCGGAATTGTCGGCGGCTGATGAAAATTGCGGCCCACGCCGTGGCCGACATATTCCTCGACGACCGTGAAGCCTTGTTTTTTTGCGTGCCGAACGATCGGATCGCCGATATCCGAGACGCGGCAATTCGGCTTCAGATTGTCGATTGCCAACCAGAGGCAATCAAACGCACACTGCACGACGCGACGGGAGAGATCCGAGGGTGCGCCAATAATGAATGTCTCGCTCGAATCGCCGTGCCAGCCATTGACGATGCTCGTCAGATCAACGTTGATGATGTCGCCTTCCTTCAGGACATAATCGCCGGGAATTCCGTGGCAAATGACATCGTTGACGCTCGTGCAACAACTCGCCGGAAACGCGCCGGCCTGCCCGTGATAGCCCAACGACGCCGGCACATGGCCGTGGTCGCGGGTATACGTTTCGACGAGCTTGTCGATCGCCCCGGTCATCACTCCGGGGCCGATCATCGCGCGCACATGGTCCATCAATTCAGCATTAAAGCGGCACGACTCGCGCATCGCTTGACGTTCGGGCGGGGTGAGTAATAAGCGGCGGCGGTTATAGAGCATGAGCGGCTTTTTTCAGGCGGCGGATGCGTTTTCGGTTTCGATTTTGGAAGTAATCAATAATAACAGGGTATGTGGCGAGTGGTGAGTGGTGCCAGGGACAGTTCCACGTTTCAGAGTTCAAATTGAGATGATTGTGCCGGCTTTAACTCGCGACTTCTATCTCCGCGATCCGGCGGTCGTCGCACGGGATCTTGTGGGCAAAAATTTATGGCGCCAGACGTCGGCCGGACTCTGCGGCGGTCGAATTGTCGAGGTCGAAGCCTATCTCAGCACCCGCGATTCGGCTTGTCATGCCAGCCGGGGCCAGACCAACCGCAACAAATCGATGTTCGGTCCGCCGGGGCACGCTTACGTCTATATGATCCACTCCCGCTGGTGCTTGAACGCGGTCACCGAGCCCGCAGGCACGCCCAGCGCCGTCTTGATCCGCGCCCTTGAGCCCCTCGTCGGCCTCGAATGGATGCACGAGCGCCGGCGAACCGACATCGTGCGCGATCTGACTCGCGGCCCGGCCCGCTTGTGCGAAGCGCTGGCCATCGATCGCACCTATGACGGTTGGGACCTCACTGCCGGCCGCGAATTATGGATTGCCGCTGACGATGAGCCCGCCCATCGCAAACTCCGCCTCGGCCGCTCCGGACGAATTGGCCTTAGTTCCGCTCAGCGGCGTCTCTTGCGCTTTTTCGAAATCGGCAATCGCTTCGTCAGCGGCCGAACCGCGGCTCACAAGAACAAGGCATGAAGAACGTCTCGATCGATTTTCCAATCCAAACCGCTGATTAACCCTTATCGATCAGCTTCTTAATCAGCGTAGCGACATTCTCCGGCTTATCCTCCTTGCGGAGATGAGCGATCACATCCGGCTTGATGCCCAGCTTGCCGAGATGCAGCGCGACACTGTCCCAATGCTTCTCGCGCTTCTTGCCCGTCGTCAAATAAAGCTCGGTCACCAACTCTTGTGCGCGCTGCAAGGCAATCGAGTCGCGGTTATCGTAGTAACGCTTGATGACCTTTTGCTGAAACTTCGAATACTCTGCCATGACATTCCGTCCGTGGAAAAAACGATTATCGAATTTTGAGGAAACAGCCCCGGCTATTCATCAATCGGCGCTTTAGCGCGAGAGGCCAGTTTCGCAAATCCTTCTTCGCCAAGCAGCGTTTTGGCCGTCTCGACGAAGTCATCTTGCCCGAGCAGCCCTTTCGCAAAGTAAAAGCGAGCTTCGACCAGCACCGGCAGCGGATCATCCGGCTTCGCCGCGACGAGACCATCGATTCGCTTTTTAGCCCGCTCAGCCGTGACCGCTTCGGGCAGCGATGTCGGTTTCAGGACCTTATCAACCGCGTCGAGCATTTTCAAAACTTCGCGCTCGACGGGATCGGTCCCTTTTTCGTCCTTTTGCCGCCACTTCTCGACATCGTAATTAACAAGTGGCTCCGGCGAATACTCGGCCAGCGCTTTGCCGGTCCGCATGTTGATGAGTCGGAGAACCGACTTGTTGTTCATGAGGGTGCCGGTGCGGGCCTGTTTCAGCGTCAGCGCGAAAACTGCCAGGATATCCACGTCCATCGCCTCAGCGACCTTCGTCAAATCTTCGCGCTCGTCCTCTTTGAACTTGCCCAGCCACAGCAGACACGGGCTAATTTGCTTGACGGACGAAAGATCGACATTGTCTTTACTATCACCTTTGGCCGACCAACGGCTGGCCTGATTCTTGCCGCCGACATCGGCGCCTGCTCCCGGAAGGCCACCGCCAGCAAAGCCGCGGCCACCGCCCGGAGCTCCCCCACCGGGGCCGCCGCCAGGACCGCCTCCCGGAAATCCGCCGCCGGCGCCTCCGCGGCCAGCACCACCGCGGCCGCCGCGGCCACGTCCGCCAGCACCACCACCGGGAAATGGCGGTGCGCCGCTGCCGGCGCCGAACTGACCATCGGGCGAGGCAGCCGCGTAGTCGGGCGCACCGCTGCCGGGCTGCGCATTCGGATCGTTAGGATCGCGGCGCGGGGCGGGCGGGCGACTCGCATTTTTCATCAAATCTTGGAGCACGGGACCGTATTCACCGGTTTCCATGCGATCGTGTAAGGCCTCGATGAACCATTCGCCAAAATCACCCAGGTAATAACTCACTTGAACCTCGCCCGGCCAATTCTGCGTCTGATCAACCTTGGCTCGCTCGCTATAGTCGAGCACCGCCCCGTGCATACCGCGGCCGAACTTGCTCGCGCGGGCCGTGTGGCCGATCTGAGTGTCACTCGCTTGCCTCTGTTGCATCTGATCGACCACGGTCGTCAGCGATTTCGAGCCGATCGCCATCGGGTCGCCTTTGAAATTGATAGGCTGCTCGACAACATGAATGCCGATGCCGATGCGCGGCGCGAGCGCCGGCCGCATCAGGCCCGGATACCAACTCATTTTTTCGGCGAGCTCTTGTTTCGCAGCGGGAACGAAGGCGTAGTGATAATTAAGCAGTTTCATCCCGCCGATGTCATTGCCCGTGCGGAATGCGGCGAACGATTGTTCCTTGGGAGAGCGCGGGGGCGGCGGACGACGCGGCGGAGCATCCGGATTGCCGTTGGGATCATCACCTGGGTTCGGATTACCGTTGTTCGGATCACCGGGCTGCTGCGCGCCTTCGCCGCCAGGTGCTGACGTCGCGGGCGGCGCTTCTTGCGGCGGCGGTGTTTCGGCAACGGGCGGCGGTTCAGCCGCGGGAGGCGTGTCACCAGGGTTCGCCGGCGGCGCATCGCCACCAGGAGCGGGCGGACCCGCTGGCGGTCCGCCAGGAACCGGCGGCGCTCCACCAGCGCTGGCCGTGGCCGGCGGCGAACCACTATCGCCGCAACCTAACAACACAAGACCGAACAGCAGCAATCCAAAACAAGCGGCCCAACGCATGAGAGCAGCCCTTTTGCAACAAGATGAGCGGCAATATTTTTGCCAACCTGATTATTACACGTCCAAACAAGCCTGTCGAGCAAGAGTAACGCAATCAATCTGACGAATGATGAAATCCAAATGCCCATTGGTCATTCGTACTTCGTTATTCGTCATTTGCCCTGGAACGTTATGATGTGGCCATGAAACTCGATGTCGTTGAGCTATTAGCCGATCTCGTACGGATTCCCAGTGTGAATCCGATGGGCCGGCCCGTCACCGGCGAAGTTTACTACGAGCACCGGATGACGGCCAAGCTCGAATCCCTGTTTCGGGAGTTGGGGCTGCCCGCCGAGCGCCATAGCGTTGCGCCGCTACGAGATAACATCGTCACGCGCGTCGCTGGCGACATCCCGCCCGAGCGCGGCGGCAAAATCGTGATGCTGGAAGCCCATCAGGACACTGTCCCAGTCGAAGGGATGGCGATCGAACCGTTTACGCCCCGCGTCGAAAACAGTCGGCTCTACGGCCGCGGTTCCTGTGACATTAAAGGCGGCATGGCCGCGATGATCTGCGCCGTCGCTCGTCTGGCGAAAGAAAAACCGGCAGGCCGGCCGACGGTCGTCCTCGCCTGCACCGTGAACGAAGAGCACGGCTTCACCGGCGCGACGCACTGGGCGGCCACCTATTTCGGCCAGATCCCCGACAGCGGCCGTGGACCGGAAGTCGCGCCGCCCGCGGGTCGCTCGCAATTGCTCGCCCGGGTCCCGGACGCTGCCATCGTCGCCGAGCCGACGGAATTGAATGTCGTCGTCGCGCACAAAGGCGCGGCTCGCTGGCGCGCCAGCACCCTCGGTGTCGCCACTCACAGCTCGCAGCCCCATTTGGGCGACAACGCCATCTATCGCATGGCGCGCGTGCTCGATGCTCTTGATGAATACGCACGCAACGTCGTGCCAACGCTGGCCACTCATCCGCTCTGCGGCCATCCGACGCTCAGCGTCGGCACCATCACCGGCGGCATCAGCGTGAACACCGTTCCCGGACGTTGCACGATCGAAATCGACCGCCGTGTGCTGCCGATCGAAAGCGCGCAAGTGGCCCTCGATCATTGTCTCGACTATCTGCAAAGCAAACTGGGGCCGGAGATCCGCCTCGAGCACGAGCGGGCGTTCTTGTTGACGAATGGTCTGGCCGATAAGAACAACGGCGACCTCGCGGAGCGACTTGGCGCCGCCATTCGCAAGCTCGGCGGGCCAGGAAAAAAAATCGGCGTACCCTTCGGAACCGACGCCCCGCATTACGCCGCCACCGGCTGCCCCACCGTCGTCTTCGGCCCCGGCAGCATCGACCAGGCCCACACGGCCGACGAATGGCTCGACCTCGACCAACTTCGTGCCGCCGAACAGATGCTCTACGACTTTCTCTGCAACGCGTAAACCTTGTTTGCAAATAACCGGGACCAAACTTGGTCCCAAACCGTGGGGCAGGCTTCCAGCCTGCCACGTCTTTATGGCAGGCTGGCTGAAAAATCTCGCCTTGATTTAAAACCCCAGCTCATCATCCCCTCGCTCGCGCTGCGCTCCACGCGGCGGTGGCCCACGATCGCGATCACTATCGTGGTGATCCCGATCAGCTCGCCCGCGACGATCATCATCGTCATCCCGATCGCGCGGCCCATCACGCCGCTCGCCCCGTGGTGGACCAAAATGCGGCGGCGGGCCATGCGGCGGCCCCTGCATGTGCGGCGGCCCCTGATGATCACCACCCGCGCGGCCAGAACGAGCAAACGGCGGCGCCCCCATCGGCGGATGCATGCCGCCAGCCATGCCGCCCATACCGTGCATCGCCGGCCCCCGCTGCGCCATCGCGCCGAATGCATGCGGTATTCCGCCGAACGAATAGTGTTCACCATGCAACTGATGCAACTCCATCAAGATCGCATCGAGTTTGTGTTCCAGCCGCGCGATCCGTTCATCCAGCGACCCAGAACCTTGCTCATGATGTGGCGGACCAGCAATTGGCCTCCCCGGCGGCGTAAACCGCGGCATTGGCCCGCCAAAACCTCGCGCGCCACCGAACTCGCGGCCACCGCCGAATCCACCTCCACCAAACCCGCGTCCAGACGGAGGGCCATGGTCTGCCGGACCACGAGTACTCGGCCCACGGTCTTCGGGACCACGCCGGTCGCCAGGCCCACGATCCCCATCGCGCGGCCCCCGGCCGTCCGGCTTGCGATCGCCGTCGCGAGGGCCTCGATCGCCAGGATCCCGATCGCCATCGCGCGGCCCCCGGTCGTCCGGCTTACGATCACCGTCGCGAGGACCACGGTCACGCGGCCCTCGATCTTCCGGACCCCGATCGCGCGGCGGGCCAGCATCGCGCCGACGCGGCGGCGGCCGATCATCGTCCGGCTGCAGCTCTGTGGCGATCGCTTCCGAGTCGCCATCGTCGCCTGGCTCCTGTGCTACAACATTTTGTCCACTCCAGCTAATTGCAGCCGCCGCAAACATCGCCGCCGCTGGTCGCAGCAACTTTGACCAGCGGAAAAATCTCATCGTCATGGAAAAAATCTCCTTGCGAATAGTTAGGCGCGGACCGTAGGCGTAATTAACAAACGGCCAGAGCCTCAGAGAGGGAATCGAATTGTCTTGAACGCTTTCTTTGGCGTTCCGCGTTCCAACGTTGAGCAATCGGCTTCTAACTTAAACCCCGCACTCACCATCGCGTTGCGGGGTTTTGATCAAACGCTCCGTTCAAAACTCCAAATCACGCTCCTCGCCGATCAGCTCCTTCATGTGATTCGTAACGATCGACTCCCGCGATTTATTGCGGCTGCTTATCGCTTCCCGCAACCGCTGCAACTCGTCCTCCATCCGCTTGAGCTGCAGCTCCCGCCGCTTCTGCCGCACGTCGAAATGATTGTTAACGAGCTCGGAAAGCTCGCTCTTGAGTTTTGCTCGCTCATCACCGCGCGACTCGCGAATACGCATCGCCAGTTCGTGCGTCTTACGATCCATTTCTGCATCTTGTCGCATGAGGTCGCGCATTTCGGGGTCGTCGGGCGGCGGTTCGCCAAAGGGTCCCGGCATGCCCGGCGGCATGCCGCGGGTTCCAGGCATCGCAGGCGCTGCGTCACCGCCTTGGAAACGACGACCAAAATGTTCGTAGCCCGGGAGTGGGATCATGGAATATCGTGCGTTAATCATTTCTTTCACCGTGATCACGCCGTCGTGGTCGGTGTCGATTCCATCCGGGTCCACCAAGCGAGTCCATTCGCTGCGATCAAGCTGACCGTCATGGTTGCGGTCGAGCATATCGAGAGCAAGCTCCGCGGCCGACTTACCCTTCGGCGGACCGCTCTTATCGCCCCCCGGCCGTCCGCCCTCCCGCGGCCCCGGAAAATCCCGTTCAAACAACTCCTTACTCTTCTGCTTCGGCGGCGGAGGCGGCGGCGGCTCATCATCCCTCCGCCCATCCCGACGCGGCGCCCCCTCATCCCGCTGCGACTGATCGGCCGGCCGATCACCCTGCGGCTGAGCCAGCGCTATGCCAGCAACACCGACAGCGAACACAAAAAAAACCATCCACATCTTATTTTTCGTCATAGTTAATCTCCAACGCAACAAAGCGATGCCTCAACTGCCTCACATCCCTTTGCTACCTTCGCTACCTTTTGTTCATCTGCCTCTCTCTGTGCCTCCGTGCCTCTGTGTGAGATTCTTAGTTGCCAGACTTCAAGCACTACAGCGTCTCGTTCGTCAGCTCCTGCGAAAGGGCCTTCAGTTGATCGTTCATATCCAACAGCGAACCATCAAACCCGCGACCGCGACTCGTAAACTGCTCAATCGTCGCCGAGGCGAGCGCAATTTCATCATCGAGCGGGTCGTTCCACGCAAACATCGAGCGACTCGGAAAAGCCTCCACCGGCTCAACGCCTGCTGGTGGCACCCGTTTTTCGAGTTGCGCAACCTGCGACCCTGTTGTCCCCGGGTCCGTCGCGATCCGCACGATCGCAATCATCCCCGCCGCCGCCAACGCACCAGCCAAAACCACCGACATCCAATCGCGCGCCGACTCTCGACGCCGCAGAACAACCACCGGAGCCGTCACACACGACTTTTGCAGCCGAGCCAACAGCGCCGCCTCATCGAAATTGCCCGCCGCTGCTTCTACTGCCGCTCCAAGCGACAAAAACCCATCCCGAGCAGCAGCCGTCTCACCATCGAACGACGCCTCGCCCGGCACCGCCCGACTCGTCGCCAGCCGCACCTGCTCGTCACTAAGTTGAAGTTCGTCGTTCATGGTTCATTCACCACCAATTTCATTTACGGCCAAAAGCTTCCGCATCGCCTGCAAGCCTCGCCGGCAATGAGAAAGCGCCGTCCCCAGCGGACATTCCAGCTTCATTGCAATTTGCTCAAAACTCAAATCCCCAAAATATCGCAACAGAAGCACCCGGCGCTGATTCAGCGACAACCGATCGAGTGCCGCGTTCAACTCCTGGTTCGTCTCGGCCAAACGCAGCTCATCGAGCGGCGAATCCGCGTCGGCCGCCGGCTCAACCTCATGCCACGTCGTCTCATCGAGGTTCACCTCGCGTCGCGACCGCCGGCTCTTATCAATCACCAGCCGATCGGCAATCCGCAGCAAAAACGCCCGCTCGTAACCTTGATCCTCGTACCGGTCACGAGCCTGCCACGCCCGCTGAAAAACCTCCTGAAGCAGGTCATCAGCCACGTCTGCACGGCGAACCAACCCCAGCAGATACCCGCGCACGGCTACAGCATGCTCGCGCACCCACCGCGCCAGGCGTTCATCAGGCCTCTCGCTAGGCTCATTCGCGGCCATGCTGCATTCCAAACGTGGACCAAACCGGCATTATTGCACGGTTCCTCGCGGAATTTCCAGAAAAAACGCGGTGGGAAGGTAACTGGCGGGCAGGTGAGTGACTTTCCGCTTGCAACCACTCACCAATTACTTAAGTCACCGCCCAACCACTTTCCAACCGCTAGCGACCCTACCACTTACGGCACATCCCGCTAAAATTCGTCTTTCCCCAGCGAAGTTTCTGGCCGGCGATCCGCTCGATCGCCCTCGCCGTCGGCCGCCGTGGGAATGT
>DASXLL010000230.1:0-42270 GCA_036496265.1 Pirellulaceae bacterium | reverse complement strand
GTGATTGGTGGGCCGGTGAGTGCGTTTCTGCTTGCGACCACTTACCAGTTACTTAGTCACGGCTCGACCGCTTTCCAACCGCTAGCGGCCCTACCACTTACAACTCTGCCCGCTAAAATTCGTCTTTCCCACCAGGCGAAGTTTCTGGCCGGCGATCTGCGCGATCGCCCTCGCCGTCGGCCGCCGCGGGAATGTCGGTAGGACGGAGAAAGTCAGCATGTCGAATTGGAACCCCTCGAAGGAAGAACTGCTCAAAGCCACGGTCGAGCACATCGATATCAAGCGGCACAACGTCGTTCCACTTGTGGACGCCATGAAGTCCATGGCCTATTCAGCCCGCGACCTGGCCCGCGCGGCCGAAATCCTCGACCTCATGGTCCGCGACAAAGATTGCGGCATCATTCTCTGCCTCGCCGGCTCCCTCATGAGCGCGGGACTCAAGCAGGTCGTCATCGACATGATCCAGTCGCGGATGGTGGACGCCATCGTCAGCACCGGTGCCAACATCGTCGATCAAGACTTCTTCGAAGCCCTCGGCTTCCGTCATTACATCGCCGAAGAACAGCTCAAGAGCGGCATGTACGACGGAATGCTCCGCGAGCACGCCATCGACCGCATCTACGACACGCTCATCGACGAAGACGAGCTCCGCATCTGCGATGAGACCGTCAAGCGCATCGCCGACAGCCTCCCTCCGCGGCCCTATTCCTCCCGCGAGCTGATTTCGGAAATGGGCCGCCATCTCGAAGACGGTGCCGCCAAAGCCGAGTCGATCGTGCAGTCGGCCTATCAGAACGGCGTGCCGATCTTCTGCCCCGCGTTTTCCGATTGCTCCGCCGGACTCGGCATCGTCGCCCACTATCACGAGCGCCGCGGTCAGGCCAAAACGAGCTTCGACAGCGCCAAAGATTTCTATGAGCTGACCCAAATCAAGCTCCACAATCCAGTCACCGGCCTCTTCATGCTCGGCGGCGGCGTCCCCAAAAACTTCGCCCAAGATATCGTCGTCGCGGCTGACATCCTCATGGCTCAAGAGGAAGGCAAGCACGACTATCCCGAGATGCACAAATACGCCATCCAGGTCACCATCGCCGACGTCCGCGACGGCGCCCTCAGCAGTTCCACGCTCAAAGAAGCCTCCAGTTGGGGCAAGGTCGACACCGCCCACGAGCAAATGGTCTTCAGCGAAGCAACCCTCGCCGTTCCCCTCATCGTCGGCTACGCCTGGCACAAACGAGCCTGGGAACAACGCAAACTCAAACGCTTCGCCGACCTCTACGCCGAAGAGCCCCAACCCGTCGCCTAAGATTTCACGGTCTCTGTCGACGCCTTTTCCCCTTGTGCCCAAGCTCCGCTTGGGCACGCCCCTCCCGAAGCTCTGCTTCCTCTCCACCAATAATGCTTGCCCGCTGCGCATCGATACTCGGGAGCAAGTTGCGCCGATTCTCTCTTCGCCGCTTTGCGGCAATTTCTCAAAAAATGTTCACTGCATAATTATGCACCCAGATGCATTTATGCCCGACAGGAATATCGCATAACTGCCTTTACGGCCACAGCTTACAGAAATCGCCGCCAAAATAAAACCCAAATCCGCATGCATATGCAGTCAGGCTAAAGCCACCTGTTAGTGTACGGTTGTATAAAAAGCGACTTGCTGCAGTTTTGACACGCCTGACCCCGCCTCATTACTATTGGCGGCAGCATTCCATCCGCTTTTTTTGAAACCGGCCACGCTTCCCGCGGTATTGCCTATCGAGAGCCGTTCATGGGACCACGCGTCGGTAGCGACCTCGTTCAGCTCGTCGGCCATTGTCTGGCCGGCGATCAGCGGTCGATGCTTGCGCTCGTCGAACGATTTCAGGGGCAGGTCTTCGGCCTCTGCTATCGCATGCTCGGCCAGCGGCAAGACGCCGAGGATGCCGCCCAGGAAACGTTCGTCCGCGTCCTGAAAAACCTCCATCGCTGGGATCAAGAGCGTGATTTTCAGCCCTGGCTATTCGCCATCGCCGGCAATCGCTGCCGCACGGCCCTGGCCGCCCGGAAACGCCGGCCAACGGCCGAGCTTGCCGAAGAGTTGGTCGTCGATGATCAGCCGGATCATCATGCCGGCCGCCAATTAGCCGAAGAGCTGCACCTGGCCCTGCAAGAAGTGCGACCGGAATATCGCGAGGCATTTGTTTTATTTCACGAGCAAGAATTAAGTTACGCCGAAATTGCCGAAGCAATGCAAGCGCCACTCGGCACAATCAAAACCTGGGTCCACCGGGCGCGGCGGGAACTTATAGAAAAATTAAAACAGCGCGGAGCCATCGAAGATGGCGGAGCAATCAAACACAGCGGAGCAATTGACGAGGGACGACATGAACTGCGGGCAGTTTGAAACACGCTTGAATTTGCTGCTCGACCAGCGGCGACCACCGGCCGCCGATCCGGCTTTAGCGGCGCACGCAGCCGTCTGCGCGGCTTGCGATGACCTTTTAGCCGACCATATCGCTCTGGTTGCCTGTGCGGCGCGAAGTCCTTTGCCCTCTCCCAGCAGCGGATTTGCCGGTCGCGTTGTTACGGCCGCGAGCCCGCAAGAAGTAGGTGAGCGGCGAACCAAAAAAATCGTGTTAGCGCTATGTGTAGCGCTTTCGTCGGCTGCCGCAATGCTTTTGGCAATTTCAATTGCGTGGAAAGCTCGGCAGGCCACCCCAGGGAGCGACAACCCGGTTCTAGCTGAAGGTCGCATTACAAGCGCCGATGTTCTGGTCGGCGCGCCTGGCCTCTGGCGGAAGGAATTTGCTTTGGCCGCCGGTGGGGCGTCCTCGCAACTGGATCAAGTTGAAAAAGTGGCCCCGGTAATAAGACCCTGGCGCCATTCGCTTGCCCTCATCTGGGACGCCCTGCGGCACGCCTTCCAAACCAAACACGACGCAATCACGCCGCCTAATGAAGAACAAACCGGCCACTGGTCAATCATCGCACTCGGCATAGCATAAATATCAACCCAATTTCGCCCCGCCATCGCCGTCGGTTAAGATGCGTCGATGAGCTTTGACGACCGACTAAAACAAGCGATTGTTCGTGGACAAAAACGTAGCGAATTTCTCGCTCACGAGGCCGCCGCCAAGGCCTGGACCGAGGAAGAATACCGCCGTCAGCATTCGCAGATCCGCCTGACGCTTTCGGAACACATCGAGTCCTGCCTCAGCCGCCTGCCTAACTGTTTCCCTGGCTTTCAATACGAGACGATGTACGGCGATCGCGGCTGGGGCGGCGCCTGCTTTCGCGATGACCTCGTGCTGACCCGCGGCAGCCGTTCAACGAACTACAGCCGACTCGAAATCACCGTTCGCCCGTATTCGTCCTACCACGTCCTCGACCTCGCCGCCAAAGGCACAATCCACAACCGCGAAGCCTTCAACCGCAACTATTTCGAAGAGCTTGCCACCGCCGACGAGCCCAAATTCCGCGACCTCGTCGACGCCTGGGTCCTGGAATACGCTGAGATGTATTCGGCAAAGACCGCGTGAAAAATCAACGACCAATCACCGACGTCCCGGACAAACATTATGAATCACGACCTTCCTGAGATGACAGCCGGCGTTCATGTATCCCGTCGCACGCTGCTCCGCTGGTCCGCGGCGGCCGCTTCCGGTGCGTTTCCCGTGCTCATTTCGGACCTCCGTTCGATTCACGGGCAGGAAAAAGCCGCGACGAGCCTCGCCCCGCTCAACCGCTTCTCCCGCATGGTCCAGGAATGGTTCGTCGACCAAGTCAAAGAGGCCGAAAACAAAATCAAAGACCGCCTGGCCGGCTTGAAGACCAGGCAAGACGCGGAAAACTACGTCAGCTCCGTCCAGCAGCGGATTCGCGAATGCTTCGGCCCAGAGCCTGAGCGAACGCCGCTCAACGCGCGCGTGACTGGCGTCGTGGAGCGCGACACCTACAAGATTGAAAAGGTCATCTTCGAAAGCCGGCCGAACTTTCCCATTACCGCCAATCTATACATCCCGACGAACCGAAAAATGCCGCTGCCGGGCGTCGTCGGCAGTTGCGGCCATTCGGCAACCGGCAAAGCGGTCGAGCCCTATCAGAGTTTCGCTCAAGGCTTGGCTCGTCTCGGTTACGTCATGTTAATTTTCGATCCCATCGGCCAAGGCGAGCGGCTGCAGTACCTGAACGAGAACCTGAAGCCCCGTCACGGCAGCGGCGTGAGCGAACATTTATGGGCCGGCAATCAGCAATATCTCGTCGGCGAGTCTTTCGCCGCCTGGCGAGCCTGGGACGGCATTCGCGCCCTCGACTATTTGCTGACTCGCAAGGAAGTCGATCCAGCACATGTTGGCGTTACCGGCAATTCCGGCGGCGGAACGATGAGCACCTGGCTCCTTGGCCTCGATCGCCGTTGGACCATGGGCGCTCCGGCCTGCTTCGTCACGACGATGCGCCGCAATCTCGAAAACGAGCTGCCGCAAGACACCGAGCAATGTCCGCCGCGGGCGATTGCCCTCGGCCTCGACCACGCCGACTTCATCGCAGCAATGGCCCCTAAGCCCGTCATTTTGCTGACCAAGGAAAAAGACTACTTCGACGTCCGCGGCGGCCTCGAAGCCTTCGCCCGCCTCAAGCACATCTACACGTTGCTCGGCAAACCCGACAACATCGCCCTGCAAATCGGTCCCACCGAGCACGGCTATTCGCAAGAGAACCGCGAGGCAATGTACCGCTGGTTCAACCGCGTCACGGGCATATCCGACGCACAATCCGAGCCGAAGCTAACAATCGAAAAGGACGAAGTGCTGCAATGCACCGAGCGTGGGCAAGTCGGTGAACTAAAACCGCGAACCGTGTTTTCGTTCACGCTGGAGAAGTCCAAGTTTCTCTCGCAAAGCCGTGGTCAGCCAACGGGTCAGGAACTGAAAACCGCGATCACGGAAATTCTCGACCTTCCAGATTTGCCCGACGAAGCGCCCGATTACCGCATTTTGCGGCCCTTGCGCTCGCGCAGCTACCCACGTCGGTTCGCGACGACGTATGCCGTCGAAACGGAGCCCAAAACATTCGCTCTTGTGACTCGATTGAGTGAGGCTTCGCATGTGTCTCGGCCCCCACAAGACCCACGGCCAGCAATTCTTTACGTTTCGCATCATTCGGCCGATGCGGAATTGAGAAACGAGCCGCTAATCAAGGAGTTGCTCGGCTCGGTTGATTCCGATGCGCCGTTCTACGCTGTCGATCTTCGGGGCGTCGGCGAATCGCGGCCCGACACCTGCGGCAGCGACCAGTTCCTGAATCCCTACGGCAGCGACTATTTCTACGCCGCGCATGCGATCATGCTCGACCGGGCATATGTCGGCCAAAAGACGTACGACCTGCTCCGCGTCCTCGACTGGCTCCGCTCCTTCGGCCATCGCGATATTCACGTCGCCGCCAAAGGCTGGGGCACGCTGCCCGCGACATTTGCCGCCGTGCTGAAAAACCGCGTTAAAGAACTCACGCTCAAGCAAGGACTGACTTCGTACGCGGCGATTGCCGAGAGCGAAGACTACAACTGGCCGCTCTCCGCGTTGCCTCCGGCAATATTGACGCGCTTCGATTTACCCGATTGCTACCGCGAACTCGGTAAGACGAAAAAGCTTCGGCAGATCGACATGCAAGGCGCAATGGCGAAATTCGACGTCTAAGCCGTGACTCGCCCCACCAACGTCCGCTGGCTGATTTTCGCCCTCGCCTGCGGCACATCGTGGTTGCTGTATCTCCACCGCTACACGTTCAATTTCATCAAGCCGGAGTTAGCCAAGGAATTCGGATACACAGAAGCCCAACTCGGCGGCCTCTTTAGCCTGTTCTATTACACCTATGGCGCCGTGCAGCTTCCCGCCGGCATGTTCTGCGACATCGCCGGCTCCCGGCTGTTCCTTGGCGCGAGCATTGCCCTCTGGTCACTGGCTTTGGCGGCAACGGGCGCGAGCGGCAACTCCTGGGCACTTGCGGCGCTGCGGTTATTGTTCGGCGGTGCTCAAGCCGGCGCATATCCGGTTCTCGCCAAAGCGAGCCGGGCCTGGTTTCCGCGGCAGGAGCGGACGACGCTGCAGGGCATTATCGCAACAACCTGCGGCCGCCTTGGCGGTGCGCTCTCGCCGATCATCATGGCGACGCTGCTGATGGGTGCGTGTGGTCTGTCGTGGCGGATGTCGCTCGTTGTTTTGATGGGAGGCGGCTTGCTGTTTGCCGCGATCCTCGTTGTTTTCTATCGTGACAATCCCAACGATGACAGCCGCGTCAACGAAGCCGAACGCAGGCTGATCGCAGGCGATGAAGAGCCGGTAACGATCGCAACCAGACTGCTGCCCTTAAGCACGGCGCTCCAAAACCGCAGTCTCGTTGCCCTGTCGCTGCAGCAAGCTCTCGCCGCCGGCGCCGATGTGATTTACGTCTCGCTCATGGGCTCATTCTTCCTCGATCACTATCACGAAAAAATCCATAGCGCCGGTTGGCTCGCGAGCCTTCCGCTCATCGGTGGCGCGATCGGTGGGTTCGCTGGCGGCTGGCTCAACGACCGGATGATTCGCCGCCTTGGACCAAAATGGGGCCGCATCAGCGTGGGCTTCTGCGGGCCGCTTATCGCGGCTGCACTCATGTTCGCGGTCATTGGCCAAAAAACGGCGCTCGCCGCCGGCCTCGGTCTTTTGCTCGTCAAATTCTTCGTCGATTGGAATCAACCAACAGTTTGGGGCGCGGCAGCCGACCTCGGCGGGCGCTACACCGCGACCGTGTTCGCCATTGTGAATACCGCTGGGACGATCGGCAGCGTTGTCTGTCCGCCTGCGTTCGGCCTAATTCTCGATCGGAACACCACGACACAGACGGTCGCCGGCGAAATAATCAAGCACATTGATTACGGCCCGCTCTTCGCGGCGATCGCAGGTATTTATTTCCTCAGCGCGTTGTCATGGCTATTTGTCGATTGCCGGCGCCCACTGCATAACGAACACTAATCAAAGAACGGGAAGAGTTTTTTTAGCTCGTCGCGTGTCGGCTGCCGACCATACTCACATATTTCAAAGCATTCGGCATTTTTGACGGCTTTGCTTTTTTCTTCGCCATAAAACGAGATCAAGTCGGCCCGATATTTGTTGGCTTCGCCGCCGCTGCGAGCAAACCATTGTTTACGCAGCCATTCCTTGCGGCCGGCGACATCCGTGGCGGGCGGCACGGAGCGGACGTGAGCTTCGTTGCCGTTCGCGCCGCCTTCGTAGTGCTGCGAAGCGAGTTCATGGATGGCGTCGATTTTTTGATCGAACACGTCGTCGATGGAGACGGCGACATCGGCCTTGAACGGATAAGGCTTTTGGAAGCGATCGCTGGAATACATGAAAACCGGATTTTTGGTCAGGATTGGCGTGTCGGGGCAGATGAAGGGCACGGTGACCATGTAAGCCGCGTCTTGGACGAGGACGCCGACATAGCGATGATCGGGGTGGTAGTCCCAGGGGCGATGCGAAATCACGACATCGGCTTTCCAGTCGCGAATGACGCGGATGATTTTCTTGCGATTTTCGAGCGTGGGTTCGAGTTCCCCATCATGAATGTCGAGAACCTTGGAGGTCGTACCCAGGATTTTGGAACAGGCGGCGACTTCGGCGGTGCGCCGCTCAGCGAGTGGACCGCCGGCCATTTGCCAGTGGCCGATGTCGCCATTGGTCACGGAGCAGAGCAGGACTTGGTGGCCGAGCTTGGCCCATTTGGCGCCGCAGCCCCCGGCTTTGTATTCGGCGTCGTCGGGATGCGCGCCAAAGACGACGATGCGGAGCTTGCCGTCATCGGCGGCGCGGGCAGTTGTCGAAAATGTAAAGCAGACAAGCGCGGCAATGGCCAGTGGCAAGATGGCGAGGCGGGCGGGCGACATGGTGCGGGCTCCGGGAGAGGCGCGCGGCGGAAAAACGCTGCGTACAGAGTACCGAGTACGAAGTACTAATTACAAGCAGCCGCCGGCCTCGTCAAAGTGCCCTCGTGCGACTTGCTATTTGGCCAATGTCGTGCAGGAGGCGAGGAGTTGCTTGAGGGGAGCATCGCCGAAGCGGTCGTGAATGCGCTTCAACGGCAGGTGGGCCGTCTTCACTGGTTCCGATTCGCCGTCACCTTCACAACGAACGCGAAACGATATGACACTGCCACTTGGCAAGGCTTGGCCGCTCTCCAACGTCTCGCTGCTAGCTGCGACGTTGCAGTCAACTTCTGCAATCGTTTCAGCGGACTCAGCGTCCATCTTGGGAAGCTCGCCGCGGATGACGCGGACGTCGCGTGGGGCTTCGATGCCGACACGCACCGTGTTTCCCTTGACCCGGACGATCGTGACCGTGATCTGATCGCCGATTTTGATCTGTTCCTGTTGCTTGCGCGATAAAACCAACATGGTGCACACTCCATTGCGTTAAGAATTGACCAGTTTTGGCGGCTCGAATGATACGCACCCCAATGCAGCGATCGTGCCGTTAGTTTGGCGAATTTTTCATGAAGACCTTAACCCTATGCCGCGACGGTGTTTCTGTCGTGTTGGCGGCAGATGCTAGTAGTGGACATTTGGTTGAAGGCTTACAAAACATGTGAAAAGGTTGCCAAGTCCTGCAAACCCGCTTTCGCTGTCATTGGGCGATATTTTATACAATTGTATAGTTTTGGGCAAGCCGTAAGTCTACTGCTGCTAGATCGCGTTCGGTAATGAGGGCCAGAGATGCGGCGCAAAAAACCGTCGCCGTCGGCACCTCAGGTAGGGCGATCAGCCCGAGAAGGCCCCGCCGCAGATTCGGCGGGACCGGTGTTTCGCAAAGTTCGGCGCAATCCGCGCTTACGGTGCTTTGCCTTCCGGAGCGGGCGCCGCGCCGCCTTCGGGAGCGGGAGTGGCCGGAGTTTCCGGTGCGGGTTCGGCCTTCTCACCCGGCGGCGGATTGTTCGCTGGGGGCGGTGCAACCGGCTTCTTTTCGGCACAGCCGAACATCGAAACACTAATCGCGGCTGCGATTACCAAGCTGATCAACTTCTTCATTACGTCCTCCAATTGGTGTCAAACACGGAGCTTCGCATATTCTTCATTTCCGCGCCGACGGAGCGCCTGCGTCAACGCTGGTGCGCCGGAAAAGCCGATCCGCCGCTCCTCTTTGGCAAAGATCGAATGCGGTCAATTTATCGTGTCCCGTACCCCTCGCGAAGCGGACAAGGGCCAAAACGGGCACCTAAATTGCTTCGTTTTCGGCCGCCTCGCCGCACGACCGGCAGCACCGCTACCTCTTATCCCGGCTATGCCGAGGCTGGCCAGCGGAGTGGAAAATAACTAATCCATTGGACGAAATCAGCGCTATCCACTCCTCCCTGCTCTGGATTCTCGCACATGAAAATGCCATTTGCTGCCTTGCTGTTGTTATCCGTCGTCCCTTCCTTCGCGTTCGCACAACAGCCGTTGATTTCGCGGATCGATCGGCAGCCGATCACGGGAGCGCCGACTGCGGGCGTTTCCGCGACCTCGACCTCTCAGCCGATGACGTCCGAGATGTGGATGTATCTGCACGAGGAGCAGCGGCACGACGATCCGGCGCAGGCTGTGCGTCGCAAGGCCGAGTACAAGGCCGACCAACGGTTATCACGCATCAATTCGGCGAAGTGGTATGGCTTCTCGAACTCGCGCCCCGAAGCGTCGTCGATTCCGTTCATGGGCGAATACTCGCCCGGCTGGATCGGCAATGGTTACTCTCGCTATCAATGGATCGGCGGGAGCACGCGGTATATTCCGTATGCGATCGTTCGGTAGCTAGGACAGGCCGCCGAGGACGCCGGTGCTGTCGCCAAGTTGCTTGGTGGGCACGGCCATGCGGTCGAGCATAGCGAGCCAGAGATTGTTGATCGGCGTTTCGCGCTCGACGCGGACGTGGCGGCCGGTTTTGAGGGAGCCGCCGCCGCGACCGGCGAGAAGAACGGGCAGGTCGTCGTGATTGTGGCGATTGCCGTCGCCGATGGCGCTGCCGTAAGCCACCATGCAGTTGTCGAGTAGCGTGCCTTCGCCTTCTTTAACGGACTTGAGCTTGCCGAGCAGATAGGCAAATTGCTGGATGTGGTAGGTGTTGATCAAGGTGATCTTGGCCAGCAGGTCGGGCTTGTTTTGATGGTGCGTGATCGTGTGGTGGCCTTCCTTCACGCCGATCATCGGGTAACTGCGGTCGCTGCCTTCGCGGCCAAACATGAACGTGGCGATGCGGGTGACATCGGTCTGAAAAGCGAGGACGAGCGTGTCGGAGATGAGCTTGAAATGCTCGGTGAGGTCGGCGGGCAATTCTTCGGGGCGCTGCGTGCCTTCAGGCAACACGACGGGCGGCAGCTTTTCGGATCGGTGGATACGATCTTCGAGATCGCGGACGCTCGATAGATATTGATCGAGCTTCTGGCGGTCGCTGCCGCCGAGCGTGCGTTCAAGATCGTGCGCGTCGTCGAGCACGGCGTCGAGGACGCTGGCGCGAAGGCGGCTGCGCTTCAGGCGCTCGGGGTCGTTGGGATTGTCGGAAAAGAGGCGGTCAAAGATGAGCTTGGGCTCGACCTCGGTGGGGAGCGGCGTGGTGGCGTTGCGCCAGGCAAGGGTGTGCTCATAGACGCAGGAATAGCCGCTGTCGCAGTTGCCGGAGCCGCGGTATTTTTCGGTGCCGAGCTCCAGGGAAGCGAGGCGGGTTTGGTCGCCGATTTTCTGGGCGGCGATCTGATCGGCGGAGACGCCGGAGCGGAAATTGGCGCCGGCGGTTTTGCGAGCTTGAGCACCGGTGAGGAAGGCGGAGGAGGCGCGGGCATGATCGCCGGCACCGTCACCATTTGGGCGGGCCTTGTCGCACATGAGCCCGGTGAGTACGGTCACGTCGCTCTTCAGCTCGCCGAGCGGCTGCAGGATGGGAGGCAGCTCGTAGTTGTCGCCCTCCTGAGCCGGCGTCCAGTCGTCCATGTGAATGCCGTTGGGGACGTAGATGAAGGCCATGCGGCGGGGGGCGGCGGCCGCTGCCGGTTCGATGGCGCGGGTGGAGCGGGGGGCCATGGCGTCGAGGAGCGGCAGAGCGACGGCGGTGCCGAGGCCACGGAGGATTGTGCGGCGGGAGAGTCTTGTTGTCATGACTTCACCTTGAAATTCGAAATCTGATGTAAGCCGCGGAGGAGAAGGATTAAGAGCAAGAGGAAGATTAGGAATGCGATTAAGAGTAAGAGCAGGAGCAAGATTAGGATTGATTGGTCTTAATCCTGCTCTTGCTCGTTCTCTTACTCCTCTTCCTACTCTTAATCCTCCTCTTAATCTTGCTCTTCCGCTGGCAGTCCCTCGCTTACGCTTCGGGTTAGTGTTTTTCACCTGCGGCTGTTCGCATTTGGAAGGGATCGCTGCTGATGATGGCGGCGATGAGGGTTCGCATGCGATAGTCGTCTTGCTCGAGGGCGGCGACGATTTTGTCGAGGGCGCACTTGTCGTAATATTCGACGCCGCGGCCGAGGGCGTAAGTAAGCATCTTCTCTGCTAGCGAGCGGGCAAACAACTCCTTCTTGTCTTTTAAGATCGTCTTTAATTCGGCCGGGCCTTGGAATTTTCGGCCGTCGGGCAGCTCGCCGGAGGGATCAATGTCAAATTGGCCGTCTTTTTTGCGGAAAGCGCCGATGGCGTCGTAGTTTTCGAAGGCGAAGCCGATGGGGTCCATGCGGGCGTGGCAGGAGGCGCAGATGGGATTTTCGCGGTGCTGCTCCATGACCTGGCGGAGGGTGCCGGTGAGCGTTTTCTTCTCGTCGAGATCGGGAACGTCGGGCGGGGGAGGCGGCGGGGGCGTGCCAAGGAGCTGCTCGAGCACCCATTTGCCGCGTTTGACCGGCGAGGTGCGGGTGGCGGCGGAGGTGAGCGTGAGAATGCTGGCTTGCGTTAAGAGGCCGCCGCGATTCGATGGAGATGTCACTTTTCGGAAATCGCTGCCATCGACACCATCAATGCCATAGTGCTTGGCCAGGCGAGCGTTGACGTACGTGAAATCAGCATCGAGGAACTGGAGGACGCTTTTGTTCTCACGGAGAATGTCGGCGAAGAAGAGTTCTGTTTCTTTCTGCATCGCGGCGCGAAGGTCTTCGTCGAAATCGGGAAAGACTTTGGTGTCGGGCGTGACTTGGGGCAGCTTGCGGAGCGTGAGCCACTGGCCGGCGAAGTTTTCGACGAGGGCGGAGGACTTGGGATCGCTCAGCAGACGATCGATTTGCGACGGTAGGTTTGCCCGCAACTGGCCGTGGACGGCCAGGTTAACCAGCTCGTCGTCGGGCATCGTGCTCCAGAGGAAATAGGACAGTCGGCCGGCCAACTCGAGCTCGCTGATGGGATATGCGTCGCCGGCTTTGGCACCAAGCGCGTCTTTTTCGATGCGGAAGAGAAAGTGCGGCGAGATGAGAATGCGGCAGAGAGCGAGGCGGAGGCGGTCTTCGTATTTTTCGCCTTCTTTTTCGGCCAGATCATAGACGCGGAGAATATGCTCGACTTCGGCCGACTGAACGGGACGGCGGAAAGCGCGGGCGGCGAAGCGCTCGATAATTTCGCGGGCGGCTTCGCGCGGTTCGAGGCCTTCACGATGGGCGAGCAGCTTTTGTTGATGCGGCGGAGCGGGCGGAGGCGGCGGATTGTACGGGCCCTCGGCGACGATGCTGCGAACAAAGAGCAAGCGGCGTTGCGGGTGCTCGTCGGTATGGTCGGGTGCGACATAAGGATTGAGAAAGGCGACGCCGAGACGAGCCGTCGCCGCGGGCACGCGGATCTTAGTTTCAAGGATTTGCAGATCGCTGCGCTTGGTCGAGGTGACTTCGAATTTTTGCATTGGCTCGCGGTTCAGACGAATTTCGGCAATCGGTTTTTCGTCGCCGAAGTTTCGGCAATAGACCTCGACCTGCACTTTGTAATCACCGGCGTCGAGGAAGGTTTCGTTGCCGGCTTCGCCTTCGCCGAAGAGTGCGCCGCCGCCGTTGGTCTCTTCGCCGGCGCCGCGGCTGACGCGGAGGCCTTGCAGACGGACGTCTTTGGGTTGAACCGTTTCGGGTACGACGATCGCCTTTTGCAGGACCGATTCGGCGGCGGCGAGGTAGCGCTCGAAGAGCAGCGGCGTGGTGGAGAGCACGTCGCCGATGTTGTCGAAGCCGTAGCCGACGTCGTCGCTGGGAAAATCAGCGGCGGGCTGAAAATCGACGCCGAGCAGGTCGCGAACCGTGTTGTTGTATTCAGCGCGGTTGAGGCGGCGGACCGTAACGCGGCCGACGTTGGGCTTTTGCGAGCAATCGAGATTGGCGAGAACGCCTTCGATGGATTGAATAGCCGCTTCAATATCCGCGGCGGGCGGTCGCTTGCGTTCCATGGGCGGCATTTCGCCGTTTTGGAGCATGTGGATGACGTTGTCCCAGACTTTGCGATCTTGCTGGACGGACAGGTCGTCGGTGTATTTGCTAAGCGTCAGGTCGGCCTTGTCTTTGCCGTCTTCGGTACCGTGGCATTGGAAGCAATGAGCCTTCAGAAATGGCAGGACGTCGGTGGCAAATGTGGGGGTCTTTTTGTCGTTGGCTTTGGGCGCGACGGGGTCGTCGGCGAGAGCGAAGGCGCTCGCGGCGAGGAGGAGAATCGGAAGTGTGAGGTTGGTGAGGCGCATTAAGAATCGTGGCGGACCGTCAAAACGGTGTTCCCCCCTGCATATGCATGCGGGCGCATTTTTTGTGGACGGCAATTGTCTGGTAAGTCGTTTCTAGGAAACTGGTTGTAAGTATGCATCGCGGCGGAATATATGCATCGAATGCATGAACATGCCCACCCGAAAACAGCTATTTGGAGGGATGAATCACCGGCTGGAATCTGCAGGCTCGAAGGGGTCGAGCTTGGTGGCGGGATTGGCGCAGACCTTTAGCCGGGACGTTTATCGTAACCTAATTAAACCCCTAAAAAAACAGTTTGGTTCGGAAATTTTGGCTGCCCATTGGGCATGATTGCGGCCATCGAGCGATGAGCCCGAACTAACCCAGACCGGACGCGCTGCCAGCGGACGCTGGCGACGACGAACGGAAGGGGTCGGGAGACTCCCGACCCCATGATCGCCGCACGCCGGTCTGTTTACTACAACTGTGCGGCTAATCCATTCGAGGATTCCCCATCCTCACTCGCGGTACTGGCTAAAACGCTACGGCCCTTCCCAAACTCCCCACTGACCGTGGTTCTCGTCCACTTCGACCTGGATGCGATCCGGGCGGAATTTCAGTCGCTGGTCCAGCGCAAACACTAACCGTTGCCCTAAGTAATAAGCTAGCATCTCCGCCGTCGTGTTGCGGATAGGCAACAGCACGCAATCGCCGCGAGGAAACAGCCAGCGGCGGCCATCGGGAGTGAAAATCGCCTCAACCTCGCCCTCGCGAGGGGTCACTCGAATGAGCGGATGGGTCGCCGGCAGCAGCACATGGTGATCGAGCTCGTCCGTAATCGTTTTGAGCTCGTCACGGAGCGCAATGAAGTCGATTACATAGTGATTTTTGTCGAGCGGGCCGGTAATCTCGACCGCGACACGATAGTTGTGGCCGTGCAGCCGCTCGCAGATATCGCCGCCAAAGGTAATAAAATGCGCGGCGCTAAAAACGTGGTGTTCTTTTTCCAGTCGAACGCGATACATGCACCTATCATCGCCACGGAGGAGGCAATATTCCATCCCTCAAGCCGGCGAATAGGGCAGCGGCTATCAGATCCGCCGTTGTCCCCGGATTGCGGCGGTTGCCGTCGGATCGCAGCCAGAAATCGAAGTCGGCTAGCGCCGCGTAGTAGTCTTCGTCGCCCGGTTGCCCGGCGGCAACGACTTGCCTGGCGATCGTTGACGCGCGGCCGGCGATTTCGGGACCGGCCTTCCGCTGGATCAAGCTGTCGCCGTGCTCGGCGATGAGTGCGACGTGCGTGTGGACAATCGAATCCGTTAATGACCAGCCGCGATCTCGTCCGGCGACGATTTCAGGCAGTGTTTCCTCCAGCACGAGCTGAAAGTCTTCCACGTATTGGCGAGCGACCCAATCGCGTCCAGCCGCAGCCCGCATCGCGACCAACAAATCAGCCGGCGCCTCGCCAGCCACATCCATTTTTTCGGCCTGCCCCATCCCGCCCGGCTTCGCCAGCCGAATGGCTGCATAAACGTCCCGGCTGTCATCGGCCGTAAGTCTTTTAAGAACCTGGCCGACGCTGGCAGTCGTCAGTTTCTCACCGGGCGGCACAGCGGCCAGCGGCGCAAACAACAAAGCCATCCCCAAATTCGTATTGGTCGCCACAACACGCCGCGTTGCCTTGATCGCCTCCAGAACGAGGTGGCCCACACCGCCGCCGGCTGCAGAATCAAACACCGGCCCAATCGCCACTGCACTGGCCACAAAATCGTGAAACGTCAAATCTTCAAAGTCCGCGCCGCGATGCACATTGCCGACTTTGGGCGCAGTCGCTTCGAGTAAGCAGGCAAGTGTCGCGCATTGGCCGAGTGAAAGCTGCATCGATTTTATTTTAGCTCCAAAAAATCCCGCATCAGCGGCACGATCCGCTCATGCGCGTCCTCGACCACATAATGCCCGCAATCTTCCAACCGCTGCACCTCCGCCTCGGGCCAATGCCGAATAAACCGCTCTAAACACTCCGGCCGAAAACACCAATCACGCATGCCCCAAATCAGTTGAATTGGCATCGTTCCCAGTGAAGTCAGACCGGCCTCGATGCGCTCGAGCGTCCTCCACGTCGGGTGCCGCGGTGAAAACGGAATATCTTTGACAAACGCATCAATTGCCACGCGGTTCTGCCAACTATCGTAAGGCGCAAGCAGCCCCGCCTGCACATCCGCCCTCATTCGCTCATGTTTCTCCACCGCCATCGACAGCGCCGCTCGCGCAAACGCGTTCACGCCGCGCATCGCAATTGTTCCGAAAACCGGAATTCGGCAAGCCGCGATTCGCCACGGCACAAACGGCGGCGGAAACGCGCCCGTATTGAATAAAACAATCCGCCCAAACCGCTCCCTCAACTGCTGCACCGTTCCCAGCCCAATCGCCCCGCCCCAGTCGTGCGCCACCAGCGTCGCGCCCCGCAAATCCAATCGCTGCACGACCTCCACGAGATCGCTAATGCGCCGCTGCAACGTGTATTCATACCGCTGCGGCTTATCCGACAGCCCGCAGCCGATGTGATCGACCGCCACGCAGCGATATCGATCGCGTAGCCCCAAAATCAGATCCCGCCAATAAAACGACCACGTCGGATTGCCGTGTACGAACAGCAGTGGTTCGCCTGCGCCCTCTTCGATGTAATGCAGCCGCTGTCCGCCAACATCCATGAACCGCGACTCGAACGGATACAGATCCCTCCACGACATACGACGGCTTTAGACTTTCGTTTGTGGACTTTCGCGGTACTATTTCTCAAGTCTCAGGTCTCAAGTCTCAAGCCTTTGCCCTATTCCGCGTTGGCTGCTTCCAGCTTCTTCCGCCAAAAATCCCGCGCCTGGCGATGATACTGCAAGACTTCCTCTTTCTGTGTCGGGTCGTCAAGTTTAAGCCGCCCCGCTCGCTCATAAACCCAATCGCAAAAGAACTGGGCCGCCTTTTTGCTCACCCGCGGCTCATAGCCGATTTCCACGTAATACGGCCCCGTACTCGCGAACCGAAACGTCTTTGGATTGCTCGCCACCGCCTTAATCAGGAACCAGCCGCTCCGATCAAACTTCACCGGCGGCAATTTTCCCCCCGCCTTCGCCCACTGATCCAATCGCACGTCTTGAATCGTATGCCCGTCTTGAACGATTTCGAGATATTCGATCGGGTCGCGCGTCGAAAGGTTCAGCGCAACTTGTAGCTCGACGCTTTGGCCTCGCTCCGCATGAAACACATGCCCCGGCATCGCACCCTCTTGCTCCGCGCCCGGACCAAACACCCGCGGCCTGAGCATCGGTCCATTCGTCACCACGACCTTTCCCTGCCTCAGCCCCTCCCACCATCTCTCCCACGTCAGCTCCTCGCCGCAATGCACATAAACCCGGTTGTATCCGACCGGATTCGGCAACACTCCCGATGCGCTCCCGGCGGACGGCGGAATCCGCAAGCCGCAGTTCAGAAGCTCGTAATAAATGTGCTCCGACCACCGTCCGTTGCCTTGCGGCGATTGATAAATTGCCGCATCCCGCGGTTTCCCCCATGCCTCGTTATCAAGCATCCCATCGCGTTGCTGATGATTGTTCGCCAGCCCCATCGAATGCACCTTGCCATTGGCGACCCACACCGGCATGTCCCACCAAAATGGCTTCTCGGCATCGATGTGTACATCCGGCGTTTGCAGAGCCATTTCGGCGAACTTCGCTGCGCACGGATATTCCGGTCTCGCCCCAGCCAACGGCAGCGGCTGCGGCAAATTGAAAAACAGCAGCGCGCCACCGTCGCGTTCATCCTCGCCGGCGAGTGGAGAATAGAATCGATCACCGTCGAACCGTGTTAACGACTTCTTCGTCGGGCTCTCGTCCTTAAAGCGCTGCCGATTGGCCCACCAGGTAATCACCGGCCCAATGTGCAAGTCCTCGGCCCGCATCAACAGCTCGATATCTTCCACCGGCCGATGAATGTGCAGATCGCCCGACCACCAACCTTCCTTTTTCATGTCCACGAACCGCTGCACCTCGATCGTCTTCGTGTCGTTGGCGTTCCGCTCCAGCGTGAAGTAACCCGTCTGAAACTTACATTCAGGCCCCGCCTCCAGCTCGAACGCGTAGGTTCCCAGCGGCAGCTCGAACACAATCGTCCCGTCGATCGCAAAATGGTCCTTCCAAAATGGAACCTTCGGCGGCCTAACCAGTTTGCCGTGTTGATCCTTCAGGTGCATCCGCGCCGCGATCTGCTGCCCGCTCCCCTTATCGACAATATGTACCTCCAGCCGGCCCTTGTCCGCGGCTGCGGCGATTGTCGCCGAAACAGCAAGAGCGAGGATCGAAAAGAGCTCGCGAATAGGCATGGTTTAAGTCTAGCATCGCCCGCCGCGAGAGGGTTGGCCGGCTGCTAGCGAATCCTTACAATCAGTCCGGGGATGTGTCACAGGAGCAGGATTGTGCCGGGAAAGATCGAAGGAAAAATCGCCGCCTACGGTCCGACGGGCAATCTCGTCACCGATATTGCCAACGACCGCCTGAAAGGCGTTCCCAGCGGCGACGCGGCCAAAGTCATCTGCGACGAGCATGAGACCGTCGGCATTTACCCCGCCGATCACGAGGAACAGCCGATGACGCTGATGGCCATCCTCGGTTCCAGCGGCTTCCTTGAGCTGACGATCGTCAGCGACAGCGCCAAAGCCATGCTCGGCGTGCCGCTGAACGAAAAAGTCATCGTCAAATGGTGACAAAACAGTTCAAAGTTCCGAGTTCAAAGTTCAAAGTGTGCTTCTGAACATTGAACTTTGAACCTTGAATCTTGAACTCTGATGGCTGAGTCACCGTCCATTGAGCAATTGAAGCACTGGGACAAATCCCACGTCTGGCATGCCTTCACCCAGATGGCCGAGTATGAGCCGCTCTTAATTGAGCGCGCTCACGGCTGCACTCTGGTCGATTGCGACGGCCGCGAATACATCGACGGCGTCAGCAGCCTCTGGTGCAACGTCCACGGTCATCGCCATCCGCACATCGACGCCGCGATCCGCCGCCAGCTCGACGAAGTCGCCCACGTCACGCTGCTCGGCATGGCCCATCCCACCACCATCCGCCTCGCCCGGCGACTGGTTGAACTCGCTCCCACCGGCCTCAATCATGTCTTTTTCTCCGACGATGGCGCCACGGCGGTTGAAGTCGCCCTCAAGATGGCCTTCCAGTACTGGCGACAGCACGTGGGGCGGGCCTCTGGCCGGCCGTATCAACAATCGCCCCGCACGAAGTATCTCGCTTGGGACAATGCCTATCACGGCGACACGCTTGGTAGCGTCAGCGTCGGCGGCGTCGCCCGCTTCCACGCCATGTTCCGGCCGCTACTCTTCGATGTTATCCGCCTGCCCGCTCCCGACACCTACCGGCCACCGCCCGGCATCTCGCCAACCGCCGCCTGCAATTACTACCTCGGTCAGCTCGAAGCGGCACTAAAGAATCACGCCCACGAGCTCGCCGCCGTCGTCATCGAACCGCTCCTCCAAGCCGCCGCCGGCATCATCACCCATCCGCCCGGTTTTTTGCGCGGCGTCCGCGACCTCACGAAGCAATACGGCGTTCTTCTCATCGCCGATGAAGTCGCCGTCGGCTTCGGCCGCACCGGAAAACTCTTCGCCTGTGAGCACGAAGCCGTCGTTCCCGATTTTCTCTGCCTCGCCAAAGGCCTCACTGGCGGCTACCTGCCCCTGGCAGCGACATTAACGACCGACGAAATCTACGAAGCCTTCCTCGGCCGCTACGAAGAATCCAAAACCTTCTTCCACGGCCACACGTACGGCGGTAACCCGCTTGGCGCCGCGGCCGCCCTCGCCACACTCGAAGTATTCGACCACGAAGAAACGCTCAAGCACCTGCAACCCAAAATTGACCGCCTCGCCCAGCACCTGGCCCGAATCGCCAACCATCCACACGTCGGCGACATCCGCCAGCGCGGCCTCATCGCCGGCATCGAGCTCGTCCGCAATCGCCAAACAAAACAGCCCTACCCTTGGGAAGAAAAACGCGGCATCCGCGTCTGTGAGCATGCCCTCGCCGCAGGCGTCTGGCTCCGCCCCCTAGGTAACGTCCTCGTCATCATGCCGCCGTTGGCAATTTCCCTCGCCGAACTCGGCCAAATCTGTGTCGCCGTCGAGCGCGGCATCGCCGCGGTTTGCGTTTGACCGCCAGATAACGCCTCGATTTCTCCCTCATCCAATACTTGTACTGAGTACTCAATACTGAGTACTTTGTACTGCACTGCCACCTGTCAGTCCCACCCGCAATTCCTCTCCCTAGGAGCCGTCCCAATATGCCGTCTGCTATCTCAACTCCCGCCGCCGAATCCCCCTCCCGTCGCGACTTTCTCAAACACTCCTCTGCCGTCGCCGCCGGCTCTTCCATCGTCGCCTCCCTCGGCGCCATTCCCGCCGTCCACGCCCAAGGCAGCGAAACGGTCAACGTCGCCCTTATCGGCTGCGGCGGCCGCGGCTCGGGCGCGGCGCTGAACGCCATGAAGGCCGATCCCAGCAATCGGCTGACCGTCATGTGCGATCTCTTCCCCGATCGCCTCAGTCAAGCAAAGCAACGACTCGGCGTGCAACTTGAAAAGCAATTCGATGTGAAGGATGACAAGTTGTTCAGCGGCTTCGATGGCTACAAGCGCGTCATGGACAGCGACGTCAAGGTCGTCCTCCTCTGTACCACGCCCCACTTCCGCCCGCTGCACCTGCAAGCCGCCATCGACGCCGGCAAGCACGTCTTTTGTGAAAAGCCGGTCGCTGTCGATCCGACTGGCGTCCGCAAAGTGCTCAAAACGAGCGAGCAGGCGAAGCAAAAAGGCCTCGCCCTCGTTTCCGGCCTTTGCTGGCGGTATGACCTCGGCGTCCGCGAGACAATCAAACGCATTCAAGACGGAGCGATCGGCGACATCATCGCGATCCAGGAAAACTATCTCACCGGCACGCTCTGGCACCGCGGCACGCGCGAGGAACATCCCGAATGGAGCGAGATGGAATATCAGATGCGCAACTGGATGTACTACACCTGGTTGAGCGGCGACCACAACGTCGAGCAGCACATCCACAGCCTCGACAAAGCCCTCTGGCTCATGGGCGATCAGCCGCCCGTTGCCGCCACGGGTCTCGGCGGCCGCCAGGTTCGCACTGGCGAGCAGTGGGGCAATATTTATGACCACCACGCCGTGGTGTATGAATGGGCCAACGGCGTCCGCGTTTTCTCCTTCACCCGCCAAATGGCCGACTGCAAAAACGAGACGGAGGACATCATCTTCGGCACCAAAGGCCAGGCTCGGGTCATCAAGCATGAAATCACATCGGGCGGCGAAACGTGGCGCTACAAAGGCGACAAGCCCAGCATGTACGACGTCGAGCACGTCGAGCTCTTCAAGTCGATCCGCGACGGCAAGCCGATCAACAACGGCCAGTACATGTGCTACAGCACGCTCCTCGCCATCATGGGCCGCATGGCAACCTACACCGGCCAGCGCGTCACCTGGGACGAAGCCCTGAACTCCAAGCTCGACCTGACCCCCGAATCCTACGAATTTGGACCCGTCAAGCTGCCGCCGGAGTCGCTGGCGGTGGCCATGCCGGGGAAGACGAAGCTGACTTAGCTGCCTTCAGCGTGTCGGAATCCAATTCAGTTCGAGCAAAGCATTCGCCAAGGTTCTTGTCAAATGCGGTCGCGCTTGTGAAACACCCCGCAGTTGCAGATATAATAGAGCTAGGAGGTGCAGTGGCATGAATCGAGACGCCGAGCTTCTAACCGGTCTAAGTGACGACGAACTTGAGGCATTGGCCGATAGCGTTCTGGCTCCTTCGGCTCAGGCGCGCCTCAATGACCTTTTAGATCGTAACGCCCAAGGCCAACTGGCTATTGATGAGCAAGCCGAGCTTGACCGGCTCGTGGCACGCGTTGATCAACTCACGACCCTTAAAACACGTGCCCGGTTTACCCTTGGTCAAAAAGCGGGAGCGACAGGAGCTTGAGCGCTCATGTTTCGGCCGTTCTGCGACGCCAGGTGCGCCAGCAGTTTTTGAATTGCTGTGCCTATTGCCGGACGGCAGAGCGCTTGATCGCTGCCACGTTTGAGATTGAGCACATTATCCCGCGTTCGGAGAAAGGCGAAACAGACTTTGCCAATCTGTGCCTTGCCTGTCCGACTTGCAATCGATGCAAAGCGAATCGAATTGTCGCGACCGACGCGGAAACGGATACCGAAGTTCGTTTATTTCAGCCACACCTCGATGCCTGGACCGATCATTTCGCTTGGAACGATGAGGCCACGGAAATCATAGCTATGACAGGCACGGGCCGTGCCACGATCAGTGCGCTGCGAATGAATCGTCCACAGTTAATCCGCCTTCGAGGAATGTGGGTTGCAATGGGCGAACATCCGCCGGAGATTGAATTGCACTCGTTGCCGCCGCGAAAGTCTCTTTGACGAGTCGGTTTGAGTACAATATTGAAATCTCGTTATCGACTCGGACGGTCCCGTGACTGCCACTCTCTCTACTGTTGCTGAGCCGCTCGCCGACGTTCCCGCGGATCGCCTTCCGCGTCACGTCGCCATCATCATGGATGGCAATGGCCGCTGGGCGCAGCGGCGGCATCTGCCGCGGGTCGAAGGCCACCGCCGCGGCGTCGCCAGCGTCCGCCGCACCGTCGAAGAAGCCGCCCGGCTGCATCTGGAGCAGCTCACGTTGTACTGTCTGTCGAGCGAGAACTGGAAGCGGCCGCAGCGCGAGCTCGACTTCCTCATGCACCTGCTCGAACAGTACATGATCGAAGAGCGTTCTACGATCATGCGGCAGAACGTCATCGTCAGTGTCATCGGCCGCCGCGATGGCATTCCCGATCACACCTTGGCCGAAATGGACAAGACCGTCGAGTTGAGCGCCACCAATAGCGGCACCCGCCTGTGCCTCGCCATCAACTACGGCGCTCGTAGCGAGATCGTCGATGCCGTCCGTCAGATTGCGACCGAGGCTCAAGCCGGGCAACTCGACCCCCAGTCGATCGACGAGCGCACGATTGCCGCCCATCTCTACTCCGCCGGCATGTCCGACCCCGACTTGCTCATTCGCACCGCCGGCGAAATGCGCGTCAGCAATTTTCTCCTCTGGCAAATCAGCTACGCCGAGCTCTGGGTCACCGACCGCTGCTGGCCCGAGTTCGAAATCGCCGATTTTCATCAGGCCATTCGCGATTTTGCCGCCCGCGATCGTAAATTCGGCGGGTTAAGCGGGTAAAGCCACGGCATCACCTGTTGGTGCTCGTCGCTACAACCGCCAGCGTTGCTAGCGGCGGTTGAGTCGCCCCATTTCGCATGTCTGGCCTGCCCTTTGGTCGATGAAAACGGTACATACTGCGCTTTAGAGTGCTTTTCGCGCTGGTGTAACGGTCCGTGCGTCGCGAAAAACTGCGAAATCAATCGCCGCGCCCGTATTCGTCAGTGCGACACGCACAGTCGGAACATTCGGAGGCTTCGCCGTCATGACCGGTACTTTCTGGAAGCTGTTGGCGCTCTTCGTGATCATCGCCGGTTTGAATGCGACGTTGCCCACAAGCAGCCACGCTCAGGCGTTCGGGTTTTCGGTCGGCTCCGGCGGTGGCCATCATCATGGCGGCACTCGCTGGTCCTTTGGCTATGGCTACAGCCCCTTTTGGGGACCTGGCTGGGGCCCCGGCTGGTACGGACCACCCGCGGTCGTTTACGCCCCTCAGCCAATTGTGCAGCCCGTGGTGCAGCCCGTCTATATTCAGCCGCAAACGATTCAGCCCGTGACGCCGGGAACGCCTTATTCCGCAACCAGCCCGCCGACATCCGGCACGCTCGCGGCCAACAGTGTGCCGTCGCTGACCGGTAGCTCGTCAATCGACGACCGGATTGTGATTCGCAACGTCGGCAGCGCTGGCCTGCCGGTTTCGTTTCTGATCGACGGCCAAGATGTCGAGCTGACCGACGGCGCCACGCGCACCTTTGTCGGAAAGACCCACCGCATCGTTCAATACGACCGCGGCGCTCGCTTCGGTAGCACCCAACAAGACCTCACCGGTGGCCAATACGAGTTCCGCGTCACCGCTTCCGGCTGGGACCTCGTCCGCAAGCCCGATTTTGCTCCCTCCACCAATCGCACCGCTGTCCGCAGCAACTCCCTGCCCGAATTAAGCGCGTCGCGGTCAACACCGGCGGCTTTCCAACCAAACGCCGCCCCTTAAGCTACAATCCACGGCGTCATGCCAAGCCGTGGAATCTATTGGCGCTTCATTGTTTGCGGCATCGTTGTTGGCTACATAATCGGTTTCGCCGCCGCACCTGCATTGTGCGACGAACCCAGGATGCTCCCTGGCTTTCGCCACAGCCGGAATTGCGCGTGCTGTTGAGCAACGAGGGACCGTTTGAGGCAGGGTATTGATTCATGCAACGAAACGTCCTGGTTACCGGCGGTGTCAGCGGCATTGGCCGCGCGATTGCCGAGGCCTTCGCGACTGACGGCTGCCGTGTCACCGTGACTGCGAAAACGCGAGAGGAAGTTGAACAGGCCCAACTGTTTCGGGAAAACGTGCAAGCGTATGCACTCGACAACTCAAAACCGCTGGAAATTGACCAAGTAATTGCGACGCTCGACCGGTTGGACGTTCTCGTCAACGCCGCCGGTATGATCCTCCGCGACGGCCAGGAATTCGACGCCGAAAACTTTGAGCGCGTCGTGGACGTGAATCTGACCGGAACCATGCGCATGTGCCTCGCCGCGCGCGAACTTCTCTTCGCGTCCCGCGGCTCGATCATCAATATCGCCTCCATGCTCGCCTTTTTCGGCAGCGGCTACGCCCCGGCATATAGCGCCAGCAAAGGCGGCGTGTCTCAACTCACCAAATCTCTCGCCATCGCCTGGGCGCCCCACGGTGTCCGCGTCAACGCCATCGCCCCCGGCTGGATCGAAACTGCCCTCACCGCTCCACTCGTCGCCGACCCAACAAAAAGCGATACCATCGTCAGCCGCACGCCGCTCGGCCGCTGGGGCCAACCATCCGACATCGCCGGCGCAGCCCTGTTTTTAGCCTCGCCAGCCGCCGCCTTCGTCACCGGCGTCGTTTTGCCAGTGGACGGCGGCTATTCTGTTTGTTAACGACGACTCGAATTTCGTGCAGACAGTGGGAACGCTAATAAACACTGATTATCACTAATTAGTGTTGATTAGAGCTGATTAGTGTTCCCTTGCTCCCGTTTTTTTTGCCAAACCCCGTTCGCGTTATTTCGTCAGGTTAATTTAAGCAAGGCACTGCGATGATCTCTACGGCAATGATTCCCGATATTGCGACTGCCGCAATGCCCGACGACGACCGTCTCTGGGTGCCCCAAATGCCCAACGTCTGGTTCCGCCCGCTGCTGCTCAACACGGTCAACGGCGAGTGGGTCAATCTGCTCCGCGTCACACGCTCCGGCGTCCTTAGCCGCCACCGCCATCCCGCGCCGGTCCACGGCTACGTCATCCGAGGCTCCTGGCGTTATCTCGAGCACGACTGGATCGCCCGCGAAGGCATGTACATCTTCGAGCCGCCCGGCGAACTCCACACGCTCGTCGTCGATCGCGACGTGCCCGAAATGATCACACTGTTTCACGTGTGCGGGGCTGTGATCTACTACGACGACCAAATGCGACCCACCGGCCACGACGACGTCCACACCAAGCTCGACATGGCCCGCCGACACTACGAACAGGTCGGCCTCGGAGCCGATTTCGTCGAGCAATTCATTCGTTAATCGCTTTGATCATACAAGTTGGGAGGGCGAGGCTCCTGCCGAGCCTTTATTGTGCGTCGATCATCGATTCGGCCGACCCCTTCGATTATCCATTCTCTCTAACCGCCGCCCCTCCTCTCTCCGCGATTTCTCTCAATGGCGATCAAAAAGCTTGACCTCAACTACCGCCCCCAGTTGCCCAAGCACAAAGACGCTCCCATCGGCTGCATCGGCAGCGGCTTCATCATGGCCGATTGCCACCTCGTGGCCTATCACAACGCAGGCTTCAATCCCGTCGCCATTGCCTCGCAAACCTCCAGCCACGCGCAACAAATCGCCGAGCGACATAACCTAAAGGCCTACGGCACCTACGACGAAATGCTCGCCAGCGGCACTGTCGAAGTCGTTGATATCGCCGTCCCGCCCGACATTCAATTCGATGTCATCAAACGCATCTGCAAGTACAAACGGCACATTCGCGGCATCCTGGCCCAAAAGCCGCTCGGCGTGAACTACTCGCAGGCGAAAGAAATCGTCCGCCTGTGCCAGCGAGCAAAAATCACGCTCGCCGTCAACCAAAACATGCGCTACGACCAATCGATCCGCGCCTGCAAGTCGCTCCTCGATCAAGGCGCGCTCGGCGAACCGGTCCTCGCCACCATCGACATGCGGGCGATCCCACATTGGATGCCTTGGCAAGAGCGCCAAGGCTGGGTCACTCTCCGCATCATGTCGATCCACCACCTCGACTCGTTCCGCTATCTCTTCGGCGACCCAATCCGCGTTTTCGCCAGTATCCGCCCCGACCCGCGCACTGCCAAAAAATTCAAGCACGGCGACGGCATCTGTCTTTACATCCTCGAATATGCCAGCGGCCTCCGCTGCTCCTCCTGGGACGACGTCTGGGCCGGCCCCGCACTCGAAGGCGCAGCTAAGGACATCGGCATCCGCTGGCGCGTCGAAGGACTGGAAGGTCTGGCCCGCGGCACCATCGGCTGGCCCGAATACCCCCAGCCAACGCCCAGCACAATCGACTACACGACCATCCACCAGCCCAACAAATGGCTCTCACCCCGCTGGAAAGAAGTCTGGTTCCCCGACGCCTTCGTCGGCACGATGGCGCAGCTTCTCGTCGCCTTGGAAGAGAAAGCAGAGCCCGAAATCAGCGGCCGCGACAATCTGAATACGATGGCCTTGGTCGATGCCTGTTATTTGTCAGCCCAAGAACACCGCGCGGTCGAGCTAAAGGAAGTCGCAGCAATGTCTTAGAGGCGCGTCACCCCTTGCCCGCTTTTCTCGGCGCACAACTTGCAATTGAATCCCTCCGGTCGCTTTGTTTTCAAATCCTTCACGGAGGAGACACACCGCATCTGCAGATCGGCTTTCGGCCGAAAGGAGACTGCCATGACTCGCGCTACTGTCGCCACCAGCGCTCCGGCGCTGCCGCAACTTTCCACCACGGCTCTCACGCCCGCCTATCAGGCCTATGAAATTCTGCACGTTTGGTTTGTCGTGCTGCCGATTGCCGCCGGACTCGACAAATTCATTCACTTCCTGGGCATCGGCAGCTGGGAAATGTATTTATGCCCCCTCGCCACTCGGGTCACCGGCCTGGAAGCCACGACATTTATGCACATCGTTGGCGTCATTGAAGTCATCGCCGGCATACTCGTTGCGTTCTGGCCTCGCGTCGGCGGTTACATCGTGATGCTCTGGCTATGGGGAATCATCGTCAACCTGTTCCTCATTCCGGGCTTTTTCGACGTAGCGCTGCGCGACTTCGGCCTCTCCCTCGGTGCAATCGCACTCGCCCGGCTGAGCGAAGAATATGGTCGCCCAATTCATTGAGCGAACTGAGTCGTCTGAAGCCGCGGCTTGGCTTAGAATAAATCAGTCCCTCCCTAGCCGAGCCGACATGGCTACACCTAATCGAAACGTCACCAATCCAAAATCGCTGCGGCCGCCCCAATTCGGCCTTCGTACACTCTTCGCGCTCGTAGCCGCGATTTGCGTCCTCCTCGCTCTCCGGCAGTGGATCAGCCCGTTAGCAATTGCCGCGTTGGCATTTTTGGCGGTCTCGATTTTTTGCCACGTCGCCGGCAACGCCATCGGCACGCGACTGCGGCAGATTGGCGACCTGCCCGAACCGGCTTCTTCCGAGCCTGCTCCTTCCACCCGCCGCTCTCCAAAGCCGCAAGACTTCGCCCCCCCAACCCAGCTCAGCCGGCGGAGCAACCTCGGCTGGATGATCATTGTCGCCAGTAGCATCGGAGTGACGACGGGCGCCATCGGCGGCGGCTTATGGACATTCGCAGCCGGCCACGGCCACGTTGAGCCGGTCAACATTATCGTCGGCGTCATCGCCTTTGCCTTCCTCGGCGGCATCGCCGCCTTCGCGACTTTCGGCTTCGTCCAAGTGCTCGGCGGCGCCATCCGGCAGGCGATCGCGTCTTCCCCCGCCGCCAATTCGCACCAAGATTCTTAGCAGCCGGGAGCAAACCTGCTCCCGGAGAACTGTGAAAACGCGCTTTCTTGCCTGAATTCGGAACCACGTTTGGTTCCTCCTATCAGCATCGCCACTGGGATTACAAGCACCGTTATTCGGTTGTCGCCAGCAAAAACTCTTGGTAATTTAGGGAATCGCGCTTTCGCGTCAGCGGTCGACTTGTTCTGGCAATTTTTTTGCCTCCTCTCCATTTTTGCTTTGGAGTTCCAATCATGCGACGTCCTCGTAGCCTGGGGTTCACGCTCGTTGAGCTCTTGGTGGTGATCGCCATCATCGGCGTCCTCGTCGCGCTTTTGTTGCCAGCGGTGCAAGCGGCCCGCGAAGCCTCGCGGCGAACAAGCTGCGTCAACGCAATTCGGCAGCTTGGTTTGGCCGCCCATAATTTCGCCGATTCGCAAGGCAAATTCCCAGTCGGTGTGCAAATCGCAAATGCGCCAGCCAACGGCGATCAACAAATGCTCAGCACTTACCGAACGCCCGGCTTTGGTCCCAACTGGGCCGTGCTCATGCTCCCCTATTACGAGCAGGGCAGCCTGTTCGATCAAAATAGCGCTGGCATCAACAACTATCTGCCCAGCAACGGCTCGGATCTGAGTTGGCGTAGAATCGCCACGGCGTCGGTCAAGGTATTTCGCTGCCCCTCCGACAACTACGGGGCGAATACCCAAAACGTCTTCAATCTGAACACGGGAACATTCAACACCTTTTGGGCCCGGGGAAACTACGGCGCTAATGGTGGCCCGGGCTGGCTCAATTTCACCCTGCAAGGAAACTCGAAGGATGGCACGGAGACGGGTGCCGGCGCGGGCGCCGGCAGCTGCGGTGGTGTCTTCGGTGCCAATTATGGTGCCCGCATCGCCGAATTGATTAGTCAGGACGGTTCTTCGAACACAGTTCTCATCAATGAGCTGCGCGTCGGCATCAATCAGGGCGATCGTCGCGGGGTTTGGGCCATGGGTGTTGCCGGATCGAGCTTGACGGCCGCCAATGCCATTGTGAATCAGGACTGCATACAGCCGAACGACAATCAAGAAAAGTCGGATGATATTGAGGATTGCACGGCCCTCCGAGCGACAATTGGCAAAGCGACGACTGGCATGGGCGCGATGCAAATGGGCTGTTCTTTCGATAACGCGCCGCACAACTGGCCCAATTGGCAGGCTCAGGCCCGCAGCCTCCATCCTGGGGGCGTTAACGCTTGCTTCGGCGACGGCAGCACGCGGTATGTAACGAATAACATCCCGACGACTGTTTGGTATCTTATCCAAAGCCGCAACGACGGTCAGGCGGCTCCTAGTTTTTAATCGATGGCGAATACCGGCCCAAAACCATCAACTACGATTCGGCTATTCCATTTCAATATGCGGATCCTCTCGCTGCCGTTTCGGGCTGGCATTCAGCAAGCCGCTCTATTTAGCGTCATAGCCCTGCTGCCGCTGCTGCCCGGCTGCAACCGCCAGACGAACATTACGGTGACTGGCATGGTTCTGCGCAATGGACAGCCGCTCAAGCTCAGTCCCACGGGCACACTGCAATTGACGCTCAAGCCCGACGTGGGCGAGAGCGAGCAATTCACACCAAAAACGACTGAATGCGATCGCGCCACCGGCAAGTTTGAAATTCACGACGTGCGACCCGGAAAATACAAAATCGGCGTTCAGCAGTTGGACCCCAATCCGCAGGTCGATAAGCTCAACGGCGGTTTCCTGCCGGACAAAAGCAATATCATTCGCGATCTCGACGGCAAAACGCCGCTCACCATCGATCTCGCTAAGCCGGAGTGAGAAAGGGAATGACCAATGACCAAATCCCAATGACCAATGAGGCAGTTGCTTCGAATCCTGTTTGGTCATTGGTACTTGGTCATTGGTCATTAACCGCGAAAGCGGTCGTTTGGTGGACCATCCTCCGCATCGCTCTCTCCGAGCGCCTCGTCTATCGCGGCGATTTTGCGCTCGGCACGCTGATGCGGTTTTTGCCGATCGTCACGCAGATTTTCCTCTGGTTTGCCGTGTTTCAGGCCCGCGGCCAGCAGCCCATCGGCGGCTATCACTACGAAGATTTCGTTGCTTATTACTTGCTGACAATGGTAGCCCGCGCATTTTCCAGCATGCCAGGACTTGCCAGCGGCATCGCCAAACAGATTCGCAGCGGCGAGGTCAAGAAATTCCTGGTTCAGCCGGTCGATCTTCTCGGCTTTCTGCTCCTGGGCCGCGTCGCCCACAAGCTGGCCTACTACACCGTCGCCATTCTGCCGTTCGCCCTGGTTTTTTTCCTCTGTCGCGATTATTTCCCCGGCTGGCCCAGCCCCACCGCGCTCGCCGCCGGGTGTCTCTCGCTCGTCATGGGCTTTTTGCTCGGCTACTTCCTCGAAGCCTGCATGGGTCTCGTCGGCTTCTGGTGGCTCGAAGTCAGCTCGCTCCTCTTCGTCTATATGCTCTTCAACTTTTTCCTCTCCGGCCACATGTTTCCGCTCGATATGCTCCCCGAACCCTGGCACACGCTCGTCGAGCTCACGCCGCTAATGTATCTCGCCTACTTCCCCGCCGCCGTCCTCCTCGGCAAGATTCACGGCTGGGACCTCGCCTTCGGCCTCGCCATCGAACTCGAATGGGTCATCCTCTTCATCCTCCTCTCCCGCGTCCTCTACGAGCGTGGTACGCGGCGATATAGCGCTTACGGCGGGTAGCGAGTTGGTCATTTGTCATTGGTCATTGGCAGCCTTTACAAATGACAAATGACAAGTGACAAATGACAGCGATGGTTCCACGTGCTTCCTACCTCGGCGTCTTCCTCACTTTCGCTCGCAATAGCCTCGTGCGCAACATGATGTTTCGCGCCAACTTCCTCATCGAGTGCCTGTCGAGCGTGACGTGGACGATGATGAACCTGGGCTTTTACCTGCTCATTTTCCGCTACACGTCCTCGATCGGCAAAAACACCGGCTGGGGCGAGTGGGAGTTCTTTGCGTTCCTCGCGACGACGATGCTCGTCAACAGCCTCGTCCAAGCCTTCTTCATGCCCAATTGCGAAGACATCAGCGAGCTAATCCGCACCGGCGGCCTCGATTTCGCGCTGCTAAAGCCCATCGACACGCAGTTTTTGATCTCGCTCGAAAAAGTCGATTGGTCCAGTCTCGCCAACTTTATCGCCGGCTGCATTTTGCTGTGCGTCAGCCTGTTTCATCTCACAACGCAGCCCGATCATCCGCTCCACCTGAATCCGCTCATGGTTTTGCTCTACATCTTTTACGTCCTCTGCGGCGTCGCCATCCTCTACAGCCTCATGATCGGCCTGTCCGCAACCAGCATTTGGCTCGGCCAGAACAGCTCGCTCTATGACTTCTGGTTCTACATCACGAACTTCTCGCGCTATCCAATGGAAATCTACAGCGGCGCCTATGGCACGCCGCTCCGCCTCGCCTGCACCTTCATCGTCCCCGTGCTCATTGTCGTCAACGTTCCGGCACAAATCATTGCCCGGCCCATCGATCCGAACGGCAACAGCGTCTGGCCGCTAGCCGCCTTTGCCCTCTTCGCCACCGCCGCCAGCCTAATCGCCGCCCGCCTCGTCTTCGTTTCGGCACTCAAAAGCTACCGCAGCGCCTCCTCGTGACCTTGGCGGGAATCGACTTGGGAGGGCGAACCGACTTGGGAGGGCGAACCGACTTTGGGAGGGCGAGGCTCCCGCCGAGCCTTGGACGACACGAACAGCGTCTCAACAAGCGTTCTTCGCTGCCTTTGCTACCTTCTGTTCATCAGCTTCTCTCTGTTTCCTCCGTTCCCTCCTGTTAAATTCCGCTCCTCAATCCTTCGGCTGCCGCCGCAAATCCAGCCACTCGCTATGGAATTTCTTCTCCAGCGGCTTATCGACCCGCTGATAGGTATGAGCGCCAAAGTAGTCGCGCTGGGCCTGTAGCAAATTCGCCGGCAGGCGTTCACGGCGATAAGAATCGTAATAGCTCAGCGCGTTGCCAAACTCGATCACCGGCAACCCCATCAGCGTCGCCGAAATCAACGCCTGCCGCCACGCAGCCTGAGCCTTCTCCGTCGCGCTCGCGAAATACGGGTTCAGCAGTAAATTTTCGAGATCCGAATGCTCTCTGAACGCCTCCGTAATCTTATCCAGGAACTGCGCCCGAATAATGCACCCGCCCCTCCAGAGCAAAGCAATGTCGCCATATTTCAGCGGCCAATTATGCTCCTTCGCCGCCGCCTGCAACTGCACAAAACCTTGGGCATAGCTGCAAATTTTCGACGCGTACAGCGCCTGCCGCACCGCTTCGATAAACGCCGCCTTATCGTGGATATTAACCCCCGAAGTCGCCGGCGACGGACCCTTCAAAATCTTCGACGCCCGCACGCGAGCTTCCTTCATCGCCGACATACCGCGGGCATACACCGCTTCCGTCACCATCGTGCTCGGCACACCCAAATCCAGCGCATGTTGGCTCATCCACTTCCCCGTCCCCTTCGCGCCGGCCACATCCAGAATCTTATCGACCAGAAAACCATCCCCGCCCTGATCGTCCTTGGCGCTGAAAATATCCCGCGTGATCTCAATCAAATAACTTTGCAGCTCGCCGCGGTTCCAGTTGTCGAACACGTCGTATAGTTCATCGTTCGAGAGGCCACCGCCTTCCTTAAGCATTAAATACGCTTCGCAAATGAGCTGCATGTCGCCGTATTCGATGCCGTTGTGTACCATCTTCACGTAATGGCCCGCCCCGCGCGGCCCGATCCACTCGCAGCAGGGTACATCGTTGTTCGGCCCCACCTTCGCCGCGATCGCCTGAAAAATATCCTTGATCAACGGCCACGCTTTCTCGCTGCCGCCCGGCATCAAGCTCGGCCCCTTCAGCGCTCCCTCCTCGCCGCCGCTCACACCCGTGCCGACATAGAGCATCTTTTTGCTCTCGACCATTTCGGTCCGCCGTTCGGTATTCGTAAAATGCTCGTTCCCGCCATCAATGATCACATCGCCTTTCGTGAGCAGCGGCAAAAGCTGCTCGATCAGCTCATCCACCGGCTGACCCGCCTTGACCATCATCATGATCTTCCGCGGTTTTTTGACCTTCTTAACCAGCTCCTCCAGCGAGTGGCACCCAATAAAATTCTTCCCCTTCGCCTTCCCCTCAATGAACGCATCGACCTTCTCCGTCGTGCGATTGAACACCGCGACCTTATATCCGCGGCTTTCGATATTCAGAGCCAGGTTCTCGCCCATCACGGCAAGACCGATCAAACCAAAATCAGCAGAGGTGGCAGCCATAGGGGAAATCAATGGTGACAGTTATGAAGAACAGCCAAACAACATAACGCACAGACGCCCGGGCGCGGAGATGCAGACTATTTAGCGTCAAACTGCGAAGAATAACTCGAAACGGGTTACGAAGCCTTCGCGTGTGTGGCCGATTGCTCCGCCACCAATTCCTTCAAGTATTCGGGAGCCAAATCTGCGCCATTGGGCCAGACAATCGTGTCCATCTCGGGGTCAAACTTAACTTGGCTGAAGAGATTCACATCCTTTAGTGGCTCGAAGACCGGACCACGAAGGCGGGCCGCTAAATCGACTTCACCGCGGGTACCATCGCTAAAAGCCAGCCAAACGCGGAAACCGCCCAGGTATTTTGCATCCGTCACCCACACCATGATTCACTCCAAAGGAGAAATTCGAACCAGCGGTTGATCAGTACGCGCTCGTTCCCAATTATCTCTCAATTCGTCGATGTGTTCCATGTACCAATCCAAAACCATCGCCAATGCACGGCGAGGAAACGTGCCTTCGACGTCGCCCGAATTAATGTCCACGGTAATTCGATATTCACCATATTTGGCGTGAAAATGGGGCGGTCCATGATCACTGAAGTACATCTGGATAACGATTCCTAAGAAGCGGCTAACTTCCGGCACGCCAATACTCCCAGGTCACACGATCGCTTAATGTTGCAAGTTATTGTGACATGGCCTTTTCGACCAAACAATCAACGTGGTTCGCTTAATCTCGCCTCCAGGTTCGATCGGCCTGCCTATACCCGGACTAGACGACCCTCGCTTGCGTGACGACATTGGAATTCTCACAATATTCGCCCCCTTCTGCTCACCTCTTCCCTGTTTGCTGCTCCCATGCCCCTGATCGTTCAAAAATTCGGCGGCTCATCCGTCGCTAATCCAGAGAAGATCCTCCGGGCCGCCCGGCGGGCCATTCGCGCCCAGCAAGAGGGAAACCAGGTCGTGATGGTCGTCAGTGCGATGGGCGATACAACCGATGATCTGCTAGAACTCGCGGCCAAAATCACCGACCGCCCCCCGGCTCGGGAAATGGACATGCTGCTTTCCACCGGAGAGCAAGTCAGCGTGGCCTTGATGGCCATTGCCATTCACTCCCTTGGCCATAAAGCATTGAGTCTCACCGGCGCACAAATCGGTGTGAAGACCGACGCCAGCTACCGTAAGGCGCGAATTAAATCGATCGAAACGGCTCGCCTGCGAAAATCGCTCGACGACGGCAACATCGTCATCGCCGCCGGCTTTCAAGGCATCGACGACGATTTCAACATCACCACGCTCGGCCGCGGCGGCAGCGACACGACCGCCGTCGCCCTCGCGGCTGTCCTGCGGGGTGCCTGCGAAATTTACACCGACGTCGATGGCGTTTATACGACCGATCCCCGCGTCGTCCCGGAAGCTCGCCGTGTCAGCCGCATCAGCTACGACGAAATGCTGGAACTGGCCAGCCTCGGCGCGGGCGTCATGCATAGTCGCAGTATCGAGTTCGGCAAAAAATTCGACGTGCCAATTCACGTGCGATCGAGCTTCACCGATCAGCCAGGAACAATGATCGTCGCCGATCCTGAGCGGCCTGATCAGCCGGTGAGCGGAGCGGCGATCACGAAGGACGAAGCGCGCATCACCGTGCAGGGCGTAGTCGATAAACCAGGCAGCAGCCTGGAGATTTTCGCGCGGATCGCGGCCAAGAACATCTCCGTCGATATGATCGTCCAGAACATCGGCGAATCAGGCCGGGCCGATATCTCGTTCACCGTACCGCAAAACGAGCTCGACACGGCCCTCGAAGCTGTTCGCGAAGCAGTGAAAGTCGTCGGTGCCGAAGGAATCACCAGCGACGCCAACGTCGCCAAGATTTCCGTCGTCGGCCTCGGCATGGCCAAACAGACCGGCGTCGCCCAGAAAATGTTCCGCTCGCTGGCCGATGCCGGCATCAACATTCAGATGATCACGACCAGCGAGATCAAAATCTCAGTGCTGGTCAGCCGCGAGCGGTCGCAAGAGGCCCTGCGGATCGTCCATCGAGCCTTCGACCTCGATAGTAGCCCTCACGTTCCCCAAAGTAGCCCTCACACTCCGCAAAGTAGCCCTCACACTCCACAAAGTAGCCCTCACGCTCCGCGTGAGGAGCCCGGCGCAGCGAATGCCTCCTCAACCGAGAACGGCTCACGCTCCGAAATCGCCGCCGCCGTCGTCGATCGGCTGCAGAGCATGAACATGGAGGATCTGACGATCGACGACATCTCGCTCGACACCACGCAGGCCCGCGTCACGATCAGTGGCGTCCCCGATAAGCCGGGAATCGCAGCCAAGGTGTTCGAAGACGTCGCCGCCGCCGGAATCTTCGTCGATATGATCGTGCAAAGTCATCCTTCCGCCGCGGGCGCGGCCACGCTTAGTTTCACGGTGCTCCAAAACCAGCTCAAAAAGAGCGTCGAAGCGGCCTCGCGCATCGCCAACTCCCTTGGCTGCAAGCAAGTCACATCAAGTCCCATCATTGGCAAACTTTCCGTCAGCGGCGTCGGTCTGCGAACACACGTCGGCGTCGCCATTCGCATGTTCAAAGCCCTGTCGGAAGCCGGTATCAACCTGGAAATGATCAACACCAGCGAAGTCCGCGTGAACGTCGTCGTTGACGGCCCATCGGGAGAAAAAGGCTTAGCACAGCTTCAAGCCGCCTTTGCCGACGTGCTGCGATAATGTGGGGCAGGCTTCCAGCCTGCCAAGAAGTGAAGGCAGGCTAGAAGCCTGCCCCACGATTAAAACGCAAATACCGGCGTCCACGTCACATCGCATCGCGTCAACAGCCGCGTCGCAGCTTCCGCCAGATCGCGGCGGAATCCCAGCAAATGCGCCGCGGCATGCGGCAGGCTGACGTCGCCCAGTTCGATCAGCACGTCGAGATCCCCGGCTGATCCAGGCACAACGGCCGGCAATTGGCTGAACACGCCGGATCCCAATTGCGCCGCCAAATTCGCCGCGTTGTATTGAGCCGTCAGCTCTTGCGGCATCACGAACACGAGTCGCCGCCGTCCGCCGCACCGCTCCAGCCACGGCCGCGCTTCGGCCAGATACTTCGCCAGCGGGCTCTCGCCGCTGTCGTTTTTCAGCAACATTGAGGCCAGGTCGATGGATTGCGCTTTGCCGAGCGCGGCCTGTCGCCCGGCGGCGCGAATTGCGGCCACCAACTGCTGCCGCTTCTCGCCGCCTGCCTCCACGACTGCTTGGAAGCCACCCTGCTCCTTGAACAGTGTCTCATTCAGCCGTTCGGCGACTTCCTGGGCGAATGCCGCTTCATTCGTACAGAATCGAATGGCCACGGAATCGCGGACCGACGATTCGTTCTCGCCAGCCGGCTGCGGCGGGCTAACGATTTCAGCGGTCACGGGAAATTGTGTTGCCAGATGGTCCAGTTCCCGCTGCAGATCGATCAGCCTGTCGTGCGCGGCGACCACGTGGCTTTGCAGCGCATGCGTGATTTGAGCGGCGCGCTGCGCCGCCAGCTCAAACAGCCGCAGCTTACAGTACAGCAAAAACGCATTGTGCAGCTCATGCGGGCTGCGAGTCTTCCCTTTCGGCAAATCCGCGCCCGTCAAAACCTGCAAGGGATTGGCGGTCTCTTTGGCGAAGCGCCGTTTGGCATCGGTCAATTTGTCTAACACGCCGCGGAGATAATTCTGGAACCACTTGGCCGCTCGGCGAGCGCCGGCAATACGACACTTCGGGTCTTCGGCAACCGCTTCAATCCATTCCCGCAATCCGGCGCCGACTTGCGATGTCCATGGCGCCAGCCGCTGCTCCAGAGCTTCGACGAGCTCTCCAGTCTGCTGCCCATAGGAAGCATCGCTTTGCGGCGAGCCAAACAATTCGCGAGCCGCGCCGAGCCACTTCTCGACGAGCGGCTGGTTATGCGGTGAGAGGACCATCAGCGTCTTGAAAAACGCCTCTGGATTTCTCCCCAGGTCATTGGCCGCAAATTGCTGCACGACTTGCATCAGCGGCTCGACATCCAGCCCCATCGTGCGGACCAGAGCGGCGGCCCGTTGATCAAGATCGACCAGCGGATCGAGTTGGGTTAATTCGGTTGTGGAAAGGCGTGCGCCACCAGACAACAGCGACGGCTTTTTCGGCTCCGCCGACTGCTGCGGACCGCTCAGTCGATCGATCACCGCATGGCAAATCCGATTCACGGAGTTGTCGAGCAGCTTGTCGTGAGCCAGGCCGAATTGATGGAGGCCAAAACTGCGAAGCTTCAGCCCCGGTGTCTCGCTCGTCTCCAGGCGGCATGCCTCCAGAATCGTTCCCGTCGGCGTCACGGTATCCAGCATCAAAAACTCGGCGACGCGATCGGCTGAAGCATCCATTTCTGGCGCTGAAAGATCATCGCCGGCGTGGATCAAATACGCGGCATCCAGCGCGCCGCTCCCCGCTTCGCGCGCGGCCAGGCCGCAGGCCGGATCGCCCGGAAAAACCGAGGCCGGGCGGTGAAACTGAGTCAATTCAGTCAGCGTCGCAACGGTATTCGCGGCCGCCAACTCTTGCTGCTGGATGTTGCGGGTCGTGCCGTGGACGAGCACCGCTAGAATCTCCGCACTCTTGCCGTCCGGCAGTTTTTCGATGATCTGACGAGCAAGAAAAGCAATGTCGGTCACCGCCCCGCTTCCGGTGCCTCCGCACGACGAGGCGACAATCACGATCCGCGGCAGAAATTGCAGGTTGGTCGCGTCTTGATGTAACTTGTCGATCACCTGCTTCAGCCGTTGCGTTACTTGCTGCGCGTGATCGACGAAAGCCAGGCGGCCCAGCGGCCGCAACCCTTCCGTTTGTAGCGATCGCGGAATATTGAATAGCCAGCGGCGGCTCAGCCATTCCAAAATTCTCCGCGAATCCTCCTTGTAATCCTGAGAACGGCGGAGCGGCATTGCCACCGTCTCTTCCGGCCGGAAATGTCCTGGTTCATTGGCAAACGTCGCCGCGGCCAATTCGCGGTTGTCACTGTCGAGCAGCAACATCGGCGCGAGCATTTTGAGCGGTTCCGGCAGTCGGTCCTCCAGCCGGCGGCGCAGGCTGCGGAGCACTTTGCCGCCACAGCCACCGATGCCAACAAACAACGTCGGCCGAAACGGCGGGGCATTCGCATCGACATCCGGCGGCGGCACATCAAACAGCGGCCGGCCGGCTTCGAGTTCTTCGAGCTTCGTCGCTCCTTGGTTTTCGGGCGCGGTCGTGACATCAACTGCGTTCGACAGGCTATTCGTCGTGCGGATCGGCCGTGATGCCCCTCGAGCCGACGGCGATGTTGACGTGACGCTTCCACCCGCAAGCTGCTGGATCGCGCGTGTCGCGGCATCCAAGTCGGACAGCATCTGCGATGGGGCACGGATAACGGTTGCCGAGTCAGCATCTGCGGCAGGTAAATCGGCCGGATTGGCCGGGGCCGTAGCTCGCAAACCCGATTGCACCAACGCATCGACCAGCTCCCGACAACTGCCAAAACGGTCGGTCGGCTTCTTGGATAGCGCTTTGCCAATGACCGCTCGGTCGTAATCGCTAAGCGGGTCGAGATTCGGTTTTGCATTCAGGTGCTGCGCGGCCAGTTGTGCCGCCGTGCGCCCGGGAAACGGCAGCACGCCCGTTAGCATTTCCTGATAAACGATCGCCAGGCTGTATTGATCGCTGCGGTTGCTCGGCCGGCCCTCGAAAACTTCCGGCGGGGCATAAATGGGCGTCAGGCCGCCCATCATCGACGCCGCGCCGTCGTGAATGTCCTTCACCAGCCCGAAGTCGGCGACTTTCACCCGCCCGCCGACCAACAGCAAGTTCTCCGGCTTCACGTCCAGGTGCTGCAGCGAATGCTGCACGCTCATGTAATCGAGCGCGTCAGCCGTGTCGCGCATACACTGCAGCAGGTCCTCGCGTGGAATGCCCGGCAGCTTCTTCTTGCGAAATTCCTCGTAGTTTTCCTTCAAGCTGCAATCGGCCAGTTCCGTGACGATCAGCAATTGGCCCTGTACAATCTCGATCCGTTCGAGCGACAGCAAAAACGGATGCCGCACGCCCTTGATGCGGTTGAGCGCCTTCATCTCACGGGCGGCGCGATCTTCGTCGAGCAGGCCATAGACGAATTTAATCGCCTTGACGAGTTGGCCCGGCGCTTCCGCCCGCCAGACTTCGCCATAGCCGCCCGCGCCGATGCGCTTGACCAGCTTGTAGCCCGGAATCGGCTCGTTCGTCGCGGAGGTAGTAGTCGCGGTCGGCGTCACGATTGAGGGGCAGTTCGTGGAGGGGGCTTCCTAGGGGGCGTAGTCTCGCCACTCTGAAGTGTGGCTCACAGATTTGCGCAACCGGCAAAGCTTTACCGCATTGTCACGGTGGCCGGCAAAGGCGGAACAAGCCGCAAAATCCCAACGCCCTATCGCGCCAAAATGTCCTGCTATGTACGGTGGGCTGTGCCCACCGCGCCTGTCGAAATCATCGATGGAAAATTTATTTCATCCGCCCCTGCTTCAGCCGATCCAACATCGCCGCCGCGAGGATCACGAGGCCCAAAACAACCTTCTGCGGGTCACTACTGATCTCCATCAAATTCATCCCGTTTTGCACGACCGCAATGAGCAGTGCCCCGAGCAACGTGCCGAACATCCGTCCTTGCCCGCCAGCCAGCGATGTGCCGCCCACAACGACGGCAGCAATCACTTGTAGCTCATAAGTCACGCCATACGTCGGCGCGCCGCTTTGATACTGCGACACCATCAAGACGCCAGCCAGCCCCGCCAGCGACCCGCTGATCACATAAGCTGCGAGTTCAACTCGCCGCACCGGCACGCCGCACAACCACGCCGCCTTCCGATTTCCACCCACCGCATACAGATAGCGACCAAACGTCGTTCGCGACAAGACGACATGGCCAATCGCATACAGCACGAGCATCAAAATCACCGGATTCGGAACGCCAACCAGCGACCCGCGCGTCAGCACCAGAATCGAGGGCGGAATCTCATTGATCGTCTCGCTCCGCGTAATCATCGACGCCAGCCCGCTCGCCACCGACATCGTCGCCAGCGTCACAATGAACGGCGGAATGCCCATTCCGGTTACAAACGCCCCATTGAACGCCCCGGCTGCCGCACCAAGTGCAATCGCCACCCCGCAGCAGGCAAACAAAGCCGGAACGCTCGCCTCCGCGCCGCCCCCATAATCGCGTATGAGCCGCGCCGCAATGACCGCCGATAGTGCCACGAGACTGCCGACCGATAGATCGATCCCACCGACGATAATCACCATCGTCATGCCGATCGCAATGATCGCGATCAGCGCAATCTGATTGGCAATATTTAGCAGGTTCCGGACTTTGAGAAACGTCGGCCCGAAATACGCCTGCGGCGAAACGACCTGCGCCTTTTCGGCCGCCGGACCGAGAACTGCGATATTCTCAAAAAGACTCCATGCAGCCGGACCCTCGCTGGCGGCGATCCACTCGATCTGTTCACCGGCCTGTCCGGCCCGCGTGATCGCCCTACGCGCATCCATCGGCTGACCACTAACCGTTTCCACAACCCGAAACCCGCTCTTCAGCAGATCCGCTTCGAGCGCCCTGGCAAATTCCGCATCCTCCTCCGTCGGCCGCACCACAATCAGCACGCGATCGCCTGCTTTGCCGCGCTCAGCAATCTTCCGAGCAACTTCTCCACCCGCAATCGCCCCCGCCGGAAACTGCCGCCCCCAAGTCCTAATACTCAGCAGCCCACACAACAAGATCAGCGCAATTACAGTTGTATATTCGCCCGCAATCGACCTCAGAGATCGCCAAGTCACCGCTCTTCACCACTCACCAAACCTGAAACTTGAAACCTGGAACTTGAAACCCGTCCTACTTTAGTTCCGGATCATTCATCGCATCCGCCTTCCGATACAGCGCCGTCGGAATCAACTGCTCCGCCGGCAGCTCCTCGCCCGCAAAGTACTTCAAAATGCTCTTAGCGGTCTCTTCACCGATCTTATCCGGATGCTGAATCGGGTCAGCATAGATTTTCCCGTCCCGAATCGCTTCTTTGCCTTCCTTCTGCCCATCAAACGCCACAATCTTCACTTGGTCTGCCTTGTTTGCCCGCTGCAAAGCCGCCAGCGCCCCCAGTGCCGACGGATCGTTAATTGCAAAAATCCCCGCCAGGTCCGGATGCGCGATCAGCGCATCTTGAGCCGCCCGATCCCCCTTGTCCTTTTTTCCATCACCCGGCAACTCCGCCACAATCTCAATCCGCCCCGCCGTCCGCCCCTTGTTGTATTCCTCGATCACTTCCTTGAAGCCCTGCACCCGCAACAAACAAGACTCCGCATCCTTGTAATCCAAAATCACGACTTTGCCGCCCGCCTCGCCGAGCGCTTCGATCATCGCCTCAGCCGCCTGCTTACCGCCGCCGAGATTATCGCTCGCAATGTGCGAAACAATCTTCGCCCCCGGCGCCAGACACGCAATATCCGCCGTAAACACCGGAATCCCTGCCTTGTTCGCCTCCTGAATCACCGGCCCGATCCCCTTGCTATTGCACGGACACAGCACGATCGCCGCATATTTGTTGACGATAAAATCCCGCACTTGCTGCTGCTGCTTGGCCACATCGAACTCGCCCGCCACCACCACCGCCTTATAACCCGCCTTCTCCAACTCCGCCGTCAAATGATCCCCAATCACGCGAAAAAACGGATTGCCCAACGTCAGCACCGACACGCCCACCGTCTTATTCGCCGTCCCGGAACTGCAACTTCCGCAAATTCCAATTGCGGCTGCCGTCAAAAACAAAATCCAAACACGCGCTGGAAAGATTCGCGGCATGACGAAAACTTCGAAAAACGACAAGGGACGAATCGCCGGTCCATACTAATCATTACGGCAACAAATGAAACCTGGACTGCTCGCGGCCAGCCTTCACGCCTGCTAATTTATTAGCCGGGACCAAACTTGGTCCCGGAAACCCCGGATAACGGCCTCAATCGCCGCGCTCCGGAAGCAGGTTTTGCTCCCGGCTATTC
>DASXLL010000229.1:0-31462 GCA_036496265.1 Pirellulaceae bacterium | reverse complement strand
CTGTAGGAATCGCGGCCGAGGGAGTCTTTTTCGGCCGGAATTCCGAAGAGAATGATGCCGCCGAGACCGAGCTTGGCCGCTTCGCGGGCTTCTTCGGCAATCAGATCAATCGAAAGCTGGGCCTGGCCGGGCATTGAGCCGATCGGCTGGCGGATGGCTTTCCCGGGCCGGGCGAAAAGCGGCAAAATCAGCTTACCCGGCGACAATTGCGTCTCGCGCACGAGGCTGCGGACGGCCGGGTGGTATCGCAGGCGGCGTAGGCGGGTCGTGGGAAATCGGCCATGATCGGGCATAGTTTCTTTATAGTTCAAGCACGTCGGGAAGGCGACGGCGCGCAGCGAAGATCGCATGGCATCCACTTACGTAAATCTGCCGCGGAACTCCAATCAGGCTCGCGGTATCGGGCAATATGCGATCGATTTTCTCGCCGGGCGGTTGGGGCAGCTGTCGGAAGCCGTTCTGCGGCGCGTTGAGCAATTTCATCTCGACAGCGTGGCCTGCGCGATTGCCGCGCTCGCGACAAAAGCGAACGCACCCATTTTGCTTCGTCAGGAAGCACTGAGTTATGTCGATGAATGCGGGTCGACATGCTTCGGCAGCAATAAAAAGGTCGCGCCGGAAAAAGCGGTCGTTGCAAATTGCTCGGCTGTTCGCGAACTCGACGCGAACGGGACGAATTTTGGCTATAACCCGCGGACGGGGTATCAGCGCGGTGAATTTGGGCATAACGACTTCTATCCTGTGGTTGTAGCGGCTGCTCAGATCGCTGGCTGCGACGGTCGGAAGACGCTATTGGGCATGCTGTGTCTGGATGAAATTCGCGGCCGGCTGGCGGAAGTGTTTGGCCTGAAGGATCACAAGATTGATCACGTGTTGCATGGTGCGATTGCGTCGGCGGCCGTGTTTGGGGCGATCCTAGACGCGACGGCGGAGCAAATTGAATCGGCGATTGGCCTGGTTGTCGCTCACTACGTGCCGTTTCGGGCGATTCGGCATGGCGAGCAACTTTCCGATAGCAAAGGGGCGTCAGCCGCGATTAGTGCGGAGGTTGCGGTGCTGTCGATGCGGCGGGCGATGCGAGGTTTTGTCGGCCCGGCTGATATTTTTCGCAATCCGCAAGCCGTTTTTTGCCTTTTCGAGCCGGCGAAAAACAAAGGCGAGAGCCCTTTTGATTTGGAGCTAGGCGCTAGCGGCGATGATTTTGCCGTGATGGGAATGCATTTCAAGCTGGGGCTGTATGAGCATCAGTCGGCGGGTGCGATCGGAGGCTTGATTGATCTGATCGCAGCTCATCCGCAGCTACTCAGCGATCCGGCGGCCATCGAGCGCATTCGGATTACGATCTATGAGCCGGCGTTCAGCATCATTGGCGACCCACATAAGCGGGACCCGCGAACGCGGCAGAGTGCGGATCATTCAATGGTGTATATCGTGGCGACGTTGCTGCGGAAGGCGGTGGAGGGCGGGGGGAACAGGGGACAGGGGACAGAGGACAGGGCAGTTGAGTTGTGGAAAGAGTTGATGCTGATGCCGGCGGACTATGACGACGCGGCGCTGTTTCATCCGCTGACGCGGGAGCTGATGCACCGGATTGAATTCCGGCATGGCGGGGCGGAATTCGACGCGAAATATCCGGATGGCATTCCAACGACGCTGGAGATCGAACATCGCACGCTGGGTCATCTTTCGAGTGGGCTCGTGATGTATCCGGAAGGTCATGCCAGAAATTTGAGCGGAAATTTGGCGGCGCTGCTGGCCAGCAAGTTCAACCGAATGGCGACGTTGGGCACAGCCGATGTGTCGGCGATTCAAAAGCGATTGACCAACCTGGCCCTCAAATCTTCCGCGGAAATCCGCGAACTGTATGCCTTTCCAATCAGCGGTCTGGGCGACTAAAACTTAACCGAATTTAAATGTTCGACGAACTGACTAGATTGGCACCATGCGCAGCTTCAAAAGCCTTTCGGAACGCGAAATCCTGGCTCTAGCTATCTCGCTGGAAGAAGAAGATGCCCGGATTTATGCGGATTTTGCGGAGGGGTTAACGGCCAATTTTCCGGAAGTGGCTCGTGAGTTCGCGGAGATGCGGACCGAGGAAGACAATCATCGCCACCGGCTCTTGACGCTCTATCGCCAGAAATTCGGTGAGCATATTCCCTTGCTCCGTCGCCAGGACATTCAAGGCTTTGTGCCGCGCACGCCGGTCTGGCTCGTGCGCCCGCTCGGGATTTCAACCGTCCGCAAGCAGGCGGAAATGATGGAGTTGGAGACACGTAAGTTTTACGAAAAGGCGATCCAGAAATCCACCGATGCCGGTGTTCGGCAGTTGCTCGGCGATTTGGCGGAGGAAGAACGCAAGCACTCGCATATGGCGGCGTCGCTGGCCAATCGGCCCGATACGGAGGAGGAAACGGCGGCGCGGAGCCGGTTGTTTTTGCTGCAGGTCGTTCAGCCGGGATTGGCGGGATTGATGGATGGTTCGGTCTCGACGCTGGCGCCGCTGTTTGCTGCGGCGGTGGCAACAAAGAGCAGCGCGGATGCGTTTCTGGTTGGCCTGGCGGCCAGCGTCGGTGCAGGAATCAGCATGGGTTTTGCTGAGGCATTGTCTGACGACGGCAGCATGACGGGCCGCGGGCGACCACTGATTCGCGGTGTTATTTGCGGCCTGATGACGGCGATCGGCGGCCTGGGTCACACGCTGCCCTATTTAATTCCACACGTTCAGACCGCGACTGCCGTCGCGATCGCCGTCGTATGCGTTGAGTTGGCTGTCATCGCCTGGATTCGCCATCGATTCATGGATACTCCGTGGCGCTCGGCGCTAATCCAGGTCGTACTTGGCGGCGTCCTCGTCTTTCTGGCCGGATTGCTCATCGGCGGCAACGCGTAAAAGCTTCAGGTATCGCACCGGGGTAATTGGAATTAGTAATTCATAGCCGACTTGTCTTATACTAGTTAGTTCCACTTCGGTGCATTCCTTCCTCACCTCAGGATTAGCGCCATGTCTTCTTCCCAGTTCTCGGCGCGGGGCGTCATTACGGCTAAGCGCAGCGCCTTTACCCTCGTTGAGCTGCTCGTGGTCATTGCCATTATCGGCGTTCTGGTCGCTCTGTTATTGCCGGCCGTGCAGCAGGCTCGCGAAGCCGCGCGCCGCATGCAATGTGCGAACAATCTCAAGCAGATTGGCCTGGCGTTTCACAACTACGAAGGCACGTTCAAGGTGTTGCCGCCGGAGACGATGTGTCCCGGCAGCGGCAATCACGGTGCCACGGCTTTCGTCCAGATCCTCGCGCAGATCGAGCAATCGGGTCTGTACCAGCGCCTCGCCGCGGTCGGTTTCGGTAACAATGTCAGTTATTGGATGGGCTCGTCAAATGCCAACACACCGCTGATCCGCGCCGCACTCGACGGCTATGTGATCAAAGGCTACCGCTGTCCTTCGTCGCAGATGCCGCAGTTCCAGACAGTCGTCGATGGGCGGCTGATGGTGCCGTCGTATGTCATGATTGCCGGCAGCAATTTGCATCAAACCACCGACACCAACGGTCAAAATGGCGGCCATTGCTCCGCCGGTGGACTGTTCACCGGAAATTATCCGCGGCGCTTTGCCGAAGCGAGCGATGGCACTTCGAACACGATGATGGTCGGCGAGCAGTCCAACTGGGTCGCCGGCCAAAAAAACAACTTCCGCACTGCGTTCGAACCCAGCGGTCCCTGGATGGGCGTGAAGAACAACCGAATTCCGAACGGCCCCGGCACCTGGTCTGTCACCGGCTCGCACGACGCCAACACGCTCGGCGCCGACATGCGGTCGTATGCGATGACGACGATTCGCGACGCTCCCAACCCGAAAGGGACGGCCGCATACATGGGCAATGTCAACTGCAACACGCCGCTGACTTCGGCTCATCCGAACGCTGTGCAAATGGTGCTGGCTGATGGGTCTGTGCGCATCATCAACGACAATATCGACCTCACGACCTACAAGCGGCTGGCGGACCGCGACGATGGAAATCCGCTGGGGGATTTTTAGGGAGGGAATCGCGGTCGGATTGGCCACAGCGTCGCACAAAACCACTGATTTTTCTGAGTACACCGGTTCCGCTTACGGCGTTGTAACCATAGCCCAGCTATTGGAGTTCCCTGCCAGAGCGCATCCTAAAGATGATCGAATTTCGCCTCTGGCGGTTACGCACCAAGAGCGATTTTGAGCGGCTGGTGGCATTAACAAATGGATAATGAGGCCATGTTTAAGGCTCTTTTTTCGCTGCGGCTGCCGACGATTACATTCCTGGTGATCTTCGCGGGCCTATATCCGCATCATCGGCTACAGGCCTATCACCGGCGGCACGGCCATTCCTATAACTACTCCGCCATCCGGCAGCGTCAGCAACAAACGGTAATTCAGGCGGCGCTGGCGCAGCGAAACGCGGCACAGCAGGTTTTGGCGGCGGCCCAAGCAACGGGCGGCGGCGCACAGGATAAGCTCAATTCGGCGCTGTCGAAGCTGCGCGACGAGGCGCAGAAATTCCACGATTCCCAAAGCACGACGCGCCAGGCGGCTAAAGAGCTGGCCGAGATCGAGGAAGACATTTTGGACGAACAAGCGGCCGATTCGCCATACAAGCAGGGACTGAAAAAGGTCGAGGAGGCCCGGCGGAACGTGCAGCAAGCGGAAGATCGAATTGTTGCGGAGCCAGCCGTGCAAGCCAAACTGGCCGGGCTCAGCGGCAATAACCTGCAGGAGGCCAAAAACAAGATCTTCGAGTTCGATGACAACTATCAGACGGCCAAAGGCGAGCTGAGCGCTCAAGGCAGCGCCTCGGCTAAGATTCGCACCGAGCTGTTCCAGGCTGACAAACATTGGAAAGAGGCGGCCGAGTCGCTGACGCAGGCACGCAAGGAGGAAAAGGAAGCGGAGGGGAACACGCACGGCGGCACGTCGGGCCGAGTGGGATTGAATTTGAAGGCTAAGAGCGCCGGCGAAGCGGCGGCGACGGCCAAAGCGGCGATCGCACAAGCCGAGGCCGTATTGCGGGCCAACGGCGCGGGGAATCTAATCAACAACAATTCGTCCGCCAACAATTCCCGGTCGGGCAAGAAGTCCAACAAGTAGCGAGTTCTATTTCAGCTTGAGTCACCGCTTCTCTGTCGCTTTCGTTCTCGTTTGCGCTTCCTGTCTAGGCGCTCAGGCCGGTGAAACTGCCGGTTTTCCGTGGATTGACGCGAGCGGCGTTCGTGCGCCGGTGCTGTTGTGCGCCGCTGAACCGGCGGACAATGTTCGACAGCAATTCGAGAAGCTCGCGGACGGCAAACCGGGGCGGATCGTTGTCATTCGCGAAAAAAATGGCGACCGTGGTGTGCCGGCCGAATTGACAAACGTAATTGTCCGTGCTGGAGAGTTGAACGACGCCGAAAAAAGCGAAATCGCAGCCGCGCTCGCCCAGCGCCCCGAGCAATTTGCAGTCTGGCTCAGTCCGCAGGCCGCACTGGCCGTTTATGACCGCCGACTGCATTGCCTGGGCGAGGGAAATGTCACCATTTTTCTCCCCGCCAGCCCAGGCCGGCCTCTGCGGCAGATCGAGCTGAAGCCGGGGATGCCGCATGATTTGACGATGCTCCGCCGCGCGGCGGTGGAACGTTCGCTCGGCAACTTTCCGCCGATCGCGCCACCCGTTCCCAATGTGTCATCCGGCACGTTGCTCATTCACGGCGGCGGGGAGATGCCGAAGGATGTGACCGATCGATTCATCGAGCTGGCAGGCGGGCCGGATGCGCCGATCGTGGTGTTGCCGATCGCGGCCGAAGGCTCATTGCCTGAGGATGAGAGTCGCGATACGCGGGTGTGGACGCGAGTAGGGGCCAAAAATGTGCGTTCGCTGCGGGCGCGTTCGCGAGCGGAGGTTGAATCGCCGGAGTTTGCCGCGGCCATCGAAAACGCGAAAGCGGTTTGGTTCAGCGGCGGCCGGCAGTGGCGGTTTGTCGATGCTTACATGGGCACGAAGGCCGAAGAATTATTCCGAGGCGTGCTGGCCAGAGGCGGCGTGATTGGCGGCAGTAGCGCAGGGGCTTCGATTCAAAGCCAGTACATGCCGCGGGGCAGCGCTCTTGGCAACACAGACATGATGGCCGAAGGTTATGAACGCGGCTTGGGCTTTTTGCCGGGCGCGGCCGTCGATCAGCATTTCACGCAGCGGAAGCGCCATGGCGACATGACGGCTTTGATGCGGCGCTATCCGCAGATTCTAGGGATCGGCCTTGATGAAGGGACCGCGATTGTTGTCAGTGGTTCCGCGGCGCAGGTGATTGGCCGGGGCGGCGTGCATTTTTACGACTATCGCACCGGGCAGCCGGCAGGTGCGGAGGATTTTGCCCTGGTGCGGGCGGGTGAGCGATACGATTTGGCGGGACGAAGTGTGGTTGAGCAGTAAGGTTTGACACAGAGCGCCGGAGCGCGTGGGATGAGAGATTCACTTCTTGGAAAGTGAGACGTTGTAATCGCCGCCGGGAATGGCCATCGTTAAACCGGAAGTGGCGAAGTCATAATACTTCTTATTGATGGGATCGCCGTTTCGTTTGGGAACGCCTTCATCGCTCGGATCGGCGAGGATTATGCGGGCCTGGTATTTTCCGGTTGGAGCGCCGGACAAGAGTTTTCCCTTAACCATTGTTTTGAGAGCGAATTTGCCGTTGGAGTCGATATTTCCATAGGGCCTGATGGCTTCATCACTTTCGTGCTTCAACTCTACAGTGCTCCCCGTGAGGATGGCAGCATCGCCGTCCTTAATTTCGACCTTACCTGCTACGGTGTGGGTCTTGATGCCGCTGCTGGAGCAGCCAAGGGCTAGCAACAACGAGAAGATCGACAATGCCGCGCTAGCCCGAACTACCCAGATCATTCTTTTAGACGACCCTTCCGCAATCAGTTGTCGCTCGTGAGCGTTTCGCCATTCTGCCGGGTGGCGAGCGCTGTTAATGTATTAATGTTGACGTTGAGATTTACCTTACGAATGCTGCCGTCGCACATCACGAACTCACATATGCCGGGATGGGGACCGCCGAAGCAGCGGTTCGCGACCGTACTATCGCCCTTTGGCGTCTGCAGGATCCACTGGTTCGCTGTCGCATTCTGCTGAATACCAGCGACACGGCGGGTCGAGTTGTTCTGGCCGCCAAAAATCGAGCGATCCTCCCCTTTGCCGCGAAGGGACGCGGGACGAATGTGCTTTTCACCGAACATGAACGTGTTGCTCGTGCCGTCGGTGATGTTGGCCAGACGCAGACGCGGTGTGTACTTAACGACCGTGGTGAGGCCGCCCGTTTGAGCGAAGGTCGCCAAGGCAGACATGACCGCACCGTCGTCATTGGCATTGTTCACACCCGGCAGAGTTCCCTGGCAGGGGTTGTAATCACCGATCGCGCCACCAGTAGGGAAACAATCATTCTTGCTGAGGACTTGCTTCAGTCGGCTCGGGCACCAATAGGGCTTGATCTGCGTCTGGTAGGCCAGCGGCGATTGTTTACTGCACTGTTTCGTGATGTCCCACAGACTGTACAGCGGCTGCTGTTCGATATACGGCAGAAGCAGGGTGGCCCAGGTCGCGAAGCCGTCAGGATCGACAATGGAACTGCTCGGAGCGGTCGCCGCCTCGGCGATCGTCGTAGGAACCATCTTCAGCGTGACGTCGTGGAAGTTGTGCGCGGCCAAGCCGAGTTGCCGAAGGCTGCTTTCGCAACTCATACGGCGGGCTGATTCGCGGGCTTGCTGCACGGCGGGCAAAAGCAGGGCGACGAGCACGCCGATAATGGCGATCACGACGAGCAGTTCCACGAGTGTAAACCCGCGGTTCCGGCTAGCGCCTCGAAAAATGCAAGTCATGAGCCACTCCGATCGCAAGCGGGAAAGGACGATTGAATCGGAACATCTACCTACTGCGCAATCAGAATTATGCAACTTGCCACGGGCAATGTCACGATACAGTCTCAAAAATTTTGGTCGGCCTTGAAGTGGGATAGGCATCATCCCGGGCCCGAGAGCTGTCTAACCGCGCGGCGGTCGTGCGAGTTTCGCAGGCAAAAACGCAATTTGGAAAAACTTTTTTCGATGAATCTATGGCGGGAGCGGATTGTCGGGCCGTAGAAGGGCGAGGAGCGTCGGGGTTGAGTTGCCACGTGGAGCGCGGCAATGAGGGTACAGACGCGGTCCAAATCAAAGGTGGACTTCATCGGCTTCATTGAAGCAACAATGAGTGGCGTCAACGCCAAACCTTGATCTCAATCGGCTCCTCGCTTGGCACCTTGACGGTGATCCCGGATTTCTGAAAGTTCAGGAATTGGGGAGCGACGAACCTTTCATCCCGCTCGTCGAGCAGAAATCGCACGCGGTGAGTCCCCGGAACTGCGCCAACGCTTGAACCGCTGTCGGCAACCGTCGCGACCGTGAAGCCACCATCCTCCTCGATCGTCCCAACTGCCCGAACACCTGGCTGATCGAGCGACTCAAGCTCTATTCGGGCTTGCCGATCAAATAGGGTTTTAACGTCGCCGCCTTTGGTGAACACAACCTTTCCCCGCACCGGCAGCGTCTTCGGACCGCTGGCCTTACTTCCATTTCCACAACCAACCACCAAATTGACGAGCGCGACAACGACGATCAGCTTAACAATCCGAACCAACCGCATGACGACTCCGTAGGGCGGAAATGGAGGCAGTAAAATGGCAGTGCTGTTAACGATTCAATAGTCGCCAATGGTATTTCCATCGTCGCGCTCCGCGAGGTTGCCGAGCGTCGTGATATTGATGTTTTTGGCGATCGATTTGACACTCCCATCGCACATTGCAAACGTTACCGAACTGGGATGCAAGCTGCCAAAAGTCTGATTATCGACGCCTTGCACAATTTCAGCCGCCGTGAATCCATCGAGCTTGTAATTGTCGCCTGTTTTGAGATCAATGCCGGCAAACCGGCGAGAGTTATTGAGGTTCCCGCTGAAATAGACGGTGCGATCTTCGTTCGAACCCCATTTCGTCGTCCGGCGAACCGTTTTTTCACCCATCAAAATCGTGTTGCTCGTGCCATCGGTCACAACTGCCATGCGAATTAGCCCATTCCAAAGGGATACTCGCAATGGAGACGAGGTCATCACCCAGCGGGCGCAAATCATCGCGCCGTGGGCATATTGATTCTGACCGCCGTTGGCGTTAACGCCGTCGTTGGCGCCGCGCCCGCCGCACGAAGCAAAATCACTTAACCCGCCGGATGGCGTGTCCTTTGAGTAGGCCGCGGTGGACCGCCGCCGCGACGGGCAGAAATAGACCGACACCGCTTGCTGGGTGATCGTCTGCGGGTGCAGCTCATAGGCCTTCGTGATGTCCCATTGGTTGTAGTAATTCTGCTGTTCCACATAGGGCAGCATCAGCACTGCCCACGTCACCCAGTTCTGGTTGGCATCGGTAGCGTCGTTTGAAACGCGACTCGGCGGCAACCAGCCGCGGATGTCGTGAAAGTTGTGGGCTGCTAAACCCAACTGTTTGGCATGATTTGTACACTGCGTTCGTCGCGCCGATTCGCGTGCCATCTGCACGGCGGGCAAAAGCAGGGCGACGAGCACGCCGATAATGGCGATCACGACGAGCAGCTCGACAAGCGTAAAGCCGCGAGGTCTGGAACGCGAAAAAACAATTCGACACATACCCCACTCCGATCACAACGGGAAAGGACGATTGAATCGGACATTCACTTGAGCGCAGTTTGGATTATGAAGTCTTGTCCTGAAAAAGTCATCATAAAATTCAACATTTTTGATCTGCCACCTTAATGGGGAGGGGGCGAAAGGAATGTCGGGGCAGCCCTGAATTGGGGATTGGCTGTCTATCTGCGCGGCAGTGATGCGACTTGGGATGGCAGATTAGTTGCGCTGATAGTGTTTTCTCCATGAATTTCTGGTGCCTAAGACGGTAAGTTGCTTTCCCGGCTTTCCTTGTTTGCGTTTTTCACCACATACGTATCAGTCGCGGCACATGAGTTGCAAAATGCCAGCAACGCGATACCAAAGAGTTCGCATTTCATTTACCAAAACCAAAAACTCTCCGGAAACAATGAACCGCGGACAGTGCGGTGAGCGTGTGAATCAGGCGGCAACGGAAATCTGATTTGACGATTGCTACCTTCGATCTCGCGCTGGCTTGCATGGTCTGCGGTTGTTCGTTTCTTGGAGCAGTAATGTTCTTCTGGCCGCTAGTTGAAAGGTGCGTAGGATGAATCAGCACGGGTTTTTGATCGACATGGACGGCGTGATCTATCGCGAAAGGCAGCTTATTCCGGGGGCGGAGCAGTTTATTGCGATGCTGTTGGAGCGGAATGTGCCGTTTACGTTTTTGACGAACAACAGCCAGCGGACGCGGCGCGATGTGGCCATGAAACTGTCGCGGATGGGAATCTTCGTGGAGGAGGAGCATATTTTTACGTGTGCGATGGCGACGGCGCGGTTTCTGGCCGCGCAGAAGCCGCGGGGGACGGCGTTTGTGATTGGCGAGGGCGGTCTGACGCAGGCGCTCCACAAAAACGGCTATTCGATTGTCGATGACGATCCCGATTATGTCGTCGTGGGCGAGGGGCGGACGTTCAATATGGAGATCATCGAAGCTGCCGTGCGGATGATCCTGCGCGGGAGCAAGCTGATCGCGACGAATATCGATCCGAATTGCCCAACATCGATTGGGCTGAGGCCGGGTTGCGGGGCGATTGTGGCGATGCTGGAGACGGCGACGGGTTTGAAGGCGTTCAGCGTCGGTAAGCCGAGCCCCGTGATGATGCGGGCGGCGCGGAAGGAGTTGGGCCTGGCCACCGATGAGACGATCATGATTGGGGACACGATGGAGACCGACATTCTCGGCGGTGTTTCGATGGGCTATCGGACGGCGCTCGTGCTGAGCGGCGGGACGAAACGCGAGGATTTGCAACGGTATGCGTACCGGCCGGATTTTGTGTTGAATTCGATTGGGGACCTTTGCGATGAAGAGGTCTATGGGCGAATTACCGCACCGCTGGAGCCAGCCGAGGAACCAGCAGCGGCGTAAATACCGAAAGGAAGAAAAAATTGGCCGCGGGTGAACGCGGATGACATGGATTTTGAACAGGAGGTAACGAAGGAAACGAAGAGATTGCCAGGGCCGTGCTCGTTCAGCTCAACGGTCCCAAGCTACGGCGATGGAGCCTGGATTTTTACCAAGGATCGAGGTTGCAAAGCGGTGAGCGCCGTATGAAGAGCGGGCAGTAGTGGTCGAAGAGCTTCGATCGTATTGGCCGGGGCAAGCAAGACTATGATCGACAGCGGCAGCGACGTTTGATCCTGTTCATATTGAAGGCCGCGGTCGTTTTCGAAATCAGAGCGTCGAAACCATCAGTCGCAGCTCGCGTTAGTAGCTCGCCATTTTCCACGCCCGGCCAGCCCATGAACGCCACGGTGAATACGTCGTGGCCGACGATTTCGGTGCGAAGTTTGTGTGACAGGTTTTCGTCAAGGAGCAGCTTCATGCTACTTTTGCGGCCGATGTCGCTAACTGCTGTTTGAGTTGCTCAAGCAAGCCGATCACCTGCTCGCGCGTCACCGTGGGAAATTCAGTTAGAAATCCATCGACCGTATAACCAGCTTCCAAGTGGTCGAACAACGCTTGCGCGGCCACGCGAGTGCCCGTAAAGCAGGGCATGCCGTGCATAACATTGGGGCTAGTGGAGACGATGGCTTCCATAGTCATATTCTAGCATCCGATGCCGCCTACGCCGCTACGCGGCTAACGGTTTTGAATGGACGCGGGTTCCTGGCGTTGAAACGCCAGGCTTTATTCCTGCCGCCGCTTCGCGGCTACGAAAACCATGAGGTTGGTAACAGCGGGATCGCGTATGTCATCGCGATCAAGATTGCGATTGATGAAATCATCCAAACAGCGATGTCAAATGCTGTGAAGTCGCGGTTGCGGCCGAAAACGCCCCAGATAAAAAAGGTGGTATCAAGAGGGGTCAATGTAACGATTGCCCAAAAGAGCCAAAAACCGCCATCGCCCGGTGCCAGTAAAGCGATGAGTAGAAATTGGACAGCAATCAGCGAGACGAAGTAAGTAACGAAATTAGTGCGCTCGCGCTCTTTGGCCACCGCCTGCGGCTGCGATCGAGGCGATTCATATGGGTTGATCGACTGTTGAGTCATGCTCACAGTATATACCGGCTCAAATCCTCATCCTCCGCCACCTCTGTCAGCCGTTCTTTGACGTAGTCGGCGGTGATTTTGACTTGGCCGCCGTGCATTTCGGGGGCGTCGAACGAGAGTTGTTCGAGGAGGCGTTCGAGGATGGTGTAGAGGCGGCGGGCGCCGATGTTTTGGGTGGTTTGGTTGACGTGGAAGGCGAAGGAGGCGAGGGCGTCGATGGCGTCGTCGGTGAATTCGAGGTTGACACTTTCGGTGCCCAGGAGGGCGGTGTATTGGCGGGTGAGGGAGTTTTTGGGTTCCTGGAGGATGCGGACGAAGTCGTCTTTGGTGAGGTCCTTGAGCTCGACGCGGATGGGGAAGCGGCCTTGGAGCTCGGGCATGAGCTCGCTGGGCTTGGTTTTGTGAAACGCGCCGGCGGCGATGAAGAGAATGTGTTCGGTGCGGATGTGGCCATAGCGGGTTTGGACGTGAGTGCCTTCGACGATGGGAAGCAGGTCGCGCTGGACGCCTTGGCGGGAAACATCCGCGCCGCGCGATTCCGTGGCGACGATCTTGTCGAGCTCGTCGATGAAGATGATGCCGAGATTTTCGGCGAGCGCGATGGCGGCGGAGTTGATCTTGTCGGTGTCGAGGCGGGCTTCGCATTCCTGCTCGAAGAGAATTTTTCTCGCTTGCTTGACGGTTAGCTCGCGGCGGTTGGTTTGCTTGGGGAGGATTTTTTCGAACATGCCTTGGAGGTCGATGTCCATGTGCTCCATGCCGATGCCGCCGACCATGACGGGCGTGGCCCGCGTTTCGACGACGATTTCGACCTTGCGGTCGTCGAGCTCGCCGGCTTTCAGCTTTTGTTGCAGGTCCTCGAGGCTGATGTCGAGCGGTTCTTCGTCGTCCTTGCCGTCACGGCTGGCCGATTTGATCATGTCGATCAACCGTTCTTCGACGGCGACGCGGGCGTCGTCCTCGACTTGGGCCTTTTCCTTGGTGCGGACGAGGCTGATCGAGCTATCGACCAGCTCGCGGACGATGCTTTCGACATCGCGGCCGTAGTAACCGACTTCGGTGTATTTGGTCGCCTCGACCTTGATGAACGGGGCACCGGTGAGCTTGGCCAGGCGGCGGGCGATTTCGGTTTTGCCGACGCCGGTGGGTCCGATCATGAGAATGTTTTTCGGCGCGACGTCCTGCCGCAGGTCGTCGGGAAGCTGTTGCCGCCGCCAGCGGTTGCGGATGGCGATCGCGACGGACCGCTTGGCATCGTTCTGGCCGACGATGTAGCGATCGAGCTCGGCCACGATTTGGCGCGGAGTGAGGTCTTTGACCTGGGCGATTTTTACTTCGGCAGGGTCGGTTACGGTTCGCACGAGATTTCCTCGACGGCGATGTTCTGGTTGGTGTAAATGTCAAGTTCGCCGGCAATACGCAGCGACTCGCGGACGATTTCAGATGCCGAAAGCGAGGAATGGCCGACGAGGGCTTTTGCGGCGGAGACGGCGAGTGAGCCGCCGGAGCCGATGCCGATGATGCCGTCGGTGGGCTGAATGACGTCGCCGGTGCCGCTGACGAGCAGACTGAACTTGGCGTCGGCCACGATCATGAGCGATTCGAGCCGCCGCATCGCGCGGTCCATCCGCCATTCCTTGGCCAACTCGGTCGCGGCTCGCGGCACATTTCCCGGATTGTCCTTCAACTTGCCCTCGAAGCGTTCCAATAACGCGAAGGCATCCGCCGCGCTTCCGGCAAAACCGCAGAGGACGTTGCCCTCTCGGAGCTTGCGGATTTTATTGGCATCCGCCTTCATCACGGTGTTGCCGAGCGTCACCTGGCCGTCGCCGCCAAGGGCAACGCGGCCTTTGTGGCGGACGGTGAGAATTGTGGTCGCGTGAAACTTCATCGGAAACTCGTGAGACATGGACACCGCGGGGCTGATGTCGCGGATGAGGCAGAGATGAACAGAAGGCAACGAAGGAAACAAAGGAGATGAATTGCAGATTAGCCTACCGCCATCGCCCCTCTCCTCTTTGCGACCTTTGCTTCCTTCTGTTCATTTTTTGGGGATGCCCGTCGATTCTGTATATTGTCGCATTGACTGGAGGGTTGCTCTAGGGGCGGGCGGGGCGTGGAAGGCGGGCTTTGGTTACGGCTTTGCGAACATGGCTCGCGCGGCGACAGGGGCCATCAATGCATTATCGTGGCCGACGCCGGGAACGACGATCTTGGTCCATTTCAATGGCACCTTGAGGCGATTGGCAGCGGCTTCGGCCGATTGATAGAAGTTTTGGCCGCGGGCGAGGCGCATGGGGCCTTGGGTCATGGCTTCGGAGCTTTTGGGCAGATATTGGTCATTTGTGTCGGTGTCGTTTTCACCCAAGAGCACGAGCATTGGCGTTTGGAGGGCGGATTTTAGCTTGGACTCGGTGATGGGAGATTCTTTAAGGCCGTAGGGGAATTTGATTGTGAAGTCCGGGAAGGTATAGCTGCCGGCGTTGGCGGTTACGGCCAAGGCGATGCGATTGTCGGCTTGGAAGAGGACCATGCGATGGACGAACTGGGCTCCGGCGGAATGGCCGAACATGAAGTAGTTTTCGCGACGGCTGCCGCTGCGCTCCTTGAGATGATCGAAGAGGTGCTCGATGGCGGCGAAGGTCCATTTTGATTCGTCGATCGGCTCGCCGCTCTTCGTCCGCATGTTGCCGAACTGATAGGCGCCCGAGTCGCCATAGTATTCGCGGGAAAACTCCGGGACGACGACTAGCGCGCCGGCTGGTTCGGCCAGTGCAATCCAGGGCTCGCGATAGGTTTCGCCATTGCGAAGCGTCCCGTGCATGACGAAGACGATGGGCGAAGTTGGCTGGAAGTGGGCGGGGCGAAAGAGCCAGACGCGGATCGGCTTGTCGGCGTTGCCGCGAGCGTCGGTGAAGAGGACGTCGGACTTGCCGGGCAGGAGGGGGTCGGCGGCGAGGGCAGTGGTGACTAGAAGTAAGACGAGAGCATGCGGTAGAAACGATCGCATTGGGATTTGGGATTGATGATTGGGGATTTGAGAAGGAGCTATCCTAGCGAGAAAATCGCCAACGGATGAGCTGCTCGCAGCGCTCCGGGACCAGGTTTGGTCAGGGCTGATGGGAAGCAGCGCGAAGAAAGATGCGGGGCTTATGGCAGGCTGGAAGCCTACCCCACGGGCTGGAAGCCTACGCCGCGCTACGGCGTGAGCGCCGTGGCTTCGCGGGTGCGGCGGTTGATTTCGTCGGTGAGCTGAGCGGAGAGTTGGGCGAGCTCGCGGCCGAGGGCTTTGTTGGCGCGATACAGTTGGCTGAGCTCGTTTTGCACCGTGGCGACCTGGGCGGCGAGGGAGTTTTTGTATTTTTCGAGCTCGGCGGAATCGTTCTTAGCTCGCTCCAGATCGGCGACGACTTTCGCCTTCAGCTCTTCGACGAGGGCTCGCTGCTGCTCGGCTTTTTGCGTGGAGGCGAGCATGGCCGCGTCGTCCAGCTTAAGCTGTGCGACGCGGCCGTTGATTTCGGTGAGCCGTTCGTTGATCGAATGAAACGCGAGTTCGTAGTCGGTGAGCTTGCGGCGGTAGATCGGCTGACCGACCATGATTGCAATCCCCTTGTCGATGAGCGACTGAGCCGTCTCCTTATCCAAGACAGCCGTGGAGATTTGTCCATCCTTGGGGCCGAACACAACCTTTCCAGATTGCTCGGCGTTGCCTTTTTCGCGGCGGAGGCGGGCGAGTACGGCTTGGCCTTCGGTATTGAAGGGCTCGGTGTCCAGCGAGCTGACGATCGGAGCATCGACGGAGACTTCGTATTCCTGCTCGAACTTGACTTCGTACCAGACGTTTTCCGGCGGATCGGTGTCCGTGGCTTCTTTGCCGTCGCGAAGATACGAATTGACCAGCCGCGGATCGAGCTGAACACGATCGAGGCCGGCGGCGTTGGTCAGCGGCTTGCGTCGCTCGTCGTCACTGCCTTCGAACCATTCATGGCCATCGACGGGGCAAACCTCATAGAGGCTCCACGTTGCTTGAGCGCGGCCGGCGGCGATTTGCTCGGGCGCAAGCGGTGTCGTGGCCTCGAGCGTGACGGTGTCGTCGGTAACCGCGGAGGCTTTGAATTCGCCGATGTAACTGGCAGGAACCAGGGGGCTTTCGGGCGATTCCTGAGCTTCGCGGAAGACATGCAGCACGGTCTTCGCGGCGATGTTGTTCTTTTTCTTGGCGCCAGCGGCAGCGGGATTCTCCGGATTCTCGGGCGGGCTCGTGCGGACGACAATCACGCCGGTGCGGGGGTCGATTACCGGGAGGCAGCCTCGCCACACGCGGCCCCGATCGATCACAATCCTGGCCAACTCTTCCCGCAGCGAGAGAACTGACGGCTCTTTGCCTTCAACGTCCTTTGGATCGCCTTGAGTGACTTTTTCTAGTTCGGTATCCGTCGTGGCGAGTTGCTTTTCGAGGTTGTCGTGCAGCTTGATCCAGTTGGCCCGCGTCTTGAGCGTCATCGCGGCATACACGCAGAAGGCAATGGTGGCCGCTAACACGAAAAAGGTGGCCGTGACGTGCAGCCAGCGCCACGTCTTGGTGCTCATGTACGTCAGAAAGATGAAGAACAGGGCCGCCAAAGCCCCGAGCACCTGAAAGATGATGGCGTACTCGCTCATTGCGGCAGGGAATGCGAGAAAAGAGCGCAATGGCGATTAGAGCGCTCGCTGGCGAAAACTATAGACGCTAAGTCGATGATAAATGGGGTAATTTGGAGTGTCAAGGTTTTGCAGAGCAGGAATAATGCCGTAAGTCGTGTATTTTTAGGCACTTCCGACTGGTCTCATCCGCCCGCCAAACCGAATTGACTTCAATTTCTACGGCAGCTCAGCCGTCGCGGTTCCCGCCAAACACGTTCGCAAACGCAATCGTTCAAGTCGGAACGGTTTATCTCCGAATGATTCCTTTATGAACTAGCGGCAGAGTTTGCCGGTTGCGCCGATTTTGCGGACGCAAGCGGCAGGCCGGCGGTTTTTGTAGCCAGGGACGGCACCGAATGATTTTCAGCGACCGTGATGGGACCGAAGCAGAGCCCACGGACGGCATCTTGCCGCCGGGCGATGCGCCGCCGGAGCGCTTATTGCGATTGGCGCACTGGACGAGCACAGCCAGTCGTCATTTGCGGCGGCGGATCGGCGAGCTGACGGCAGCGCTCGAATTGAGCGATAGTGAGTTGATCGTCGTCTGGCTCTGCGGCGGCGGTGGCCGCGTGCAGGTCGATCTGGCAGCGGCAACGGGCATTTCGCCAGCCCAGATGAGCGGGTTGATGGAGCGGCTGCGTTCGCGGGGCCTGGTGGCGATGCACCGGCTGGCGCGCGATCGGCGGCGGCAGATTTGGCGGGCGACGGCGGAAGGGCAATCACTGCTCGTGAGCGCCGCTCAGCATCTCAATGACCTGGCGGCCTGTCTGGCCGACCACCTCAGCGACGAAGAACAGCGTGTGGCTCAATCGCTCTGTCAACGACTGGCGGAAGCTGCTGCCAGTGGCTCGCGATCGGCCGGCAAGCCTTCTGCGGCCGCACCCGGTCTGTTGCATCCCGAATGCAAGGAGGCGGCTTAACCATGAAGACGCACATCCATCGGTGGCAAAAGGGACATTTGATCGTGAAGCGTAGCTGCCGCTCGTTTTGCTTAACTGGTTCCCAAGCTCAGCTTGGGAACTCAGGTCTGCGAAGCTCCGCTTCGCGAAAGGGAAGCAGAGCTTCCGATGCCGCTGCTCCCAAGCAGAGCTTGGGAGCGAGATCACAGCGTAAGGGAAGTGCGGATGGTGGGCCGGCGCGGGCTGCGCTCGCTGGTCCCACCCTACTGGGTCTTATCCTGGTCGCAATACTCGCTTCCACCGGCTGCACGCGCACGTTCTGGCGGCGGCAGGCGGATCTCGACGCCTACTCGCTGGTGCGCGAGAAGGCGACGCTCCCGCATTGGCGGCTGCCGAACTATACCGTCGCGATCGATCCGCGGTCGCGCATGTATGACCCCTACATGATTGACTGCAGTCCGATGCCGCCGGACGATCCAACGGCGCACCAGTTTATGCACTGCGTCGATAATAAGCGCGGCTGGCCTTTTTGGCATGACAACGGCGATCGGCCGTATGTCGAGAACATGGCGTGGCCCGAATATATCAATATCGACGATCGGGGCGTGCTGAAGCTCAGCGTCGATGACGCGGTGCGCTTGGCGCTGCTGCATTCGAAAGACTATCAGCAGCAGCTCGAAACGGTATATCTCTCCGCGCTCGACGTGAGCATCGAGCGGTTTCGCTTTGATTCGCAGTTCTTTGCGGGTTACACGACGTTTGGCACGTGGGGCGGCCCGGCGGCGCCGGCGGCCACGCGCGGTAGTCAATTAACCTCCAGCACATTCACAAACCGCAGCGGCGCTGTGCCCCTTGGCAATCTCACGAATTCGTCCACTCCGGGAATCCTCGGCGCTCCGGGGACCTCCGGCATGTGGAGCGTCAATAAGGCATTTACGACGGGCGGCCAACTTGTCGTGAACTTCGCCAATCAGTTGGTATGGCAGTTTTCCGGGAATGACAATTTCACTCCGACAACCGTGCTGAACTTTGCGATGGTTCAGCCGCTCTTGCGCGGAGCGGGCCGCGATCGCATCATGGAGCAATTGACGCTCATCGAGCGCAACTTGCTCTACAACGTGCGCATCATGGAGCAATATCGCCAGGCGTTTTACGTCGATACGGTCGTCGGTGGCGGCACCAACGGCTCGACTCCCAACCGCCTCGGATCGGGCGGAGCACTGGGCCAAGGTCTCAGCGGTTTTTCGGGTGTCGGTGCCAACGGCTTCGGCACGATTGCCCTTCAAGGCACTGGCGGCGGCACCAATCCGGCTCCGCAGGGCGCCCAAAACTTCATCGGCCTGCTTCAGCAGCAACGCATCGTGCGGAACCAGGAAGACGCCGTGCGCCGGCTGCGGCGCAATCTGTCGCGGCTCAACATTTTGCTGGAACAGCAGCCGCCCGAGCAAACCGGCGAATATCTGACGCAGGCGTTGCAAGTTGCTCAGACGCGGCAAGCGCTGTTGGGCAATGAAGTCAATCTGATCAATCTGCGGAACAGCTACTTGGCTTCGCTCGACACGTTCAAAGTGGGCGAGTTGTACCTGCCGCCGCAAATTTGCATTGAGCCTTCGGATCCACTACTCAATCCGTTTGACCTGATCGATCAGGCAATTATCCGCCTGCCCGAAGATTGGGAGGACGTGCTGCTGAGCAATCCGGAGGGCCGCCGGGCGATTCCAGAGCGAATTCAGAGCAACGTGGAAGTGGTCGCGAGGGAAGGCGCTCCGCCAATGTGCCGGCTGAAGCGGTATCCGGAGTTGGAAGAGGATCTGCTCAAGCTGCGGCCCGCATTTGCCCAGATGCAGCGGTTTGCCGAAGAGATTACGCAGAGCTATTTGCCGACGATTCGCGAAGATGTCGAGAAAATGAAAGCGGCTGTACCGCGGCGAAAGGCTTACCTCCAGCGGCTGATCGACCGGATCGCGGCCGCGAAAGAAAATCCCTGCGATTTGCTGCCGCTGCGGGTCGATCCGCTGGAAACGGCCGGCGGCCGGGTGGCAGCCGATATGCTGACGCGACTCGACGCCTCGCTGGCGAACGCGGAGAGGTCGTTTGAAAATCTCAATGCCAATTTCACTCGGTATGCCGAGGCGCTGGCCGAGCGGGGCCGGGTGATCGACCGGCTGATGCAAGACAACACGCAGCCGCCGGAGCAACTGTTCGAGTTGCTGGTTCGCAATGTGTTTGATCCGACTTACGAGTGCGGGCAAACGCGCGTGCTGACGAACGATGTGGTGGAAGAAATGACGCGCGAGCTGATCGAGCTGCAACTCCTCCAGGCGGTGGCCCGGACCGAGACGATCGAGGTGAACGAAGTCGATGTTCGGTTCGACGCGACGCTGAATGCCGCTCGGCGGTATCGCCGCGATTGGATGAATGCCCGCGGCTCGCTGGTCGATTCGTGGCGACGTCTGCAATACAACGCCGACCAACTCCAGGCTCAGCTGGATGTGTTTTTGACCGGCACGATGAACAACGTCGACGACAATAATCCGTTCAGCTTGCGGGCCAATACTGGCACGTTGCGAGCGGGCGTTCAATTCGACACCCCGCTGAACCGGATGTCGGAACGCAACTCCTACCGCCAGTCGCTGATCGAGTATCAACAGGCTCGCCGCAACTTCTACAACTTCGAAGACCGGATCGCCCAGGCCTTGCGCGGCTATTTGCGACAGATCACCGCTTTCCAAATCAACTTCGAAACGAATCGACTGGCGGTGATCGAGGCGGCCCGCCAGGTCATGCTCAACACGTTCATCGACCAGGAAAACCAGCGCACGGCGACGACCCGCGTCACCGCGGCCCGCGACGCAGTCCAGGGCCTCACCGATCTGAACAATGCCCAGAACCAATTCATGCTGACGTTTATTACCTATGAGATCGCGCGATTGCAGCTCGATTTCAACATGGGCACGATGCAGCTCGATAACGAGGGTCTGTGGATCGATCCGGGCAAGATGGGGCAGGACTACGGTCAATTCGATCCGTGGGTATGGCGGAACAGCCCCGGTTCGATCGGCGAAGGAACAACCGATAATGACGCGGGCGAGTTGGACCGCAAAATTGACGAGCTGCCACCGCCGTTTTTGCTGCCAAGTGCTGAGCTCGAACCGTTGCCGCCAGTTCCCACGGGTCAGCTGCCGGCGCCCCCCCCAACCAGCCGGGAACGTTAATTGTCGCGGCCGTTTTCCGTGGCCGGAACCTTGCGGACGAGGCAAACTCTACCGCAAAGATGATGTTTAGCGGCGTTCAAGAGGCAAATCGTTGTATTCCGAACTGCGGCTGGCTACTCTATTCGCACGGTGCTCGCCGATGGATTCCTGAGTGCCGTGCCATTTTGTCAGGAGTGGCACGAAGCCCATTTTCAGGCGGCGAGGTATTGTAATGCGCCCAACGGCAAGCCACCCGGAAGACAGGACAGCGTTGGCTTTTTCGCTGACCGAGGCCCGCTCGATTGTTCGCGATTTGTTCGCGGCCAACGAGCGGATTTATTGGGCCGATTTCTTAGCGACGATCATCCTCGGACATCTTTGCTTCGCGCTGACCCGGCTGACGTTTTTTTTGCCGCTTGAATCGTTCGGCCTGAAGCTGTTGATCGCGGCAATTCCGTTCAGCATTCAGTGCGCCGCTTTTTACCGAGCGGTGATGTTCGTGCATGAAATCGTGCATCTGCCGGATCGGCAGTTGCGGGCGTTCCGTGTCGCTTGGAACCTGCTCTGCGGCATTCCCTTCCTCGTGCCGTCGTTTACCTATTACTCGCATCTGGATCATCATCGCCGCAAGATGTTCGGCACGGAGCACGACGGCGAATATCTGCCATTGGCCAGCATGTCGCCGTGGTGGATTCTGTTCTATCTGACTCAATGCCTATGGGTGCCGCCGCTGGCCGTGATTCGATTTGGCCTGATCACGCCGCTCACGTGGATTTCGCCGACATTCCGGCAATTTATTCATCAACGGGCTTCGTCGCTCGTGATGGATCCGATGTACATCCGCCCGCTGCCGACGAAAACGGCGCAGCGGTACATCCGCCTGCAAGAAGTCGGCTGCTTTTTGTATTTGGTCTTCATCGTGCTGGTGTGCATCGCATTGCGTCGCTGGCCAATTCCGTTTGTGACGGAAGTGTATCTGACCGGCGTGGTACTAATCCTGATGAATAGCTTGAGAACCGTGGCCTCGCACCGCTGGGCCAGCGGCGGCGAGGAAGGAACCTTCGTCGATCAAATGCTCGACTCAGTGACGATGGATAACGATTCGCCGCTGGCGATTGTGATCAATCCCGTCGGCCTCCGCTATCACGCCACGCATCATCTCTTTCCGTCGATGCCCTATCACAACATGCGAACGGCGCACAAACGGCTGTTAGAACAGCTACCGGCCGATTCGCTGTATCGCCAAACGGTCGCCACGTCGATCTGGCCCGTGATTGGTGAGTTGTGGCAGACAGCGGCGAAAAATCAACGGCGCATTCAAAAGCCGATTCCCGCCCGAACCGGCTCCCCATGGCAAGTTGTTCGGTCGTAGCTGGTGAATTTCCTAAGTAGCCATCACGCTCCGCGTGATGTGCCCTGCGTTCGCCCTGCTCGGGGCTCCTCACGCGGAGCGTGAGGGCTACAAAAGCTGCAAATTGCCCCCACTGTCCGCTCGTAGCCGCCACAATGTCCCTTGCTTCCAGGGGCGATTCCGGCAAAACTGGCGGCTGGCGATCCACCCTCTTGCTTTACAGCCGACCGTGACTGGCACCACCGATCATTCGCGCCCGCCGCGCTTTGTCCCCAAGTTTCATCCTCGCATTCTGGGCACCGCGGCGCCGGTTTTTCCGGGTTTCGAAGTTGATATCCTCGACCGCGTACCGGATGCCGAGCGCGAAGACGCTGTTTGGCATCGCGAGCGGGCCAAGGCAATGATCAAAGCTCACCCGGAGATTAAAGAGCTCTTCGGGAATGATCCCACGACGGCTTTTTGGTGTCTCACCGCGGCTGGGGCACAGCTTGCCATGGCGCTGGCGGTGAGTCGCATTTCGTGGTGGGGCATGCTGCTCGCGGCTTACTTCGTTGGGTCGTCGATCAACGTCATGCTGTTTCAGCTTGGCCATGAGTGCGTCCACGGCCTGGTGTTTAAACGGCCATTTTGGAACCGCATGCTGTTCACGGTGACGACGCTGCCCATGTTCCTCTCCGGTCATCACACTTGGTGGCCGGAACACCTGGTCCATCACACCGACATGGGCGCCAAAAAAGATTTTATTAGCCGGCGGCGGACATTTTTCCTCGCGACGCGGATTACGAGCCCGCTCTTCATTCCTTATTCCCTCATCATGCTCGTGATGCAGATCGCGCGCAGCGTCGTCGGCCTCGCGATGTATGTCGGCGGCTCGCTGTTGCGAGGTCGCCTTAAGCCGGGCAAGCTGACGCTCACCGTGCTGGCCGACGAGCACCTTGTTTCGGGTTACGAACGCGAAAATTTTGGCTTGTGGGCGGTGGGATATCCGCTGCTCAATCTGAGCGCCTGTGCGGCGATATTTGCCATCGGCGGCTGGAAGTCGCTGGTCTATTTGCTCGCCAGCCAGGCCTTCTTCACCGGCTTTTTGCAGCCGTATTGCCTCGGCTGGGTTCTGGGCATATCGCATTTTCACGGTGCCCGGCGATATCAGCCCACCGCTTCTCATTACGGCTGGTTGATCAACTTGCTGTCGTTCAATGCGGGGCTGCACGTGGAGCATCACGACCTGATGACGATTCCCTGGCGGCGGCTGCCAAAGCTCCGGCAAATCGCGACCGAGTTTTACGACGACCTCGAAACGATCCCGTCATACACGTGGCTCGCGCTGCAGTTTGTCTTCGCCGGCCCGCAATTCTTCGAGCAGAATTTCAACCACGAGGCGCACCGCCTCGCGGCACGATTCGGACATTCGGGCGATTCGCTGCCGCTGACGATCGGCGACAACGAGACGGTCATTGCGCCTTAGCTCTGAAACGAAAGCGTTTCCCTCATCGCAAAGCACCAAATCTCAAGCAACAAGCACCAAACAAATTCAAAGCCCAAAGTTCCAATGATCAGAATTGGCGCTTACTATTTCATTCGAATTTGTGGATTAGTATTTGTTTGAGATTTGATGCTTGTTGCTTGGTGCTTAACCCCGGGGAATGGGTAAGATCTCCAGACGCTATTTGCTCATGAGCGCAATGCGGCGTGAACTTGCTGTGGCGCTCGTCTATGTCGGCCTGCTCGTGCTGCTGCTGATCGTCGCGCCCGGCTTCTATCGTGGCGGGCAATTTCGCGCAATCCTGGTCGCCTGCTCACCAACGCTGATTGCCGCCATTGGCATGACTCTGGTCATCCTGTCGCGGAATATCGACATCTCCATAGGCTCGCAATTCTCGCTCTGCGGCATCCTCGCCGGACTTATGGCCCAGAGCGGCTGGCCGATGCCGCTGGTCGCGTTGGGCTCGGTTTTTGTCGGTGCTGTTCTGGGCGCGATCAACGGCGGCCTGATCGCCGGGCTCGGCTTGCCGTCAATCGTGGTCACGCTGGCGACAATGGTGATCTGGCGTGAGTCGCTTCGCTGGTGGCGCGAGGGGGAATTCGTTCGCGGCTTGCCGGCCGATTTCCAATGGTTCGGCGCCGGCCAAGATGTGGGCCAATGGTTGGTGATTGGCATCAGCGTTTTTGCAGCCGTCGTCTTTGCCTGGGCGCTGCGAAACCTAGCGGCTGGCCGCGCCGTCTATGCGACGGGTTCCAATCCCGAGGCGGCATTCCTAGCCGGCATTCGGCCACAGCGCGTCGTATTTATTGTGTTCGTCCTGATGGGCGCGCTTTGCGGCTTAGCGGCGGTGCTCCATTCGGTTCGTTTTGCCGCCGTCGATCCCACAGCCGGCACCGGAATGGAACTCCAGGTTATCGCGGCAGTCGTGGTCGGCGGCGTCGCCATCTCCGGCGGCCGGGGCACTCTGCTCGGCGCGGCGCTCGGCGTCCTGCTGCTAACGACCATTCGGCCGGCGCTCGTGTTCCTCGGCGCGGAAGCTCATTGGGAAAAAGCCATTCAAGGCGCAATTATTTTGCTGGCCGTCGCGGTCGACGCGCTTCCTCGAAGCAGTGCTGCCAAACGCTGACTAGCAAATAGCCGGGGCCAAACTTCCACGCAAGTGAGCGCAGCGAACGTCGCCCTGGGGGATTATCGGTCACGCGCTCTAAAACCCAAAGACGCTTGGCGCTCGATCATCAACAACTTTTGACAACAGCTCATCGACAGCTCGTTCGGCGTCGTCCCACGAACCCCCAGCGAATCGAGAGTCGTATACCTTCCGCGAAACATCTTGGATTAAGAAGGGCAAGTCAAAATAAGAAATGCCGTCCGACTGGCTGGGCATTTCACTAGCGTTCCCGCGCAGAACAGGATGCAAATCGGTTACGTTCCCAGGAGTGTGGCTAAGGAATTCGCGGTCAGCCGTTTCACGAAAACTGCTGATTTTATCGACGAGGTTAAGGTAATGCAGTTGGTTCAGCACTGCCATGACATCGTCAGGGGCAACTTGGTTATCGGCAGTCGTGTCTAGGTTCGGAGCACCTGCAGCAGCAGTCGAGGGCACCGGGCCTGATCCAGTGGTGTTGAGGTAATTAATGATTACCAATGCGTCCGTCGGCGAAACCTCACCGTCTCCGTCAACGTCGTGGGCATTATTGAAGTTGTGCCAAGGATGAGGAGGGTCTGGAGCGCAATCAAAGCAGTCAATAATGGCAGCCATTGCCAGGCGGCTTTCCAGTTGCTCGAAGAATCGAACGGAATTTCTAGCCGGATTCCTAGCCTGCGGTGGTCTGGCTCGTTTTTTCCTGTCTGGTGTCTTCCTGTCTGGATTTTTCATAGTTCCCAGATTTGCTTGGCGGCCCTGCTGGCGCGCCGAGTCGTACGACAAGTGAGTTAAATAACGTTTTCGTTAACTGCCAGCATAATCCTCGGGTACAACGCAGCCAAGTATTTTGCGCCGGGTGCCGCTTTTTATTGCGATCCGGCAGAGTTCGTATCGCGGCGTCGGCCGCGCGCTGGGTGCCACCACTTGCTTGCCCAACAGCGCCTCCGATCGCCGCTCGGCGCGCGCGCTCCCGAACCCCGCCGCCCCTCCGACCGCAGATCGCTCTTTCACAGCCCCCACAGGGGCGAAATTCGATAGCCCAGGTCGTAGTGAGCGCAGCGAGCGCAGGTCTGGGAAGCAGCGAGCGGAGGCCTAGGTAAACAAACGCAAAATCGATCCGAAGCCCCAACGGGGTGGCACTCCTCCCGACCACTCCGCGAGTCGGAAGCGGACACTCTTCCCAACTGAGCAACCAGTCCTTCTTCCCAACTGAGCAATCTGTCCTTCTCTCTTTGCTACCTTTGCGACCTTCTGTTCAAATCTCTCGGCTGGAAATCGCGACGAGCAACCTGCCCCACCCCGCGTCCGCCTCACACGCCTTTCCGCGGGGTCGGACCCGAGCCGGACGGCGCGGGGGGCTGCGGCGGGATCAGAATCATCGCATGCGATCGACTAGCGCCCGCCAATTCCTACAAGACCATTCCAGTGATGGAGGCATTCCGTCCGCCGACTTTCTGCCCTTGCAAATGTCGGCCAGCGTCCTTGCCGCGTCGGCCACGGTGCGGTTGTGCTTCACCCGCAGGCCCTCTTTGAATTCGTCTGTGTTTCCGGTTTGGAGAAACTCGATCCAGTTCTCCAGCCGGTCTTTGGCGAAGATGAACACGGTGCGATCGAAGTCATCTTTGTTGATCCCGTTTCGCTGCGCCTCCTGCCAGAAATCGGCTTTCAGTGCATCACCGTTGTCTCGGTTATCGTCGAGGTCGGCCCACACCATAAGCGTCGTGTTGGCTCCTGCGGCTCGACAACTTTTCAACTCTTCCGGCATCTTCTTCACCACTGCATTCCTCCCGCCACAAGGCACCATGCGCACGATGTTACTGCCTTGCTGTCGAAGCCAGCCGGGCCTGAGAGCATTCATGAGCGCATAGATGAACACTTCATCGATGCTCCCACCTTTTCTACCCTCGCACAGGCAAACGATCTGCGTTCTACTTGCCATCGGCCCACCCCCTGGCGATGGCCTCCCCAACAGTCATTCCGTCCGGAATCATTAACGGCCTGATCCGAGTGGGCGAGGTGTGGTTGTCACGCGACAGGTACCGTCCGTTCGATTCGCCAGAATTACTCAGGATTTCGGGGTGATGCGAGATCAAGACGAGCTGATGCTCCTCATCCAGCAGCTCCCGCATCGAAAGGACCCAGGGTTGAAGTTCGGGCAGGCCGACAAAGTTGTCCGGCTCGTCGATGAGTACCGTCCTGGCAGCGCCGGTTTCTAGGGCCGCCCGCAACATGTACAGCCCGATCAGCGCCCGCTCTCCGTCTGAGAGCTGTTCGAAAAACAGCAAGATTGGTTTGCTGCTTTCTGGCTCGAATCGCAACTGTAGAGCTTTTGTGTTCAATCCAGCATCCACGAGTTTGAACGACCGGAAGTCCGGCCAAACACCTCGAAGTGCATCCCGTAGCGCATCGGTCCACTCCTGCTCCTGCGCGAGCGAACGATACCATGATGTGAGGTTGGTGATCGAAAGGTCCGGATGCTTCATCTCAGCCTTGCTCTCGCGTTCCATGCTACGCGGGTTCGGGCGCAGAATTAGCAGTTTCGCAATCGACTCCTGCAGGAGCGCGACCTTATTGATGTTGACACCACGCGGTTGGATCGCCGCCAATGCCGCCTGCCGCCAGTCCAGCGGAAAGGTGGCCTGAGTACCGTCGCCCTTCTCGAATTCGACTCCGTCCAGGTTCCGGTTAAACAAAAGCTTTCCGTCGCAGAGTGCGTTTTCCTGGACGATACGCGGCTTCTCGAATTCGGCCTTTTGTTCAATGTGGATGCGGTAATCGAATGCGTGCCCTTCCACGGTGAGGCTTAGTTCAAACTCTTGCACCTTACTGTCGAGCCATTTGGTGAACTCGAGCCGGGGCACATCCTGCTCGCCGCTCCCGCCTAGCACCGCGTCGCCGGTGCCGAGATTCCGCAAAAGGCGCAATGCATCGAAAACCGAGCTTTTGCCCGCCCCGTTGGCCCCACATAGCACGCCAAACGAGTCGAAAACTGCGTCGAATGCCACCAGGCAGCGGAAGTTATTTGCATAGAGACGTGTGATCATGCCAAGATCTTACCCTAATGCAGAGCGCTCGTCGATTTTGCTTATGACGGGTAGTGGATCAGTTCGAATGCTTTTTTTGCAGGGGGCGCGTTTGCGCGGCAAATCTAGCGGGATAGGTTCACAGTATTCTCGATCTTCCGCTTATGCTTTCGGTCGTTGGAGTGGGCAGGGTTTGCAACGTCATGGCGGCGGCTTGTAGGTACACCGTCATGAAAACTCCACTCGGGTGATAACGAACTATGCGTGTCTGGCTCTGGCTTGTCCCTGTTTTGGCGCTCGCTTTGCTGATGGTGGCGCTGATCGTGGACGCGAAAACGTGGTTGCTCGCTGGGCCGTGCGGCGTCGCCCTCATCGGGGCGGTCCTGGTGGGCGTCCACCACGCGGAAGTCGTGGCGCACCGCGTGGGCGAGCCGTTGGGCACGCTCGTGCTCGCTTTGTCCGTAACAGCGATTGAAGCAGCGCTCATCCTTTCCCTGATGTTCGCCGGCGGCCACGACACGGCTGACTTGCCGCGCGACGCGATCTACGCCGCGGTCATGATCATTTGCACGGGTGTGGTGGGCCTCAGTGTCCTGCTCGGCGGTCTGGCGCACCATGAGCAGAGTTTCCGCGTCGAAGGGGTCGGAGCAGGGCTGGCGGCACTGATCGTGATGGCAGTTCTCACGCTCGTCTTGCCGGCCTTCACGACCACTCCACCCGCGGGCACCTACAACGGACCGCAGCTCGCCTTCGTGGCGGTGACTTCAGCCGTGCTCTGGGCGATTTTCACCTTTGTTCAGACGGTCCGACATCGAGACTATTTTATCCCCGCGACTGGCGCGTCCAACCTCGACGTCCATGCCGAGCCGCCGACGGCCCGCGCGGCCTGGACGAGTTTTGGATTGCTGTTGATCTCGCTCGTGTCGGTCGTGGGTCTGGCCGAAGTGCTGTCGCCCGCGATCGAGCACGCCGTCGAAGCGGCCGAGGCGCCCCGGGCGGTGGTTGGAATCATCATCGCAGCCTTGGTCTTGCTGCCAGAAACCATCGCGGCTGTGCGTGCCGCCCGGGCCGATCGTCTTCAAACCAGCATCAATCTCGCGCTCGGCTCTGCCCTCGCCTGCATCGGCCTCACCGTTCCCGTCGTCGTCCTCGCCTCCCTCGCCTTCGGCATGCCCCTGGTCCTGGGCCTGGAGCCCAAAGACATCGCGCTACTCGCCGTCACCTTGCTGGTGAGCGCCATCACGCTCAGCACCGGTCGCACCTACGTGATGCAGGGCGCTGTGCTTCTCGTGCTCTTTGCCGCATTCCTCTTCCTCGCCTTCGTGCCCTGAGTGGAAGAAGCGGGGTAGTTCAGGTTGCTCGTCAACCTTGGGCCTGAAAGAGGCAGAGGCCGTTAGCTTGGCTCGATTCGCGGTCTCAGCCCATCAGCCCGCCCCCCGGCGTGAGATTTACTCCCTTCGCTTCCTTTGCTGCCGTCTGTTCACAAATCCGTGTCATCCGTGTTCACCCGCGGCTTTCCCTGCCTCCTTTCGTGTCTTTCGTGGTTCCTAATATTCTCCGCGTCCCTCTGCGTCCTCTGCGGTGATTCGTGCTCGAATCCCGAGCCCCGAATCCCTTTCTTTTTCCCTCGAAATTGGCGCGCGATTTGCACGTGAACAAACGTTCTAAATGCGCCTGCCATTTCGCCGCACAAGCTCTTTGACAACTTGGTAAACCCGCCAGCAACCAGCCTAGTAGGGTGGGCTGTGCCCACCATTTCCTTTCCTGTCGAGGCAACAACGCCAGCATCGCCGCCCTAAAGCATCAAAGCGCAAGGGATAAATTCGCGCTCAACTTGAGCGCACGACCACCACAACCAAAAGTTCGATGCTCCTGGCTGCCAACAACTTACAACCCGCGCTAAAGCCCGCTGTAATGAAAAAACTTCCAACTTTAGCGCATTCTCTCGACCGTATCCCGAACGCTTTACGAAAAAACAACCGCCACAAATCCCTCAAGCCTTAGGTCTTAAGCCTTAAGCCTGCCCTCACCTCACCAAATACGCCTGCCCCCGGAACCGCACCAGCAATTCCTCACCCTCCTGCTGTGCCGCCAGAATGGCATTTTCGTCCGGCGTGTTAGCACTAACGAGCGCAAAGTAATCGTCGCTGAAACGCGTGACCCGCTGGATCTTTGCTGTGTCCTTTTCAGGATCGAGGTCCTTGGCATTGTTGGCGATCCATTGTTTGCCCCTGCGATAAAGCGTTTCCTTGCCGGCGTTTTGAATCCCGTCCGCGACGAGAATTCGATCGCTGTCGATGTCGCGGATCGCGTTGGTCGCCCGAGACGGAGTCAGACCAGGTAATCCAACTCCGCCGAAGCCGCCACTGGCAGCGGCCGGCCGCGCAGCTCGCAATCCGCTACTGCTACCGCCAGGCATTCCGCCGCCACCGGCGAACCCGCCGCCAAATGACGGCGCGGGAGCCGACTGGGCGACCTTGGCGTCCTGCAGATTGAACTTGTCAGACCTTTGGCTGAAACCGGCGACGCCCTCCGCTTCACGGAGCCGTTCGACGGTGCGGCCGGCTTGCTCCAGATGCAGCCGCACATCGGCGAGTTGCTTTGACGGCGCGGTTTCGTCGGCGAGGAACGACGTATACGGAGTCAAAATGCCATGCTTGGTCGAAAGCGCAACCAGCTCCTTCACCAGCTCATCGTTTTTGCCTTTGAGATCGATCTCGTCGATGATCTCCCCAATCCGCCGCATCGCCCACAGTTTTTCAACGAAGGCGAACGATTGATCGGACGATTTTTCGGTGAGCGTCGCCGGAAAATCGAATTTCTGTTCCTTTCCACCAATCTTGCCGGTAACCGTCACCTTCGCATCGCCCGATTTTTTGTAGCGGCCGACCAAAACGAGCTGCTCACCAGCAAACAGATCATGAACTTCCTTCGGATAAACTCGGCTGACACCGCCATACTCCCCCGCCCCTTCGATATCGATCTTCACTTTGGCATCAATCAGCACCGGCGCGGCCAGCTTGCCATAGACGCTGCTGACGTGCGCCTCAATGTCCTCGTCCGGTCGCACATACTCGCTCTGCCCGAAATTATCCCGGCTAAGACGATCGAGCAGCCGGCTGTTGACGTCGTAGCCCACGCCAAAGTTAATCAGTCGAGCATGCAGCTTGTTGTTTTGCCTGGCGTTCGTCGCAATTTTGATTTCATTGCGTTCGCCAACCGTAGGCAGTCCGTCGGTGAGGAACAACACAAAATTCGGCCGCGAATCGTCGCGAATCATGGCCAGGGCGGTAGTCAAAGCGCCGTCGATGTTGGTGCTGCCGCCGGCGAAGAGGCCTTCGACGAAGCCGAGAGCCGATTTGCGGGTTTCTTCGTCGTATTTTTGCAGCTCGGGCCGGAAACTTTCGACCGTGCTGTCGTAAGCGACGATATTGAACGTGTCGCCGCTGCGGAGATTATTGAGGACGAACTTCAACGCG
>DASXLL010000228.1:0-5825 GCA_036496265.1 Pirellulaceae bacterium | reverse complement strand
AGCCGTTCCCAAAGCCACGAGCGCCAAGCCGCCCCAGCGGTGACGCAATCCGGCGGTGGCCCGGCCCGTATCGGTCACCAAGAATGGCCCGATCAAGAACATCACGCAGACGGCCGCCAGGAGCACAATCTCCGGCGCGATCAGCGAGGCGGCGTGATTAAGTTGTTCGATCGCGGCATTCATGACAAACTTTCCATCGGCAGCGTTTCATCGCGTGGCTGAGGGCGAAGCTTAGGGAACCCCAGGCCGAATTTCCCAATCCATTTATTCCTTTGCCAAGTTGACTTGCTTCGTAAGCGGCGGTCGCGCGGCCCATTCGCCGCCATCGTGCGCGTACAGTGCTGCCACGCGATCGACGTCCGGCTTGATTGCATCTAAAAGCGGTTGCGGCTTCACGCCGATCCACAAACAGAGGACACAAATCGGCGCGAGCGCCAGCGCCTCGCGCAAATTCATATCGGTAACATGAGACTCGCCATGCGGCGGCTCCACAAACGGCCCGAAGAACACGGTCTGCAGCATCGACAACAAATACCATGCGCCCAGCACCAAGCCCGCCGTCGCGATCACTGCGTACAGCGGGTGCCGCTCGAACATTCCCCCAAGCGACAAGATCTCGCCGACAAAACCATTGAGCCCTGGCAGCCCAATGCTTGCCATCGAGACGAAGACCATCGCACACGCAAGGATCGGCAGCCGCGATGCCAGCCCGTGCAGTTCGGCGACTTGCCGCGTGTGATATCGCTCATAAATCATGCCGACCAGTAAGAACAATCCACCGGTCGACAGCCCGTGATTAATCATTTGCATCACGCCGCCTGCAATGCCTGCCGAATTGAGCGCAAACAATCCCAGGACGCAAAAACCGAGATGGGCCACGCTGCTATAGGCCACGAGCTTCTTGACGTCCGTCTGCGCCAGCGCGCAGAGCGAGCCATAGATGATCCCACCCACCGCGAGCGCGCCGATCACCGGCAAACCCACCGTTTGACATGCCGCGGGGAATAGCGGCAAGCACAATCGCAGGAAGCCATACGTCCCCAACTTCAACAAAACGCCGGCCAGAAGCACGCTGCCCGCCGTCGGCGCTTCGGTATGCGCCAGCGGCAACCAGGTATGGAATGGAATCACAGGCACCTTGACCATGAATCCGGCCGACATCGCCAGAAACAATGCGGCTTGAAGCTGCGGGCTTATTGGATGTTGCTGCACCCAAGATGCGATCGCTGGGATCGAACAGGGTGTCTGCAGTCCCTCGGCCGAAACATGCATCACCAGCGCCACTACGCCCACTAGCGTGATCATACTGCCGGCAAACGTGTACAGGAAAAACTTGACGGCCGCGTATCGCCGCTGCGGGCCGCCCCATTCGCCGACCATGAAAAATAGCGGGATCAGCGTGAATTCGAATGCCACATAAAACAGCACCAGATCGAACGAGCAAAACACCCCGATCAGACCTGTCTCGAGCGCTAGGAGCGCCGTGTAAAATTCGGCCTCCCGCTCGCGAATCGCTTCCCAGGAAATCAACACGCATGACACAGTTAGCAGCGTCGTGAGTACCACAAGGGCCAAACTGATTCCATCCAGTCCGAAGTGAAACTCCATCTGCATGCTTTTGCTGGCATCCCCTGCCCCACCGATTGAGTGAACGGTGAGCCAATGGTAACTGACTTCAAATCGCGGTTGGACGGGCGACGAGACCGCTCCTGCGGCCGTGTCGGCCGGCGCGGGCAGCAAGCTGAAATCATGAACGAGGCCCAAAGAAACAACCAGCGTCGCCAATGCCGCCGCCAGCGCGATCCAGCGCGATGTGCCGCCAACCATCGAATTTCGAAACACCATTAGCAGACCGGCCGCGGCGCCAGGAATTGCCAACATTAGTAGCAGCAAAACATTCATGCGATTACACGGTCAAATCCGCGGCCAATTGCCCGGCCGCAATCTTTGCTATCACGACAAAAAACCGAGCGCTACCAACACGCACACAATCACTCCCGAGAGCATCACGAGCGCGTACGACGATACCAGGCCATTCTGCAACGACACGGGAATCCAGCTCAGCCGCGTCGGCGCCATTCCGATCCCGTCGACCAAAGGATCGATGACGTTGCGGTCGATCGCGTAGGCCAACCACGCCAGCCCGCGGAGCGGCGTAATGACGATCCAGGTATAAATTTCGTCGAGATAAAACTTGTTGAGCGTCAGCGCATAGATCGGATCGAGTGAAGTCGCCAGCCGCTCGGGAATCTCGGGCGATTGAACATAGAACCACCAGGCGAGCGCTATGCCGGCGGCCGCCAGGACGGCGCTCAGCAGCATCACAGGCAGGTGCGAAACATGCGGTTCAACGCCTGCCAGACCGGGTGCGTGTTGCAAATAGTCGCCGAACAGATGGGTCGGCCCCACCGCGAAACCGATACCCACCGCGCACACAGCCAGAATTCGCAGCGGCCACGCCATCAAACGTGGCGCGTCATGCGGGTGATGGCCAGCTTCTGTGGGAAATCGCTCCTCGCCCCAAAATGTCATGAAGTACGCCCGAAACGTATAAAAAGCCGTCAGCAGCGCGGTCACAGTTCCGACGAGCCGCACAACAGCAAAGAACGCGGCATGTGGTGAGTCGCCCCCCGCCGCCTCGGCCAGCACCGCCAAAATATCGTCTTTGCTCCAAAATCCCGAAAGAAGTGGCACGCCCGCTAGCGCCGCCGCGCCGCACAGAAATGTCCAGTGGGTAACGGGAAGCGCCTTTCGCAACCCGCCGAAACGTCGCATGTCGATTACGTCGCCCATCGAGTGCATCACACTACCGGCAGCCAGGAATAATAGTGCTTTGAAAAACGCGTGCGTGAACAAGTGAAACATTCCGGCTGTGACTGCCGCCGTGGCAACTTCGGTTCCCGCCGCGCCGGCGCCGAGCGCCATGAACATGTAAGAGAGCTGGCTGACGGTCGAATAGGCAAGCACCCGCTTTAAATCGTTCTGCGTAAGTGCGATCAAAGCCGCAAGCAACGCGGTAATCGCGCCAATACCAGACACAGTCATTTGCGCAGTCGGCGACAGCATGAACAGCGGTGTGCAGCGGGCGACTAAGTACACTCCGGCCGTGACCATGGTCGCCGCATGGATCAGAGCGCTGACGGGCGTCGGCCCCTCCATCGCGTCGGGCAACCACACGTGCAACGGAAACTGTGCCGACTTTCCCACCGCGCCCAGAAACAGCAGCAAACAAATCAGCGTAATTCGATCTGGCGAAATCGAGGCCAGCAAATCGGGCCGACCCAGCACGTCCGCAAAGTTAAGTGATCCAAAGGTCTTCCAAATCAAAAGCACGCCTAGGATAAACCCGAAGTCGCCGATTCGGTTTACGACGAATGCCTTCTTGGCCGCAGCCGCTGCGCTTGGCTTGCGAAACCAGAATCCGACTAATAAATAGCTGCAGAGGCCCACGCCCTCCCAAAACACGAACATCAACAAAAAGTTCGCCGCCAACACCAGCATGCACATCGAAAACACGAACAGCGACACTTCGGCAAAAAACCGCGCATAGCCCGCATCGCCGTGCATGTATCCAGCCGCGAATACCGACACCAGCAAACTTACGCACGTAACCATCGAGAGCATGATCGCGGTCATCGCGTCTGCCTGCAGATCGACGTGGACATTCATCCCGCCGATGTTGATCCACTCGTAGCCAGTCGCGATGGCCGGCATGTGGCTGCCAAATCCTTGCGGCACCAGCTGCGTCAACAAAGTCAGCGAGCAAATTGCCGACAATGCAATCGCCAACCAGCACGGCCAGTGGCTCTTCTCGCCGAGCAGCTTCGGGCCTAGAAGCGCAATCACGATCGCCGCGGTGAGCGGGGTGCCTGGAATCAGCCAGAGAATGATTTGTTGTGTCGATTCACTCATGCGACGTTAATGACGAATGGTTGGCTGGTCGTTTGTGTGCGACTCTGAAGTGACGCCATTGCCGCTAGGTCGCGAATGCGTCGCGCTCGCGTCGGGCTGGATGCCGGCGGGCGTCAAATGCGGGTAGCGAATGGCCGGCCGTTGTTCATCGGGCACGTCACGGTCTTCCCTGGCCATCGGCGGCGGCAGATCGGGTTCACGTAATTCGCTCCACAGCTCGATGTCCAGAGATTTTGACTTTTGGTAGAGCGCCAAGATCAACGAAAGCGCCAATCCGGCCTCACAAGCCGCAACGGTGAGAATGAAAGCCGTAAACACCTGGCCTTCCAAACTGTGATGCATTTGCCCGAATGTCACGAGCGTTAGCGATACGCCATGCAACATCAGCTCTGCCGAAAGCATCATCAAGATCAGATTGCGGCGCGTGAGAAAGCCGAGCGCGCCTAAAGCAAAGAGCGCCGCGCCGACGGCCAAGTATCGTTCCACTTCGCCGGTCATAGCCTGCCCTCGGCTCTCCGCGGCGCCATTGCGATGGCCCCAATCGCCGCAATCAAAAGCAGCGTGCCTGCCAGTTCCACGGCAAACAAATAATCACCGAATAGCGACCGACCCAGACTGTGCAACGTTCCGATTGGCTCGTTTGCGGCCGGGTGGCTGAGCAAATTGGCTGTCGCAATGCCTTGCGGCTGCGAACTCGACTGCTCTGATGCGCGCGCCACGCTCCATGTGTGAATCGTCGCCAGTAGCGCTCCCAACAACACAAACGCGGCAATCGTGGCCACCAGCGGTTGCCGCGAGCGCTGGTCGTAAATCGTCGCCCCTCTCTGCTGGGCGAGCATCATCACAAATACAAACGTAACCACGATCGCTCCGGCATACACGATGATCGTCGCCGCCGCCAAAAACGGCGCCGACTGCAACAAGAACAGTCCACACGTGCTTAGCGTCACCATCGCGAACCAAAGCGCCGCATATACGGGATTGCGGTTCGTAATCATTAGCACGGCGCTCACGAGCGCGATCGTGGCAAACAGCCAAAACAAGATCGTCTCGGTAAGTGGGCCGGCGGCGAAACGTAGCGTCGAAGCCCACATTCCGCTTCCCACCAGTGCCAGCACAAGCCCAGCTACAGTGGAGCGCGTTCCGGCTCGTGGCATTAGCCACCATACGCCGAGCGCGCTTAGTGCGAGCCCCAAAACCAGCAACCAGTTTTCAGTAATCCAATTCATCAGTTTCCGACTTAGTCGGCCGTACGGCCTTCGCCTTCGAAATAGCGATCGGGCGGCGCTGGTCCGATTACGCCCGACGTGGGTGCGTCGGCCGCACGATCGTGTTGTGCCACGGATGTTGCCGGCCCCAATGTCGGCAGGGCCGCAAACTCTGAGGCCGGTCCCAGTCGCCCGCGATGCGTTCGCACCGGATCCTTCGGATTGTCTTTCGTTTCGTCATAAACTTTGAGTAGCTTCTCACGGTCGAAGAGCATCGCGTCGCGCGTTTCGGCCGTCATGTCGTAGATGTGGGTCAATTCAATGGCGTCGACTGGACACGCTTCTTCACACATGCCGCAGTAAATGCAGCGCAACTCGTCGAGCACAAACGTCGCCGGAAACTTGTCGCGGTCTGGCCATTCAGGCGGCGCGGGAGCGGCTTCAATCGCGATGCAATTGGCCGGGCAGGCAGTCGCACACAACATGCACGCTACGCACTTCACCCGCCCCTGCTCGTCACGATTCAATCGATGCACGCCCCGATAATGCAGCGGCAGCTCCGGCTTCACTTCCGGATATTGCTCAGTGACCGGATTATTTTGCGTGAAGTGGCGGAACGTCGTCTTCAACCCAGCGGCGATCGCTGGCAAAAACGTCGCCTCCCAGAATCCGAATTCCGGTTCCTCGACCCAAACCACATCTTTG
>DASXLL010000227.1:0-52714 GCA_036496265.1 Pirellulaceae bacterium | reverse complement strand
TTGCTGCCAATCCTGCGGCGGCTGATAACGAACCATCCTTGGCTCTCCCGTTGTGCGGCGCTTTTAGCAACCGCAGCATGATGGAAGAGCCTTTTTTCATGACAGATCAGTTTACGACACGGAAGTTTTCAGAAAGTGCAGATTCTTTGATATCACGTGTGTAAATAGCCAGCAGATGCAACCTCCCATTAGCCAGACGGATGCCGAAGGTGACCAGCAACAATCAAGCAATCCCGACGGAAAATGATCGAATAAGCTGAAAAGGCAACCGGTTTTCCGCGGCAGGGGAATCAGGAGGAAAACGCGACTGATTGTCGTTCTAGCATCTCGAGCTGAAATAGGTACAGCGCCCACGCATCGGCCACCTCAACCGTAATTTCTGCGGCTGCGCCGATTGTGACAAGAAGCTTGGGGAAGGGGGTGAGATGTAACAAACAACTCTGAAGCCTTTCCGCGGAATCCTGTGGGTGGAAAGTCCGTCCGGTAACTGCCCAGGGCGACCCGGTCCGAAGTCACCGTCGGCTGCGCCGACCGAGAGCAGTTGGGTGCGTTAGCCGAGTTCGGAGTTCTAGCCGCCTCGTTCCGGCATCCGCTATGCGATTGCGGCCAAAACATGAACGCGCGCTGAAGGGCTGCTGAAGGGGATGGGAGCAAACTGACCAATTAACAAGAAACAAATAAGGCTGCTTCCGTTGCAGCCCTAAAGGACGCCATTTAATGCCAGCGTGGAAAATCAAGGGCTGGATTTCGCCTCAACTGTGCTGCAGGTCATTTTGTCGCCCTGCTTGTCGCATGTGCATGACACGTGCTGGCCAGTTTTGAGGTCCGTCGTTTTGGCCGCCTTGCCGTCCACCATGACCTTGGTTGCGGGAACAACTGTCATGTGGTGCTCTTGGTTGCTTGTGTCTTTGACGGTGACCTTTTCCCCGTCAATTTTTGTGATTGTGCCTGAGCATTTCGCTTGTTCGGCCAAAGCAACACCAGCCGTGAAGGCACACGTGATGACCAGCGCGACAATGGAAGTAAGTGCGAAACGAATCATATTTTTCTCCCGCGTTTGAACAATTAAATGGCCATGCCACATGGCCCCCCGCGATTCCACGCAATCGCTGTGCCTAGCTGAATGAAGTTTTACCTGGCAGTTGACTTAAGCACGAGTAAGTGGGCGTCAGCGGCAAGAAACTGGACGTAACAACCGGAGCCACAGGCTGATTCGCGCGGGGCGGCGAGTCGTGTTGCGACGTGATCGTCGTGTAGAACGACATGGCGCTAAAACGTCCCGCTTCCGCCGCAAGCTTCCTGCCGCGGATAAGCGTAAAGTCGACCGCCGCACGTCACCTCAGTAAATCGCTTCACACGCCAGCACAAGAACTCTCGCCTGCGCCGAGCGACCGCATTCAGTGGCTCGGTCCAGAGCGTTTTGGGGCTGGCAATCTCGTGCCGTTCAGGCGGTAACGCCCATCGCCGCTGGGCTACAGCATAAGAGATGTAAAGCAACGGCCTATTTGCCGGCAGCACGTGTCGGCAGTCCTTGATCGTCAATGCCCGCACGGGCACGGAAAACGCGGATCTCTTGACGGTCTGCAAATTCATCGCGATTGATGTCCCACCCAGAGAAGCGCAGTGCGTATGGACCAACCGCCTCGGCCTTCGCAATTCGTCCATCCCGATCGCTGTCGAGCTGGGCGAAGATTTCATTGAGCGATGGAAGCCGACCCGATGGCGCGGCTGCCGTCGCTACTGGTTTGCGCGCGGGTGGTTTGGGTAGTTCGCTGAACTCAAGTTCGGCTAGCAAGGCTGCCGGGAACTCGCTGCTGATCTGATCGGCCGGCTTGCTGAAGGACACTTTGCCGTCGTTAAAAAGTTGGTGATCACCCGTCAGCCATTGCCTCCAACGCGGGTCGGCCCAGTGCATTGCAGACTGCCAGGCGGCTGGCTGGGCCTCAATCTTGCGCACCTGCTGGCAAACGTGATCGCAATTTGGTTTCTCGTCGCTGATTGTGCCTCGTCTGAGCACGGTTACGAGATTTTCCGGAGTTTCCGTTAGAGAAAGATACGGAACACCTGGCGCGGCGGAGTAGCGGGACTTCGCACGAGATTGCTCTTCGTAGTCCGGAGGAATTATGGCGACGTTGACTTGCTGGAAATTGGGCCAAGGCGATATGGACCGCGTCGATTCGATGGGATACCAGCCATAGTGTGGCACATAGGCCTCGACGATATAGTGCGTTTGAAGCGGCCCTGACCAGGATGGGTAGCCAGACAGGATGCGCGCCGGCACGCCAGAGCCGCGCAAGACCGCGGCGACGAGATTGGCGCAACTGGTGCAAGAACCGGTCTTGTCGAGTGCTTGGACCGCAGTAAGGCTGGACACGTGGCCGCTGGCCGATTGGAAAATCTCCTTCGTTCGTTGCTGTACACGGTCAATAACCCGCATTACGTCGTCCGTGTCTCTACGAATTTCTTTCGCGATGGCTTGGATTCGTTCGTGGTTCGCATCGGCACACCAAGTGGCCGCTAACCACGGTTCAGATTCTTTTGGCCATTCTTTGGGAATGGCGGCGCTTCGTGGTACGTCATCAAAGCCGGTGGGACCGACAAGGACCGCGGAACGGAACTGAACGTCGATTCGTTCGCGATTGTGAACATCCGCCAGCACCAGCTTGGCGACATAGTTTTGTGGCCGGTCCTCGTAGATCTCGACGGAATCCGCGGCGTGGGGCGGATCGACGGAGAGTTCATAGCTGAGCGGAATCTGATCTCTATAGGCCAAGGGGATCGGAAGCAATACGGTCAGGGAAGTATCCTTCCAACGACCATCTTTATCCTTCACCTCGCTTGCCGCGAGCACAGGTTCGTTCGGCGTTAAACGCATGGAGCCACGGACTTCGAACACACCTGGTGCGGCACTCCCAGTTGATGATCCCACAACCGGCCGCCCCGTTGTGACCACGTCGTTGCCGACGACCTCTATCGAGGCATCGTCAATCCACGCTTTGCCGACGCCCTGCATAAGGATTCCGAGGAAGATACGCTGAGCATCATCGGCCACGTTGCCGACAATTTCGTAATGCTGCCAGTTGGCCGCGGTGATCGGACGATCCCCCATGTTGTCGAAGGCGCCGACGGACCGACCTCCCGCTGGCGATTGACGATCGACGCGAAACCATAGTTGGGCCTGGTTAGCGGGGCCTTGAACTTGAGTGCGCACGGCGGCGCGATACCGAACGCGTTTCCCCCGGAAGGGTATGGCATCGATGGATTGCATGAGATTGCCAAATTGTCCCGCTTCCGGTTTCGTATCGTTCTCGATGACAGCGCACTGGTCACCTTCCTTCGGTTCGTCATTCGTCGTTTTGACGCGATAGCCGGCAATCTGGGGAGATATCCATCCCACGGGTGGATTACCCGGCTGTCCCTTTTCAAAGCTGGGATTGCCAATTGGAGCAAATTCTTGGGCCAAGTCGTTCCGGATTTGACCGACCGTCGTTCCGGCTTGAGATGCGAACACCAGTGACATTGCGACGAAAAAGCAGCATCTCGCCATCGGGTGCAAATTTCGCATGGTGGGATCCTTGGCTTGAGAAAATTGCCGAGTGGCATGTTGAACGGTACCTAAATGCCGCAAGATTCAACACAATGTCAGGAAATCAGATCAGCGGTCGCCACTCGGTAAACCCCGTACGCGCCTAAAAGTACCGGCGACTCATTCGGGTGGCAATCATCGGGGCGGGGGACAATGAGCCGTACGTCGGCGAGCTTTACTTTCGCTTCCTCGCCGCCTCCGACGCCACATCGGCCGCTAAAAGAGCCATCAAATCACCGGCTCCTTGGTCCTGGCTATCGGCGGCTTTATCCGCCGCTTCCGCTTCGCCGCCGAGCCTTTTTCCGGCGTTGATGTAGTTAATGACATCGATGACGTCCGCCGCCACCACGGAATCGTCACCATCCACATCTAAAAACGGCTGGGTGTTTGCCGCACTGTCGGGAACTCGCCCGGAGCCGTGGGCGTTGATGTAGTTGATGATCGTCAGCACATCGTCGGCCACGACATGTGTATCGTCGGTCACGTCCCACCGCAGGGGGCCGGGATTTTGCCAGGGGCTGACGATGGTGGCTTCCGCGGAGAACTCGGAGGTGTTAGCGGGTCCGCCGCCGACTGCGGCTGTGAGCGAATCGGTGGCGGTGGCGACGATCTTGTCGAAGACATTGATGGGTGCAGCGGTCGGCAGCGTCACCGTTTTTTCGCCAGGAGTGTTGCCGTCGGCGGTGAAATCGGCTTCGGTGAAAGTATCGAAGCCCAAATAGGTCTGGCCTTGGCCGTTAGCGTCGGCCAGGAAGAACTCGATGCGGATCGGATACGTGCTGTTGGCCGGGTCGGACGGGACAGTGTAAGTGACTTTCAGATTGCCGGCGTCGCGGGTAGCGTAAGTGATGACGGGGAAGTTTTGCAGGTTGTTCGGGCCAGCGTCGGCGTCTTCGGGGTCGTTGGGAGTGAATCCAGTCGGACCGAGGTCGATGCCGAGTCCGAAATTGCCAAAAATCGAGTTGCCAAGAATCGCGTTGCTGGTGGTAGCCGCATCCGTAAGGCTTATGCCCTTTTGCGAGTTGAACGCGATCACGTTTCCGGCGCCAGGAGCCAAGCCGCCAATTGTGTTCTGCGTTGCTCCTCCGAAAATGTCCATGCCTCCTTTGGCGTTGGCACCGGAGGCTGAGCCGGTTATGTCAATGCCGATCCAGTTGCCGGCAACAACATTGAACGACGTCCCCGCGTCGTAGATTCCAATTCCCGCCCAGCCGTTTTGGCTAATGATGTTCCGCTCAGCGGTGTCGTGAAGTCCATCGGCGTTCGTGCCGATTCGATTGTGCTGAGCGCCGCCGAAGATATCCACTCCGCGGTTGCCGTTACCAATGGCCCCCGTTCCCAGGGCATCGATGCCAATCAAGTTTCCGGCGACGATATTATTGTCGCTTCCCGCACCGACGATTCCGATACCGCCGAAGCCGCTGGCGCCAATCAAATTCTCCTCGGCCGCATCTTCCAAGCCATCGCCGTTGGTCCCAATCCGATTCCCGGCTGAGCCGGCGTTAACTAGGACGCCCCATTTGCCGTTGCCAGCCGCGGATTCACCCGTGGGATCGGTGCCGATATAGTTGCCGGCAATGACATTGTTGTTGCCACCGCTGATCATAACGCCGCTATTGGCAAATCCATTAATCACGAGGCCCCGCACTGTGCTGTTGTTTCCCGCAATCGTAAGACCAGCCATGGCCGGCGTCCCTGCGGCCGGGCCGGAAAGCTGAATCAACAACGTGCCGTTCAGCCCGCGCTGAAGCGGATCGGGATCATCGATGGCATTGGTGTTGGGGCTTGCCCCGGGTTGGGTGTAGCCGTCGATGATGACGGGATCGGTGATCGTCGGCAGGGCGGCGAGTGGGCTGATGGTCTGGACGTCGGAGCCGGGAATATTAAAGGTGATCGTGTCGAGGCCGGGCGTTGCGTCGGCACAGATGATTGCTTGGCGCAGCGAGCCAACGCCGGAGTCGTCGGTATTGGTGACGGTTGTGCATGACTGAACGATGAACGCCGCGCTGAATTCCGACGTGTTGCCAGCAGCGTCGGTCGCGGTGGCAACGATTTTGTCGCCGGCCGCAACGGCAATTGCTGGCGTGAAAGTGACTGATGATTCGACCCCAGCTTGTGCCGCCGTATACGTATCGCTGCCAACGAAAGTCTGTCCTTGCGTTCCGCCGTCATCGGCTTTAAAGAATTCGATGCGCAGCGGATACTGCGAGTTCGAAGGGTCGGAAGGCACCGCGTACGTCACAGCCAATTGTCCCACCACAGCCGTGGCCGAGGAAATTTCCGGAAAGTTTTGCAGCTTGTTGGGACCATTGTCTGCGTCCTCAAGATCATTCGGCGTGACTCCGTCGCCCGACAGGTCGATACCAAGCCCCTTGGTATTCGAAAAGATATGGTTTCCCAGTATCGCCGCCGAGACTGCCCCGGTTGACCCACTGACGATAACGCCTGGTCCTCGGTTGAAAGCAATCGTGTTGCCCGCGCCCCCATCGGTGCCACCGATGGTATTGCCGGTTGAGCTTACAAAGATGCCGCCCGCGTTACTTGGCCCACCATTGCCAAGGTCAACAGTTGCAGAGAGATCAGTCCCGATAAAGTTTCCGGCTATCAAGTTCCCCGTCGCGTCTACCAGTGATATACCAGGACCATTTGCGCCGGCAACGACATTCCCTGCGCCCGCGGCGGCGCCGCCGATCGTATTTCCACCGCTACCTGCCTCAAACCGGATGCCAAAGTTACCTTTTCCCAACGATCGTGTACCCGTGACATCCGTTCCAATCAGATTACCCTGTACGACGTTGCCGGAAGAGCCGTAAAAAGCAATTCCCGCGTCACCCGCCGCCGCCAGCACATTCCCTGCACCAGCGGTCGTACCTCCGACTTGGTTGTTCGCAGCAACATCGACGTCGGATCCCAGGTGAACGTCATGACTGTTATTGCGTAATGCCACGGTTCCAGTCCTGTCGGTGCCAAATAAGTTTCCTTGAATGGTGTTGCCGTTGGAGAAGACGATGACTCCGTCATATACGTTGCCGGAAAGCACATTTCGCGCGGCGGGATCTGTTCCTCCGATAATGTTTGCTGTACCGAGCCGATTAAGGCGGATACCAAAATTATTGGGACGAGCAATGGAACCTGTTGGATCGGTACCGATGAAATTTCCTGCGATCGTTACACCGGTCGTCGCTTTATTTGAGTCGAACTCAATGCCTGAGATAAAACTATCGATAACCAAGCCGCGCACAATGGAACCGCTGGCCCCCCCAAAATACAACCCAAATCCTAAGCCGCTGCTTTCGTGACTCCCTTCCAGCTCAATGAGGAGCTGAGCGTTGTCGCCCCCCGTCAACGTGTTCAGGCTCGAACCGGGCTGAGAGTATGCGTCGATAACGAGCTTATCGGTGATTTGTGGTAGATCTGTTTTGGGGCTGATCGTATGAACGCCATCACCGGGAATATTGAAGCTGATCGTATCCGTCCCCGGCGTGCTATTCGCGCAATTAATCGCAGTCCGCAGCGATCCAGCCCCCGAATCGTTGGTGTTTACGACGACCGAGCTGCAAGTTCCGGCTTGCAATGTAACGCTGGCGCTGAACTCCGAAGTATTGCCGGCGCTATCAGTTGCCGTAGCAATGATCGTATCGCCCACCGCAATGGGCGCAGCCGAGGTGAAGGAAACCGTCTTCGTCGTGCCAGCCGCGGTGGCATCGTACGTGTCGGAACCTAAAAATGTCTTGCCCTCCTGCCCAGCCGCGTCTGCCTTGAAGAATTCGACACGCAAGGGATAGGCGGAGTTTGCCGTCGTGGACGACACGTTGTAATTCAGACTCAGCCGCGACGCGGTAAGCGTTGGCGCGCTGATGACTGGGAAATTCTGCAGGTTGTTTGGTCCCGTGTCGGCATCGTCAACGTCATTCGGGGTCGGGCTGCAATAATTTCCAAGGTGAATGCCCAGTTGGCCGTTGGAATAGATCGAATTGGATTCGATTGCCGCGTGTGAGGCTAATACGCCAATTCCATGCAGCGTGTTGAATGCAATGATGTTGCCTTCGCCTGCGTTGACACCGCCGATGACTTGCCTGGACGTCGAATCTAAGGCGACAGTAATACCGTTCGTCCCGTTGCCCAACGCCGATATTCCCGTGACATCCGTTCCAATTCTGTTTCCTTGAACCACAGTGCCAGTCGCATTCGCATTATTGATTCCTCCTCCATTGCAAGTTTGGGTTCCCCCAATTGCGATTCCTTCACTCGAATTGCCGGAGATAAGATTTCCTCCGGTCGCAGACGAGCCGCCAATCACCGTAGTAGTTGCTCCCGGATAGATGCTAATTCCGATGCCATTACCTACTGACAATGTCCCGGCAGGGTCGGTACCAATAAAATTACCCTGGATGATTGTGTTTTGAACGAAGGCGTTCTGGTTATTATTTCCGGTGAGGCTAATTCCCTCATCTGCATTACCGGAGATCAAGTTTCGCGCGGCAGGCGTCGTCCCTCCAATAATGTTGTTATTGGCGGATGACAGTCCCGCGAAGATTTTGACGCCATAATCTGTCGTTAGGTGCGTGGTTTTTCCCGTCGCATCGGTACCAATGAAATTGCCCTCAATCGTGTTATTGCTGCCGCTGCGAATGTTAATGTTGGTGCCCGCATAGACATGAATCGCCAGCCCGCGAATCGTGGCCCCACTCACGCCATCGAGAAACAATCCACCACCATTGAGTGCGTTTAATTCGACTAGCAGCACTGCATTGTCGCCAAGTAACGGCCCATTCGTGTTGGGACTTGCCCCGGGCTGTGTGTAGCCGTCGATAATGACGGCTTCCGTAATCGTGGGAAGTGGTGAACTGTAAGTGATCGTCTGTACGCCACTGCCTGGAATACTGAACGCAATCGTATCGGTGTCCCCGCTCGTCGGCGTGCCGTTCACTTGAGCAAGCTCATCGGCCGTCAGGCTCGTCAGCGCCAACGTGCGATTGCTGATCATCATCGCCTCGGGCAGCGTCAGCACGCTATCGCGGGCATTCGTAACCAGCACCGAATTGACCGTGATCGTGGCCGCTAATAAGGACCGGTCTTCCAGTTGCTCAACGAAGATCCGGCGAAAACGCCGATTCGCGCGGCGATACTTCGGCTTGCGGCGAGAGCTTGGCATGGAGAAGTACGGCCGCGCTTTTCGCGGCATCGAAGCAGGCGCCTGTTCGTCGCGACGGCAGTTGAGCCCAGCTTGGCAAAACACCTTCCAATGGCACCCGTCGCACGTGGGATTCCCCAGTATGCCAGCCTGGCCCTAGACGTTACCAGCGGTAAATCGCGCTTTTTTTGGAATTCGCCATTCGACTTCCCGCAAAGAGGCCATGCGCCAGGTGCAATCGTCGCTAGAGAAATGGTCAGGCCCTTGGCTGTTATCCCGTCCTCAGGAGCAATGTTGGCACGGCGATATCAGTCCAAAAAACGGCCGACTTGAAACTGCTCTTGGTCACTTCGACCGAGAGCATTACGGAGAATACGAAAGGAGGTCGCATCCAACGTTCCTCCTTCAACTCCGCCTGATCGGTGTGCATGCTGCGGGACTGCCGTAGGGCCAACGTTCGTTGCGGGGCAAGCAATGGATGTAGACTGCTTGCGGTCGGCGCAGCCGAGGGCATTTCGGCGTTGCCGCTTTATAGCGGATATGACCGCGGCGGCGCGAGTTATAGGTTAGCTCGTCCACAAAGCACTGACCACACTTAATAGCACGATCGGCGACGTTTGGCTGCTGTTAAGGCGGCGTCGGCGGCGAGCAGATTCAGGAGATCTGTTGAAATGGCGGCGGGCGAGGCGGTTGCAGTCGCCGCTCCGACAGCGGACGCGTCGGCTAGCGCAGGAACGCATGACGTTTCGGCTGCGATGCCTTTGCTTGTTGGACTCACAGGTAACTGGTCTGAGGAAATGGGTGCTTCGGATTGGCCGGGATGCGCATTGATCCAATTGATGATCAAAAGGGCGTCAGTCGCGACCACTTGATCGTCGGCATCTGGGATCGGTGAAACGGCAATTCGATCCATTGACCGCCACAGTGATCGAGTCGCTTCCGTCCGTGCCCGTGACGACCACATTTCCCGCCACGACCGCGACGTCTGGCTTGCTGCTGAGCACAGAAAAGTTCGTGGAACCCGTTTGACTGGTGAAGTCGGTGACCGAGATGGTCGGCGTGTACACCCCGGCTGAGTCGTACGTATGATTCTGCGTTCCTAGCGAACCCGGATCATTGACGTAGGACGTTGTGTTGGCCGATCCATCTCCCCAGTTCACCGTCACGGCAAATGGCCCATTGCCGTTTGTGACACTGCCGAGGTCGAAGGCCGTTGAAACTCCAAGAGCAAAGTTCTGGACCGCGGGCGGCGTCAAACTCAAGGCGGTCGGCGCGACAGGCGTGTAACCCAAGACATCCAAACGGCGCAGTTCGACGTTCAGATTCGGCTTGGAGCCTTTTGTGTCGAATGCGTCCTGGACCTGCGGTGTCTGACCTCCAGGGCTGTACCAGTCGCCGTAGTCGCCAGAAGCCAGTTGGTTGAATCGGGCGAGCATTGTGTTGCCGCCGTCGATGGAGAAAAATGCCTGGGTCGTCGCCTGTGTGTCGAAGCTCCGAGCACCGGCTGACGCATACCGGAACAAATCCAACGGCCTAATCCGAGAATTGCCGATCGGATCGCCGTTTGCCAGGCCCTCCAGCCCGGATCCGCCGCCGAGTGTCTCGTCGATCTCGTGAGCAGTAACCTTCATCAGGTCATATTTATTGGCGTCCTGCGTCCCCGAACGATCCAGGTTCATGAGCGAAGTATTCAGGGTGATGGTACTGTCGGGGTTCAGGCCGGGGTCGAGGCCGAGCGCGTTTGCCAGGGCGGACGGCACTCGGACGAGCGTGTCCAAGGTGCCCACGATGGGATTGCTGGCGGGAACGTTGAGCAGCGCAATGCTATTCGTCGGCTGTCGTCGCGTGAGAGATGAGCTGATTGCGATAACTCGAGTACGGCACGAGGTATCCGGCCGTCGAACTCGACCCGAGCCCAGCGCCTTCCTGAAATGTGATGTGGACCGTGACGTTGTCGGTAATCGTGCTTTCGTAAGCAGCGATCGTCCGATTGATCGACGCCATGATTGTCGCGGCGTTCGGATCGCTGGTAATGTTGGAAGCAAATGTCGGGATAATGACAAATGCTGGAACCGCGCGATCTTCCAGTGGTTCGAAGGAAATCGGGCGTCGGCGGGATGGAGAGGGCAAGCCCCGAAGCTGGGAAAAAAGACGGAATGTTCGACTTAGCGCACCCGAAGCCAAATAGGGCATTGATCTAAACCCTTTTTGTTTGGCGCGGTACTCCCCCGCCTATGCGCAAGGTAGTTCTAATCGCACTCGCGTTTGCGATGTCTGCAGTTGCCGGCTGCGCTCTGCCCGATTGGATGGTTCCCCGCCCTTGGAAGCCCGCCCCATCAACCGATGCGTACCGCCAGGCCCAGCAGGAACGATATGACCGCAAGTATGGACCGAACGGAACAATGCCCCGTGGCAATAACATCGGCGTCAGTGACGGCATAATCGGCGCGTCAGCCAGACTGCCAGTCAGTTCATTTAGCCGCTAGCCCTTCTTCCGCGCCACGTTCCGCGCGCTGGTTGGGCAGTCGTCCTCAATGAGCCCGCGTACTACGGCCGATTTTGCTTCCAGCGAGCGGCGATGTTCCGCCTTGCTTACAATCCCGGCGATTCGGAGAGGGAGCGCCGGGCTTTTCAGTTGCATGAGGCAGACGGCCCGTCACTTCAAAGGGTCTGACCTAAAGGACGTTTCCTTGGGGACAACGACAATCCCTGAAAGAAAGGCCGCGCGACCTTTGTAAGCCGCGAAGTTCGTTCGGCCGTACAGGCTATCTCCGATGCCGCTCCAGTGGGCCTCATGCACAATCCCATTGGAAACGAGAAACGTGTGTCGCCCCCCGTATGTAATCCCGAAGGCAAACGGGACGAGATTGAAACGCGCCAGAGCAGCCGTTGAAGCCGTTCGCAAGCCGTGGCCAGGGGTCAATCGATAATTGATGATGGCGCCGGACAGTTGAATGCCATAGTACTTGGTGAATTTCACGGCAGTGTGGTAACTCGCGGGATGCTCGCTGTCCCCATCGCTAGGAAAGCGCACATCTGGATTCCAATAGTGAGCATGCCAGTGACGCTTCGAGACTAAAAAGTCGGCTAGTTGAGTTCCTTTGACGGCTAGTCTCTGCACCTCGTTGGCGACAGGTGTTTGTCCAATTTTCTCGTACGCGTAGCCGAGCACCTTTACAACGAAATCAATGCAGTTTGTAGGAGTCTTGCCCGCCTTGTCGGACCCAAGATATTCAGTGCCGACTTGCGACGAGGCAGTGGCCTCCAACTGATTCATTTTTTCAATCGCGAATAGGCTGAAGGTTGCCACGATGCGGTCCTTGGCGTTGCCGCGGTGCGGAAAGCGAAATGAACTCGCTGCGGCGAAAAAACTGGCGGTTGGGAGGTGTTACAGTAGCAAGCAGCAATCGATAGTCAATATCTTGCAAGCCCGGGACGCAACAGCGCGGCTGGTATTTTTGCGGCCGCCTACCTGCCCTTCCTCCAATCCAGCGCCTTCCTGACTTCTTCCCGTTCTGCCTTCAGCGCCGTCACCATTTCCTTGTAGATGCGGACCTCTTCGCGCAGCGTCGCGATCTCGCGCTCGACGGATCGACGCGGCCAAATGCTGACGGGGGCCAACGTTGAAGCGCGCGATAGTTCGGGACCAAGCAGCCGCACGTTCAAATCCTGTCACCCCGATTCGAAGAGTCAGCGGCTCGCCCCATCGATTGGCGGCGCGCCGCTTTTGCGTGGTATCTAGATTTAGGATAAGTGCAGATCAGTTGGCCAGGTTCAAACGTCCGCGCGAAACGTGCACTCGAATACGACGATTCGTTCAAACTCCTTGCCCGGCCGATCGCTGGCCCCTTGGGCACACGGTGGCGCCTCTAGTTCGTCATTTCGCCACATTGATGTCTGGGTGAACTTCTTGAGACCCTCCTTGCCAAACGCGACACCGAGACCGGATTGCTTCGCGCCTGAGTGCGGGGTGTCGGGTGAAAGATCGAGATGCTTTTTCACCCAAACCGTACCGGCATCAATCCGCGCCGCCATCGCAGACGCGCGGTCGAGGTCCGACGACCAGACCAAGCCACCCAGACCAAAGTCCGTGCCGTTGGCTGTTTAACTGTTTCGTCGATGTCGGAGTAGCGCATCATCGGCAGCACCGGCCCGAATTGCTTCTCCATTACCAGCCTGGCAGAGTCGGGAATATCGCGGACGATCGTCGGCTGCACGAAGTAGCCGTCCCGTTCAAGCACGCCGCCGCCGGCAACGATCTTGCCGTTTTGCCGGCAGAATCCGCACGCAGAGTTCTCCGAACTTGAGCGTCGGTACCTCGACGTATGCGTTTCTACCGGACCATGCGGCTAACTCGCTGCACAGATGCAGCGAACTTTCTAATCCCAATTGACACGTCCCCGCGGCGACGAACTCGTGGTTTCGGTTGCGGGTATGGGGCTCGTCATCGATTGCAAGATGCTGAAAACGGGACGGGCACGGGCTTTGCCCCTCTTGCCAAAAAACGTCATTCGTCGCTGTTAGTACAGACTTGTGTTGAGCTGCGAGATTGTGACGTCGCGAAACCTGTCGCGGTTCGACTGCCAGAATGGCATTCAAATACACCGGACAGACTTTGGTCGATCGATGCAATCCGACTGCGTTGTCGATTTGGGACCCATCGAGATACGTTCTGAACAATGCAACACGGAGGTTTTGTTATGGCAAAAACCGTAGCCGATTTGATTGTCGAGCGGCTGATTGACTGGGGCGTTAATACGATTTTCGGATTTCCGGGAGACGGGATTAACGGTCTCTTTGAATCCTTGCGCACCCGTCAGGATCAGGTGAAGTTCATCCAGGTGCGTCACGAGGAGGCAGCCGCGTTTGCCGCTTGCGGTTACGCGAAATACACGGGCCGATTGGGCGTGTGCCTGGCGACCTCAGGGCCGGGCGGCGTTCATTTATTGAACGGACTCTATGACGCCAAGAGCGACGGCCAGCCGGTGCTGGCAATTACCGGTCACACCTTCCATGACCTAATCAATACGCATGGCCAGCAGGACGTGGACCTGGAAAAGCTATTCATGGACGTTGCCGTTTACAGCGAACGGATCATGGGACCCGCGCACGTCCACAATGTCGTCGATAGCGCTATCAAACATGCATTCGCACGGCGATCCGTGGCGCACTTTTGCATTCCGAAGGACATCCAGGAGTGGACGGCTTCTGACGTGCCGCGCTCGGCAGCCAACATTGCTCATCATAGCGCCGATCTGTTTTCGGCAGCATCGCCCTTGCCCGGAAGCGCCGTACTGACGCAGGCCGCGGAGTTCATCAATGCTGGCTCTAAGGTTGCGATCCTTGCCGGGCGCGGCTGCCTTAGCGCCCGCCAAGAGGTGCTGGAGTTGGCGGAAAAAGTAGGCGGTCCAATCATCAAGCCGCTGCTCGGTAAGGGAGTGGTGCCGGATGACAACCCATACACCACGGGAGGCATCGGCCTATTGGGAACATCGCCATCGCAGGACGCAATGCAGGATTGCGACACGCTGATCATTGCTGGCACCAGCTTCCCATACATGGAGTTTTATCCGAAGCCGGGCAAGGCCAAGTGCGTACAGATTGATGTCGATGAGACGAGAATCGGACTCCGCTTTTCGGCAGACATCGGCCTGATTGGTGATTGCCGCCGAGTGCTGGCGGCGTTACTTCCCCTTATTCGACGAAAGGAGGACCGCGGTTTTCTATCGCAGGCCCAGGAGGGGATGAAGCACTGGAACTCATTGCTGGAAGAACGCGGCACCCGCCAGGACAAGCCCATGAAGCCGCAGGTCGTCACTTATACCCTGAATAAGCTGCTCAAGGACGATGCGATTGTGACCACTGACTGCGGCACTGTAACGACCTGGACAGCGCGCTATATCCAGATGCGTGGCGAGATGAAGTTCTCGGCTTCGGGAATGCTGGCCACGATGGGCAACGGTTTGCCCTATAGCGTCGCTGCCGCTGTCGCGTTTCCCGGCCGCCAAGTGGTTTGTGTCTGCGGCGATGGCGGGTTCACCATGACGATGATGGAATTGGCGACGCTGGTGAAGTATCAATTGCCCGTCAAGGTTTTCATCATCAAGAACAACGTGCTCGGTCAGATCAAATGGGAGCAGATGGTTTTCGAGGGGAACCCCGAGTTCGGCGTTGAATTGCAGCCGATTGATTTTGCCCTCTACGCCAAAGCCTGCGGCGCCGCCGGATTTACGCTGGACGATCCCGCGCAAGCCGAAAGCGTTTTGCGCGAGGCATTGGCTCATCCCGGCCCGGCCGTCGTCCAATGCCTGGTCGATGCCAACGAGCCGCCGATGCCTGGCCATGCGACGCTCAAACAATCCCTCAAATTCGCCGAATCGCTAATCCGTGGGCAGCGAGATGGCTGGGGCATTTTCAAGACCGTCGTGAAGAACAAAGTCCGCGAAGTCGTTTAGGCGCGGCGCATCACCCGGCGCGCGCTGCAAAAGGCGGGCACATTGTTTGCGGTTCGCTATTGTCTTGATCTCGGGCATGTTGCTCGGGGGAGCGGGGGTTTGCTTCATATTTGGTAAGGAGTTTCCCATGTTGCGCGTATGGTTCGGTGCGGTGGCGGCTTTGGCATTTCTTTTCGCTGGCTTAACGAGCGCCGACGACACCAAATCCAAAACCGACAGCCAGGGCAAGCAATGCTGTCATGCAACGATCACGAAGATCGCTCCGCAAAAGGACTCTATCACCGTGAACTTGACGGATAAGTCGGGAAAACAGCAGGAAAAGACGTTCCAGATTTCGAAAGACACCGAACTTCGGGACAGCAGCGGGAAAACGGCCAAGATTGACGACTTCCAAACTGGTGACGATGTGGTGCTCACGCAAAAAGACGGCAAATTGACACAGATCAAGGAGAATGACGAAGCCACGATCACGAAAGTCGATTCCAAGGCGGGCACGGTTACCTTGAAAATGAAAAACCAGGACGGCAAGGACGTTGAAAGGGTTTTCAAGCTCACGGAAGACGCGGAATATCTCGATAGTTCCGGCCGTGTGGCTACGCTCGAAGTTTTTCGTTCCGGCGATCAGGTGCTGGTGATTGAAGGCGAGGGGCACATCAAGGGTCTGAAGAAGTCAGACCAAAAACCGGGGGACAACGCGACTGCCAGCAAACAACGGCCGGAGGACAAGAAGTCCAGCAGCAAGTGACACGCTCGGCACACTGTCCCGTTTCCTTTCCAGATCGTTAGCCACCAAGCCGGTCTGCACGAAGCGGACTGGCTTTTTTGTCGCGCAATCAGCAGCGCAGAGCATGTTCATGACGGTCAGAAGCACAGCACCGGCAGCAATCATCGACAGGGTCTCGGTCTCGGCCTACAAAATTCCGACCAGCTCGCCCGAAGCGGACGGGACGTACGCTTGGGACAGCACGACGATCGTATTTGTCGAGACTGCGGCGGGAGGAGAAACGGGAATTGGCTACACGTATGCCGACGCGGCTACGGCGCGACTGATCCAGGATTCTTTGGTCCCAGTGATTTGCGGAAAAAGCGCCTTGGATATTGCCGCGAGTTGGACAGCAATGGTCCAGGCCATTCGCAACCTGGGCCGGCCGGGCATCGCTTCAATGGCGATCGCCGCCGTGGATTCGGCTTTATGGGATCTCAAGGCCAGGCTGCTCGGTTTGCCGCTGGTCAGCCTGCTCGGCGCGGCCCGCGTGAGCGTGCCAATCTATGGCAGCGGAGGCTTCACGTCGTATTCGATTGAGCAATTACGTGAGCAACTTGGCGGTTGGGCAGCGTCGGGAATTTCGCGAGTGAAGATGAAGATCGGCAGCCACGCCGCGAACGACGTGGACCGTGTGCGGGCCGCGCGGGAGGCGATTGGAACCGCGGCCGAGCTGTTCGTCGATGCCAACGGCGCCTACGACCGCAAGCAGGCGCTAGCTCAGGCGGAGCGGTTTGCCGAATGGGGCGTGAGCTGGTTCGAGGAGCCGGTGTCGTCCGACGATCTGGAAGGGCTTCGGCTATTGCGAGATCGCGCTCCGGCCGGAATGGATATCGCGGCGGGCGAATATGGTTACGACTTGCCCTATTTCCGCCGCATGCTGGCAACGGGAGCCGTCGATGTTCTGCAAGCCGACGCCACGCGCTGCGCGGGGATCACGGGGTTTATGAAGGCCGCCTCACTAGCGGAGGCGTTCGGCTTGGAGCTCTCTTCACACTGTGCTCCGGCGCTCCATTTGCATATCTGCGCGGCCATCGCCGACTTGCGGCACATGGAGTATTTCCACGACCACATCCGCATCGAGCAGATGTTGTTCGACGGCGTGGTGTCACCAATCGCAGGGCGGTTGGCCCCCGATCTTTCCCGGCCAGGAATGGGGTTGGAGTTGAAAGCCGCCGCTGTGGCGAAGTGGAAGCTTTGAATCAGCAAGGAAGGAACATCGGCGATGACAACCGCTTCACCCGTCCTACTGCGAATAGAACCGGCTCGCTTTGCCCGACAGCAAGCCGACGATGCACCGCGCGATATTTCATCCCGCCAGATTCAATCCCTGGAGCACGAGCTAAAACACCGCATCCGCGGCGAAGTACGGTTCGACAATGGCAGCCGAGCGTTGTATGCCACCGATGGCTCCAACTATCGCCAGGTTCCGATCGGCGTCGTTATTCCACGCGACGTGGACGACGTTGTGACGGCCATCGGCTTGGCGCGCGAATTCGGTGCGCCCATCTTGTCGCGTGGCGGGGGTACGAGCCTGGCAGGGCAATGTTGCAACGTAGCCGTGGTCTTGGACCACTCGAAATACCTGCGGAAGGTGCTGCACATCGATCCCGATCGGAAGCTGGCCACGGTCGAGCCGGGCTGTGTGCTCGATGATCTGCGGCGCGAATCCGAGAAACACGGCCTGACGTTTGGCCCCGATCCCTCCACTCACAACCACTGCACGCTGGGCGGCATGTTGGGCAACAACTCGTGCGGTGTGCATTCGCTCATCTCGGGTAACGCAGGTCTAGGGCTGCGGACTTCCGATAACACCCACGAGCTGGAGATCTTGACCTATGAAGGTGTGCGAATGCGCGTTGGACCGACCTCCAACGACGACTTGCATCGAATCATCCAGGAGGGCGGAGCAAAGGGAAATCTCTATGGTCGTGTGCGCGATTTCCGCGACAAATATGCCGATCTGATCCGGCAGCGATTTCCCACCAACGTCCCCCGGCGAGTGTCGGGCTACAACGTCGAGGAGCTTCTTCCAGAAAAAGGATTTCATCTGGCCCGAGCGCTGGTCGGCTCTGAATCCACGCTCGTCGCCATTCTGGAAGCCACGGTGCACCTCGTTCCTAGCCCGAAAGCGCGTTCGCTGCTCGTCCTGGGCTATTCCGACATTTACGTGGCCTGCGATCACTTGCTGGAGATTCTGAAGTTCAAGCCCACGGGTCTGGAGGGAGTCGATCACCTGCTTTACGAATGGGTCGAACGGCGAGGAGACAAGCCGAAGGCCATTCATCTCTTGCCGCCTGGCCGCGGATTTCTGATGGTCGAGTTCGGCGGCGAAAGCAAAGACGAATCGGACGCGGAAGCCAGAAAGTGTATGGAGGCGCTTAAAAAAGGGGGCAATCCGCCGTCGATGAAGTTGTTCGATAACCCCGACGAGGAGCACCTCCTCTGGAAGGTTCGCGAGGGCGGCCTCGGCTCGACCGCCTGGGTGCCGGGGCATCCCGACTCGTGGCCGGGCTGGGAAGACTCAGCCGTCTCGGTCGAGCACGTCGGTCGTTACATGCGCGATTTGAAGCAACTCTTCGATCGCTACAACTACGTCGCTTCGGTGTATGGGCATTTTGGCCAGGGCTGCGTGCACTGCCGAATTCCCTTCGACCTCTACACGGCCGAAGGAGTGGCCAAGTTTCGATCGTTCATGAACGACGCGGCCGATCTGGTGGTGCGATATGGCGGCTCCCTGTCGGGCGAGCACGGCGACGGGCAGGCGCGGGCCGAGCTGTTGCCCAAGATGTTCGGCTCGGAATTGGTCAGCGCGTTCCGCGAGTTCAAGCAAATCTGGGATCCCCGGGGCAAGATGAATCCCGGCAAACTGATTGATCCGGCCGCGATGACAGATCACTTGCGGCTGGGTTCCGATTATCATCCTCCCCAGCCGGCGACCCATTTTCAGTTTCCGGGCGACAAAGGATCGTTTTCGCGGGCGGCGCTGCGGTGCGTCGGCGTGGGCGAATGCCGCAAGGAATCGGGCGGTGTCATGTGCCCTAGTTACATGGTCACGCACGAGGAAGAGCATTCGACGCGCGGACGGGCGCACATGCTCTGGGAAATGATGAATGGCGAAGTCATTACCGACGGCTGGAAGAGCGAGGAGGTGAAAGGCGCTCTGGATTTATGCCTGGCCTGCAAGGGCTGCAAAAGCGATTGCCCGGTGAACGTCGATATGGCGACGTACAAGGCCGAGTTTCTCTCGCACTACTACGAAGGCCGGCTGCGGCCGCGGCACGCTTATGCGATGGGCTGGATCCACCGCTGGGCGCAGCTGGCGTCGATTGCCCCTGGAATCATCAACTACTTCAGCCAATCGCCGCTGTTTTCTCCAATCATGAAATGGCTCGGCGGCATTGCGCAAGAGCGACGGATGCCGCAATTCGCTTCCCAAACATTTGTCGCCTGGTTCCGTCAACGAAAACACGCGAATCCCACCGGTGAGCCGGTCATTCTGTGGGCCGACACGTTCAACAACCACTTTCATCCTGACGTTGCGAAGGCGGCGGTCGAAGTGCTTGAACGAGAAGGTTTTCATGTTCAAGTGCCTGGCGGGTCGTTGTGCTGTGGCCGGCCACTGTACGACTTCGGCATGCTCGACGAGGCCAAGCGACGGCTGCGGGAAATCCTCGTTCATCTGCGGCCGGCCCTACGCGCGGGAACGCCGATCGTCGTCTTGGAGCCGAGTTGTTTGGCCGTGTTTCGCGACGAGTTGCTCGGACTATTTCCGAATGATGAAGATGCCAAGCGGCTCAGCCAGCAGGCGCTCCTGTTGAGCGAGTTCCTGGTTCAAAAGATCGACGGCTATTCGCCGCCGCACGTGTCACGCCAAGCTATCGTGCATGCCCACTGCCATCACCGCTCGGTCATGGGCTTTGGCGACGAGCACAAAATACTGGATGGACTCGGCTTGGCGGTCAAGATTCCCGAAAGCGGATGCTGCGGAATGGCCGGCTCGTTTGGCTTTGAGCCCGGCGACCATTACGACGTCTCGATCGCTTGTGGCGAACGGGCGCTATTGCCGGCCGTCCGCGCGGCGGAAGCGCAGACCCTGATTGTTGCCAATGGTTTTAGCTGTCGCGAGCAAATCGCGCAGACAACCAATCGCCGCGCGGTGCATTTGGCGCAAGTGCTGGTTGCCGCCTATCGAAGCGATGGTGAGTCGTTAACCCGTCTTATGCAACAGACTCGCCGCCCTCGGCCAAATTTGGAGCAGCGCATGCTCGGCCCAGTCCTGGCTGCCGCCGGAATCACGCTGGCTGTGGGCGCCGCGATGTGGCTTTTGAAAAAACGGAGCGAGGTATGAGGCGCGTTTCAGTCCCCCTGATGGAAATAGAGCTGATCGCGGTAACGAGGGTCGCGCTCGGCATCGGCCTCGGTTTGCTGCTGGCCGGCCGTCTAAAGAATAGCGAGCGGCGGCCCATTGGCTGGGCCCTAATGGCGCTCGGCGGACTAACAACCTTGCCGCTCAGGTCCGATGTGCTCAGCCGCTCTTCGCACTCAACGCGGTTCGATCGATCGTCGCTGGCTTCTATTCGCAAGGAACATTCGAAATGAAGAAAATGCGTGATCGCGTGGTGGTGGTGACAGGTGCTTCGGCTGGCGTGGGCCGAGCGACCGTTCGGGAATTCGCTCGCCAAGGAGCTTCGATCGGATTGATCGCGCGGGGGGCCGCCGGATTGGAAGGTGCCCGGCGCGATGTGGAACAACTCGGCGGGAAAGCGATCATCTGCCAGGCCGACGTTTCAGACGCGCAGAAAGTTGAAGATGCAGCCGAGGCGGTCGAGCAGCATTTTGGTCCGATCGATGTCTGGATCAACAATGCCATGTGCTCGGTTTTCTCTCCCGTGAAGCAGATGACTGCCGCCGATTATCACCGCGTGACTGAAGTCACTTATTTGGGCGTCGTCCATGGAACGCTCGCGGCCCTCAAGCGCATGTTGCCCCGCGATCGCGGAAAGATCATTCAAGTTGGCTCGGCTTTGGCCTATCGTGGCATTCCTTTGCAATCCGCCTATTGCGCCGCCAAACATGCAATTCAAGGATTCAACGACTCTTTGCGTTCGGAGCTGCTGCACGACGGGAGCAACGTGAAGCTGACGATGGTGCAAATGCCGGCGCTCAACACGCCGCAGTTCGACTGGGTAAAGAGTCGCCTGCCGCGAAAGCCCCAGCCCGTTCCCCCCATTTTTCAGCCGGAGGTAGCCGCCGAGGCGATTTTGTGGGCAGCCGACCATGATCGCCGCGAGTGGTACGTTGGCGGGCCGACGGTTGTTGCGATCGTAGGCAACAAGATTGCGCCAGCATTGGGGGACTGGTATCTGTCGCGGCAGGGCTACGACGCGCAGCAATACGACGGTCCTGTGTCGCCCGATCGCCGCAACAACGTGACTAGGCCGGTAGATGACGAAGTCGATTATGGCGCGCACGGTGATTTCGACGGCCGCGCCCACGATCACAGCTCGCAGGCCCTCGCCGACCGCCATCGCGGCTGGATCGCCTTGGCCGGCGCATTGGCTGGTTTATGCGGAGTGATGGCTACATCAAGAAGCTCGGTCTGGCATCGAGGCTTCGCCGGTCTATCGCTAGGACTGCTGGGAGCTGGTGGTGCTGTATCACTGGTCAGCCAACGTCCTGTCAGGGCCGACTCAAAATCGTGGGCGCTGCCGGCAGGTTCAAGCTGAGAAAGGACAGCCGTCATGGCGGCGACCGAGAAGTTACCGCCGGGGAAACCCGGAGCACCGCCGCGCTGGGCGCCAGGCCCCAAAGATGGCGTGGGCACCGCCTTGAGCACGGCTAGCTCCGTCTGGTTCACGCTGAGTCATGGCATCCTGACAGAAGTCTTTTATCCATTCGTCGATACCGCCTGCACTCGGGACTTGGGCCTGTTAGTAAGCGACCGTGGGGACTTTTTTTCTGAGGAGCGCCAGGATACCGACTCCAAAATGGAATATTTGGCGCCGGGCGCGCCCGCCTTTCGCGTGACAAACACTTGCAAGAAGGGGCGTTATTGCATTGAAAAGGAAGTAGTTGCCGATCCGCGCCGCTCTGTCGTATTGCAGCAAATCAAGTTTCGGCCGAATCACGGCAAGCTTGACGAATATGGACTGTTTGCGCTGCTCAGTCCGCACCTGGGGAACCAAGGCGCTGAGAACACCGCCTGGGTGGGCGACTTCAAAGGAGTCGCGATGTTGTTTGCCCGCCACGAGGGAACGGCGCTGGCGCTGGCCTGCTCGGGACCCTGGCGAAGGCGCTCGGTCGGCTATGTCGGTGTTTCGGACGGGTGGCAAGACATCTCACGGCACAAAGAAATGACCTGGTTTTACGAGCGGGCCGAAGACGGCAATGTCGCATTGACGGGCGAGGTGGACCTGACCGCCACGAATGGCAAGTTCGTGCTGGCGCTGGGATTTGGCCGTGACGAGTATGAGGCCGGCCATCAGGCGCGTGCTAGCTTGCTTCAGGGTTTTGATTCGGCGCGGCAAGAATACGTCCATCATTGGAACGATTGGCAGCAGGGATTGCTCAATCTGAGCGGCTCGGAGCAGCATCCGCAGGACATCTATCGCATCAGCGCAGCGGTGATGCGGACGCACGAATCCAAGTATTTTCCGGGCGCCGTAGTCGCCAGCCTGGCCGTGCCTTGGGGATATGCCAAAGGCGATGCGGATTGGGGTTATCACCTCGTTTGGCCGCGCGACATGATTCAGACCGTTGGCGCCCTGCTCGCGATCAAAAAACATGACGACGCCCGCCGCGTATTGTTTTATCTTCAGGTCACTCAGAACGCCGACGGTCATTGGCCGCAGAACATGCTGCTCAACGGTTTCCATCACTGGAATGGAATCCAGCTTGATGAAACAGCCTTCGTCATTCTGCACGTTGGGTTGTCGCGAAGCGAGAAAGCGGTCGATGACAAGGCACTCGCGCGGCTCTGGCCCATGGTTCGATTGGCGGCTCAATTCTTGATTGCGAATGGCCCGGTCAGTCCCATGGACCGCTGGGAAGAGGAAGCCGGCTATTTCGCCTCGACGATGGCGGTCGAAATCGCCGCGCTGCTCGTGGCGGCTGAGATCGCCGAATCGCAAGGCGAAGCGGAAGCCGCGGTTTACCTGCGCGAGACAGCGGACGCGTGGAACGACACCATCGATGAGCTGCTTTATGTACGTGGGACTCAACTGGCTCGCGACACTGGGGTGGACGGCTATTACGTCCGCTTCGCGCTCCCGGACCAAATGCAGCAGCATTCGCCGGCCGCGGGCCTTGTGAATCTGAAAAACCATCACGACGGTCAAGGCCGGATCCGCGCCGCGGATCTCGTTAGCCCCGACGCCCTATGCCTGGTCCGATTTGGCCTGCGCGCCGCCGATGATCCGCGGATCGTCAACACGGTCCGCACGATCGACTCGTTGCTGAAGGTCGAGCTGCCGCACGGTCCTTGTTGGCATCGGTATAACCGCGATGGCTACGGAGAGCACGCCGATGGCTCGCCCTATGACGGGACCGGAATCGGCCGGGTCTGGCCGCTGTTGACGGGTGAGCGCGCTCATTATGAGCTGGCCGCTGGCCGAAAAAAGGAGGCCCACCGACTGCTCGCGGCGATGGAATCGTTCGCCAGCGAAAGTGGGTTGCTGCCCGAGCAGGCTTGGGATGCGCCCGACATTCCCGAGCGCGATCTGCACTTTGGCAGGCCAGCCGGATCGGCGATGCCGCTTGTCTGGGCGCATGCGGAGTATGTCAAGCTTCGCCGATCGCTGCACGACGGTCGCATTTTTGACATGCCAGTTCATACGGTCGAGCGTTATCTGAAACGGAAAACCGTATCGAGCAAAGTCGGTTGGCGGTTCTTACAGCAGCGCCGCGCGATGCCCACGGGAAAGACGCTTCGGCTGGAGTTCATAAGCCAAGCAGTGGTCCGCTGGACCAGCGATGGCTGGCGCAGCGTTCAGGAGACAAAAACCCGCGACACGCGTCTGGGCAATCATTTTGTGGATTTAGCCACCGAGAAATTGCCAGCCGGGACCAATCTCGAATTCACAATGTTCTGGCCCGACGCTAGCCAGTGGGAGGGCCGTAATTTTCAAGTCACGGTTGAGGCGATGAAAGGCGAATGAAGGCACCCTAAAAACAGGAGCGTTAATAATGCAGTCCAAAGTTCTAAACGAAGACCATGGGCAGCAGACCATTGCGTTGATTTTTGAAACGGGAGACGAAGTGATGAGTGCGCTCCAGAAGTTTGCCAGCGAGAAGCGACTGGCTGGGAGCCATTTCACGGCGATTGGCGCATTCCAAAGCGTCACGCTCGGCTATTTCGATTGGCAGAAGAAGGATTACCTGCAAATTCCGATCGAAGAGCAGGTCGAAGTGGTCGCCCTGATCGGGGATATTGCGGCCGGCGAGCGTGGAGAGCCAAAAGTCCATGCTCACGTCGTCGTTGGCAAGCGCGACGGAACCGCAATGGCCGGCCATCTGCTTAAAGCCCGCGTGCGTCCGACTCTGGAACTAGTCCTGACGGAATCGCCGGCTCATTTACGGCGACAGCATGACGCCGAAACGGGACTGGCCTTGATTCGAATATGAGTCAGAGGACCGGCGGCGATGGCGATGGTCGCTCGGGTAGCGGTCAGCATTCGGCCTCATTTCGGAACCGCGACTTGATTCACCGATACCACTTTGGATCAGAATTCCTGCCGGACCGACAAGAATGTCATTTTGTGGACATGTTGTTCGCATCCGTAGTCCGAATGTCCTCGGCTCTCTCTCCGATCTTCGCCAGGCGGATCACACAAACACTCACTTCCGAGTCGTATCGTGAAGACGCTTCCTGCGCCTTCCTGGCTAACAACCGAAATCGCTCCTCCCAAAAAATTGACAAGCCGTTTGCAAATTGGAAGACCGAGCCCCCAACCCTTATTCGGGTCGCGCTCCGGATTACTCAATTGAGCAAATTCATCGAAGATCCCATCAAGAGAGTTGGGCGGAATACCGAGACCCGTATCTTGTACCTCAATCGACACCGCTTGATCCGGCGACACGACCACTCGGGCCGTCACGTCGCCCGCGGCCGTGTATTTAATCGCGTTGCTCAGCAGATTGCTCACGACACGCGAAAGCTTAACGCGGTCAACGTATAGCCAAATGGGGGAGTTCGAGGATTCAACGACGAGACTTAGTCCCTTGGACTGGGCCAAAAGAAGCAGTGCCTCGCGGTGCTCATTCAAGAGATCATTGAGTAGGAAGCGAGAAGGCTTCAATTCCACGCACCCAGAATCAAAGCGCGCGATATCAAGAACATCAGAAAGCAGGTCAGAGAGCGAAAGCGCGTTGACCTGGAGCCTGCGGGCGATGTCTGGGACCTCGGCGGCGAAGGCTGGGTTTTCCGCCGTACGGCACATGACCTCGGCCATCAAGTTAATTGCGTTTATCGGCGCGCGAATATCATGCGAGACAGACGCCATGAACCGTGTCTTCCGCTCGCTCGTTGCTTCAGCCTCACGGCGCCGCAGCTCCAGCTCCTCATTTTGTCGGGTGATTTGGATCTCGTGGCGCACCAGTTCATTGTTGGCCAGCTCCAGCCGTCGATTGGTTTCCTTGATCGCCTCGTCCTGCGCGGCAAGTTTCGCAGCCGCGAGCAGCCGTATATGAAGCAAACACGTGGTAATAACGAGTGCGACCGCAGAAAGCACTCGGTTTACAAAGAGTGGCTCTCGAAACGCGAACTCGCCGTCAGGGATTTGCGCGGCATATACCAGAAAAGTCATCGACACCAACACCGCCATTAGCCCCCAAAGCAGTCGAATGCTCCGCGCCAGGGCTGCAAGTACCAATGGCAATCCGTACACAACGGATACGTTGAGCTCGACCCAAGTGCCCCAGTCGACTGCGACTTCGACAGCCGAGAGCAAGACGGCCGAAATGGCCGCGCAGACTATTCTCTGCTCTTTGTCGAGCCTCACGGAGTCCGCTTGAGCGTCCATGCTTTGATCGCTATCTGTAGCGCATTTCAATGCAAACGCTAGTCAGGCCAACCGACAGATACTTTATTTTGTACCCGGCCGGTCCTGTGAAGGAGAGCCATATCAACAACATCACACCAGGCGAATTCGGATATTCGACGCCATTCCGTATGACAATGCAACGTCGATTCCCAATCTTCACTAATTAATCTTCTTTAACCTCAAGGCAACAAGTATTGACTAGCGCGAATCATTGAGCTGCCTGCTGGAGCAAGTGGGTACTTCGCTGGTTGTTCTCGATCAAGTCATCGTAAGAGGACAGGACTGCGGCAATGCGATTCTGGATTGCGGCTTTTCCAGCGTAAGGCATTGGGTCTGCATTATCGCCTTGTTCAGGCGTCTGACGGCAAAGGTTAAAAGCCGGTTAGGTGGCGGCTTTCGATAGCGTAGGCCCTGTGGAGGGATAAAATTAACGCTTATCTGTCCAGCAACGAACAGCGCAGTGCTTTGCTCGTTCAACTGGCTAAACGCGATAGGGACCCACTGTTTTCACATCTTGAGCGCGGAGTTATTTCGTCATGATATCTCGCACATGTGAGTGGCTGACTGTTTGCTCCCTCTCGACATTCGTGTTCAGCGGCCTCGCCGGAGCTGAACCGCCCGCGGCACGAATGGGCACGTTCGCGAAAGGCAGCCGGGATTATTTCGCCCTGAGTTTGATGCCGCAGGCGACTGCCGACGCGACGCAGAAGAACGACGTTGTGATTTTGGTTGATACGTCGGCGAGTCAAGTCGGGCGCTACCGCAGCGAGGAAATGGCGGCGCTGACCGCGATGCTGTCAAGCTTTAGCCCGAACGATCGCGTGCAGCTCATGGCCGTCGATATGAAAGCGGTCCCGCTCTCAGCCGGATTCGTTGCAGCCAAGGGATCGGAAATGCAGGCCGCGCTGGCCAAATTGAACGCCCGCACGCCGCTCGGGGCGACGGACCTGAATGCGGGACTGCGAACAGCCGCCAGCAGCTTCGCCGCCGACGGCCGAGCGCGGACGGTGATTTATGTCGGCGATGCGATGAGCAAAGCCAACGTGCTGACCGACGCTGCGATGAGCAAGTTGGTCGGCGACTTGCGCGGCGAGCGCGTCAGCGTGTCGAGCTATATGCTCGGCCCGCAGCAGAACACGCAACTTATGGCCGCCCTGGCCAATCACACCGGCGGCGTTGTCGAAACACCCGCGCCTGACGCAGATGCCGTCACGATCGGCCGCCGGCTGGCTAGTTCGGTGCATGCCTCGGTTCTGTGGCCGAACAAAAGCTCGCTGTCGAGCAATGTGGCCGAGGCGTTCCCGACCCAGGTGCCGCCCGTGCGGACCGACCGCGATTCGGTGCTAATCGGTCTGCTCTCCAATCAAGAGTCTGTCAAAGTTGAACTCAACGGCACGATGAACGGCAAGCCAACGAAGTGGAGCTGGACCACCAAGCCAGAAAAAGCGAGTGAAGACTTCGCCTTTTTGTCGAAGCTGGTGGAAATGGCCGAAGCCGATAAAGGCATTTCGCTGCCGACGGCCGGCTCCAATGCGCTGCGTCAAGCGGCTGATGTGACGATGAACAGCGCCCAGCAGCTTGCCAAGCTCGGCAACGAAGCACTGGCCGGCGGTAACTTCGCGGGCGCTGTGAAGGTCGCCGAGGCCGCGCTGGCTCGCGATCCGGGCAACCCGAAAGCCATTGCCATCAAAGCGGCCGCGAAGAAGGGTCTGGCCGCCGCGAAAGCGCCAGCTACGACAGAGCCGGCGTTGAAGCTGACCGGCCTGGCTGAGCCGACCGCGCCGAGCGGCCTGCTCGCCGAAGTTCTGGCCGAACCGCCTGGATTTCTCGGCCGCGTGGAGGAAGAGCGGCGGGTTTTGTCCGGCAAAATGCAGGCAGAGGTCGATAACGCGTTGGCCGTCGCCAATCGGACAATGGCCACGAATCCCGACCAGGCCGAAAACGACCTTAAGTTAACGCTGGAAGGCGTCGAACGCACGCCAGAACTTGAGCCCGAAGTTCGCGCACAACTTCGCCGCAAGATTGAAGTCGCCATTCGCGCATCGCGGCAGGCCAAAATCCGCGTTGATCAGGCGGTCGCCGTCGCCCAAGAGCAACAGGCTGCGGCTGCCGAGCAAGAACGGCTCAACGACGCTTTAGCTATTCAAACGTCGCGCATCAAGCAGGTCGTCGATCGCTTCGAGTCGCTGATGGCCGAACAACGCTACGCCGTGGCCGACGAAACGATCGTGCCCGAAATTCATCGGTTGGCACCCAACACGTCAATCGATCAGTCGATTACTCAAGGTGGTCGTCTGATCCGCAATGTCAATGAAATTAACAATGTCGTGGTACAGAGGCACAATAATTATCTGCGTACTTTGTTCACCGTGGAATTGTCGTTCGTTCCGTTCCCCGACGAGCCGCCGATTGTTTATATGCCGGCGGACCAATGGGAAGATTTGACGATTCGCCGCCTGAAATACAAGGCGGTCGATCTTGGCAAACAAGGCGGCGCCGAACAACGTATCTTCAGCGAGCTGGGCAAAAACACGACCATCGATGTGGTGGAAATGCCGCTCAAGGATGTGGTGCTCTACCTAGCGGAAACGCACAACATTCCAATCGTCCTAAGCATGAAGAAGCTGGAAGAAGCCAGCGTCAGCGCCGATACGCCGGTGACCAAGAGTCTCCGCAGCATCACGCTTCGCTCGGCATTGCGGCTGATCCTCAAGGACCTGGAACTGACTTATCTCGTCCGCGACGAGGTATTGCAGGTTACGACGCCTGAAGACGCCGAGAGCCAACTGATTACGAAGGTGTATCCGGTCGGCGACCTAGTCATACCAATTATGACCCGCATGGGCGGCATGGGTGGAATGATGGGCGGGATGGGAGGAGGAATGATGGGAGGCATGGGCGGCATGGGTGGTATGGGTGGTGGCATGGGTGGCATGGGTGGCATGGGTGGTGGTATGGGTGGCATGGGTGGCGGCATGGGTGGCATGGGCATGGGCGGTATGGGCGGCGGCATGTTCGCCGTTGACGACAACCTCATGCTCGGCATCGTCGCAAAACCCACACTTGCGCCGCTCGCGAGGCAGAACAACGCCACACCGCCTGTCCTCACTGTTGGAATGCAGCCGGTTGATTGATTTCCCGCCTGCCCAAGCAAAGTTGGGTTCAATTTCCAATACCCTGCGCAAGCTCGCAATCCTTCGTCGAACCGCCCCTCGTCCTACAGAGAATTCTCCAGGTTGGTATGACCAGAGGCATAGTTCCGATCGATTTCGAGCGACTGGCGATAGTAGATGACGGCTTCGTCCATCCGCCTCTGGCTGAGCAATGCCTCGCCAAGCGGGGCGTAAGCGATCGCCGGGTCAGGTCGGCTAAATTCGCCGCTTTTCCCATGCTTCGATATCAACGACCGAGGAGTGGCGCCTTTCGTTGGGAGGTAGGGCGCTATGAAACGGATGGCATTTGACTGCTGACAAACGTGAAAACAATTTTTATCCTCGATGGAAATATCCTTATCCCGGCGGGTCGGACCCTGACTGGATTCGCCCTTTGAGCTGGACACCTTGACCGGATGGCAGAGGCATCGGACAAGTTGTCAACGTAATCGGAGGTTGGCTATAGACGCCGGTCGTCCGACCATCACCTGAGCGCACAGAACTTGCAGTGGCGGGAGCCGAGGCTTCCTCGATCATCCAAACTGGGCAGGTTTACTACGCTTGTGCCAGTTATGATGTCGAGCTATCAGGCGCTGCCCAGAGTAGCCGAGCCATTCACCAATCGATCAGCAAACCCTGTCCTATGAACATCGCTGCGAGCGCTGCTGTTGGCTTGGCCCTCCTATCTGTTTGCCTGTCTGGTTGCCTTTCTGAAGCGGGATCACGTGCGTCCGCTGAGTCGGATTCCCGGCCTGAAGACGGCCCGGCAGAGCAGCAGGATGATGTCATCGTGGTCACGAGCCCAGTCCGCAAGGACGTAATCAACACTCAGCCGTATGTTTGCCAGATTCACTCGCGCCAGCACATTGAAGTACGGGCGTTGGAACGCGGCTATCTGCAAGAGATCTGCGTGAAGGAGGGGCAGGCGGTCAAGAAGGGCGAACGGATGTTCAAAATAATGCCGAGGGTTTATCAGGCCAGGCTCGAGTCGGAGGAAGCAGAAGTCCAGCGCGCCGAGATTGAGCTCCAGAACACCGAGGCCTTGTTCAAAAAGGGGATTGTGGCTCAGCCGGAGGTCGCGATGAAGAAGGCCGACGTCGTAAAAGCGAAGGGCAAGCTAGGGCTGGCTCAAGCGGAATTGAGCTTTACGGACGTAGTAGCGCCATTCGATGGCATCGTTGACCGCCAGCAACATCAGCGTGGCAGTTTGATTGAGGAAGGCGGTACTCTCACGACGCTTTCTGACAACAGCTTGATGTGGGTTTACTTCAACGTGCCAGAAGCGCAGTATCTGAGGTACAAAGAAGAACTGGATAAGGACGACGAAGACACGCAGCATTTGCAAATTCAACTGAAGCTCGCTGACGGGAAAATATTTCCGCAGGCCGGGAAGATCGGCGCCATCGAGGCCGACTTTAATAACAAGACGGGCAATATCTCCTTCCGCGCCGACTTTTCCAATCCGAAAGGCCTCTTGCGTAACGGTCAAACGGGGACGGTTTTAATCCATACGACCTCGAAGGACGTTGTCGTCATTCCTCAGCGGGCCACGTTCGAGATTCTGGCAAAGCGATATGCCTTCGTCGTGGATGAGAACGACGTGGTTCACCAGCGGGAGATCACGATTCACACTGCGCAGGAGGACATCTTCGTCGTCCAAAACGGCCTGAGCGAGAAGGACAAAATCGTTCTGGAGGGAATCCGGCATGTGCGTGACGGTGAGAAGATCAAATACAAGTTCCGCAGCCCCTCTGAGGTGTTCGGCAATCTGAAGTTTCACGCTGAATAGACGCCTTTTGAAATAGACACCATCGACTCGTGTTCGCGAAGTTTGTCCATCGGCCGGCCTTAGCGATCGTCATCTCGTTGCTCATCCTACTGATGGGCGGGCTGTCGATTGTGATGCTGCCGATTTCTCAGTTTCCCACGGTTGCGCCGCCGAGCGTCGTCGTGGCAGTCTCGTTTCCTGGAGCGAGCGCCAAAATCCTGGTGGAATCGGTCCTGGTGATCGTTGAGCGGGCCATCAACGGCGTGCCGGACATGCGGTATATGACGTCTTCGGCCACGAGTGCCGGCGAGGCCGAAATCATCATCACGTTCGAACCAGGCACCGATGCGAATGTCGCGGTCTTGAACGTCACGAACCGCATCCAAATGGTGAAAAACAAGCTCCCTCCCATTGTGGACCGGGAAGGCATCATCGTCATGCAGAACATTCCCAGCATGCTGATGTATGTGAATGTTTACAGCAAAGATCCCCATGTCGATCAGAACTTTCTCTACAACTATGTCTCCGCCGATATGCTGCCGGAGATCCAGCGGACACGCGGCGTTGGACGCGCGAAAATTCTGGGCAACCGCGCTTACGCAATGCGGGTCGAGCTCGACCTGGAGCGGATGCGCGCTTACCGCATCTCTTCCGCGGAAATCATGGAGGCGATCAAAAAGCAAAGCATGATCGGCTCGCCAGGTCGGCTGGGACAAGCGACCGGCGAGACGTCGCAAACGATCGAATACGTGTTGACTTGGATCGGCCGCTACGACAAGCCCGAGCAATACGAAAACATCATCTTGAGAGCGAATCCCAAGGGGGAGATTCTTCGAGTCAGAGACGTCGCAAAAGTCACGCTAGGTTCTTCTTTTTACGACCTGTATTCGGATATCGACGGGTATCCAGCCGCTTCGATCGTGCTCAAACAAATCCCGGGCTCCAACGCCGCGAGGGTGATTGCGGAGGTCAAGAAAAAGCTTGAAAAGATCAAGCAGGAGCAGTTCCCTCCCGGCATGGACTATGCGATTAGCTACGACGTTTCCAGTTTCCTCGACGCGTCGATCGAGAAAGTAGTGCATACGTTATTCGAAGCATTCGTGCTCGTATCGTTGGTGGTGTATATCTTCCTGGGAGATTTCCGCAGCACACTAATTCCGACCCTGGCCGTTCCCGTCTCGCTAATCGGGACCTTTTTCTTCATGCACGTCTTGGGCATGTCAATCAACCTCATCACGCTGTTTGCCCTCGTGCTGGCGATCGGCATTGTGGTGGATGATGCAATCGTGGTTGTCGAGGCGGTGCATGAAAGAATGCATAGCAAGCACTTGGATCCCTATGCGGCAACGCAAGAGGTGATTACTGAGATCAGCGGCGCCATTATCGCCATCACGCTGGTTATGACCGCCGTGTTCATTCCCGTGACCTTCATGCCTGGAGCGGTCGGCGTGTTCTACCGGCAATTCGGAATGACGATGGCCATCGCGATCGTACTCTCTGGCATTGTCGCGCTGACGCTGACTCCGGTGCTCTGCGCCATGATTCTTAAACCGCACACGAGCCAAAATCGGCAGCGCGGACCGACGAGCGTTATCAAGCGCGGCATCCAGAGGCTCGGCGGCCGGCACGCCAGGGGATTGCGGAATGTATTGACGGCGCTGGCGGGGCTCGCTGCCGGCTATGGCGTCTATCGCTTGCTGCATGTCCACTTTGTCCATGAGCTAGTATCCGAGCAGATTGCCCTAACCGAAACACGCGAGCTCCTCATTGGCGGCCTCTTCGCCTTATTATTCTGCTTAATATTTCGGTCGCTGCTTTCGGGAAGCGAGTTTGGCGAAGAGAAAAAACGTGGGCCGCTCGGCATTTTGTTGCATCAGTTCGACAGGGCCTTCGAGTTCATAACTGCGGGTTTCGTAGCCGTGGTCAGCGTCATCATTACCCGGCGCCTTTTTACCCTGATCATCGTCGGTTGTTTTGGCTATGGCATTTTGCTGGTCAACCAGGTGCTTCCTGCCGGCTTTATTCCGCTGGAGGATCAGGGAGTCATCTACGGAATTCTCCAGACGCCGCCCGGCTCAACACTTGAATACACCAACGCCAAGTCGCATGAGCTCCAAGCAATATGCAAACAACTCACTGAAGTCACGTCGGTGACCTCATTGGCCGGATTCGAGATCTTGACGGAAGGCCGTGGTTCGAATGCCGGCACCTGCCTGATCAATCTTAAACCGTGGGCTCAGCGTAAGCGGACCTCGAAGCAGATCATTGAAGAGCTGGAAAAAAAAGGTCGCCAAATTGGCGATGTGAAGCTGGAATTCTTTGAGCCTCCTGCCGTGCCTGGATTTGGAACGGCCGGTGGTGTCTCGTTGTGCTTGCTCGATAAGACCAACAGCGGCGATTACGAAGCCTTCGGCAAAGTAACCGAAGACTTTCTCGCGGCGCTGGGCAAACGCAAAGAAGTCAAAGGGCTCTTTACCTTTTTCGCCAACAAATATCCGCAATATGAAATCATCATCGACAATGACGTCGCCATGCAGAAGGGCGTGTCGATTGGCGACGCAATGGAGAACCTGTCGATTGTCGTCGGCAGCACGTGGGAACAAGGGTTCGTACGTTTCAATCAATTCTACAAGGTATACGTCCAGTCCGCCCCCCAGTTCCGGCGCTTGCCCGAGGATTTGGACAACATGTTTCTCAAAAATGACGAGGGGGAAATGGTCCCTTATTCGTCCTTCATGAAGCTCCAGGCACTGCAGGGCATGAATGAGATTAACCGCTACAACCTGTATACTACGGCAATCATTCAGGGCGCGCCGGCCAGCGGATACAGTACGGGTCAAGCTATTGCGGCCATTCAGGAGGTTGCCAAACGGACACTCCCGCACGGCTACAATGTGGATTGGCAGGGCTTGGCCTATGACGAGGCGAACAAAGGCAACACCGCGACTTATATCTTTCTGATCGTGATTCTCTTTGTGTATCTGGTTCTTGTCGGCCAGTACGAAAGTTTCTTTCTGCCCCTGAGCGTGCTGGCCTCGTTGCCGATCGGTATTTTCGGATCGTTTTTGATGCTCAAGGCCCGCGGCTTGGCCAACGACGTTTTCTGTCAGATCGGTCTGGTCATGCTGGTTGGTCTTCTCGGCAAGAATGCAATCTTGATCGTTGAATTTGCCGTCAAGCGTCGCCATCGGGGATTGAACCTCAAGACCGCGGGTATCGAAGGCGCGAAACTGCGCTTTCGGCCGATTGCGATGACCTCTTTTGCTTTTATCGCGGGAATGATTCCGCTAGTCCGAGCGACAGGCCCCGGCGCGATTGGCAACCGCACGATTGGGACTACCGCCGTCGGCGGCATGTTGATGGGCACCCTCGTGGGAGTTTTTGTCATTCCCGGACTGTATTACATCTTTGCCAAGTTTTCGGAAAAAAAGACCATGATCCGCGATGAGTACGATCGACCGCTGAGCGAGAGCGTCGAGAGCCGCGGCCAATAGTCTTGTCTAAATGTGCGTCGGGCCTGCGCGCACCGGTTGCGTTGGCTTGCCATAGTTGTTTCGGCCTTCGGCTTGGTGATTCACTGGCCTGGCGGTGTTTTTCGTCGCTTCACCATTCCTGATATTTGTAAGCGCACAACGGCCCAGCCTGGCGGGAGTTGCCTGGCTACTTGCGATAATGCTGCTCAGTCTCGCCGCGCGAATTCTGTGGCAAGGTAACGCGTTCGCGATCGCGAAGGATGCTTTGAACTTGAGCGCCTACTCCCTGGCATTGCTCGGCGACTCGATCTGTCGTCGCCCCGTGCAGGCGACCGCATGCCCTCCTGGCTCGACCTCAAGCAGGTGCTAACTGTTCGCCGCCGGATGCGTGAATTATGGGCCTGCCACCGCGTACTGTACTCCTTTTCCGATCGCGAAACGGCCGGCTGGACTGTCTACGAGTTGGACGGGGTTCCTATTCCCCGAACAGGCTGCATCGTGAACTATGGATCTGAACACATTCTTCCTCGAATTCCAGGACTTTGTAGCTCCGAAGCTCGAGACACGGGCGCCGCCGAACTGCAGGATCGTATCTCTCATCTTGATCGACTTCGAGATGGCCAACTCAAACCGCAGTTAGTTCTTTGATGGCCGCAAAAACGAGACCGGGCGTCGCAGCAGAAACGACACGACCGCAAAGACTTGTTTCCAGCGACTGACGAATGGTGGGGACTGGGAAGTCAGTTGCGAAATTGCGGAGGATCGATTCCAAGACGGTTACAAAGATCAATCGCCGCTTCGTGCAAGGGCAACCCAGAGATTTTCACCCACAAATCCAGCTGGTTGACCTGTACTCCACATTTGAAGCAGCGAAACGCATTTTTCCGCAAGTTGGCAGAGAATGAGCGGCTATTACTCGAAGTAGAGACATGTACCGGGCATGGTCCACGCACCTGATCGCCAGACGATTCGACAGAGACGAAATTGGCTAATTTGAGAACTTGCGCAATTGTCACCATTTCGCGCAATTTCGTGTAGTGAATTCCGGACACGTTCGTGCTACTTGAGCAGCTTCCTCTAGCATGTCCAGCGACTGAGAAATCGCAACAGAGAAGACGAACCCGTGCGCAGTTGTATCGTCAGACAATCGCGTTGGCGATTACCGCGACACCGCCGGCTGCCACGGCCGATCGGTAAGCCGCGAGTCGTCCAGATCACGACCATGAATTGGCAAGTAGCGGTAATAAACTTCGAGGCACAGCGTGGCCAGCGCCGTGCTATAAACGCGACCGCCGTAGCCGCCCCAAAGGTCGTCAGGGTCGTAGCTGCCGGCGAGTGAGCTGTTCCACTGTTGGCGGGCGAGCAGCTCGGCTTGGAGCGCGGCGTTCCAGCGCTGCCAATCGCTTCCTTGTCGCTGGAACATGGCGAGCGTGCCGTAGTACCAATAATAATAGTTGGGCGCTTTTTGACTCGGCCGCTCTTCGATCACGTAAGCAGCGCCTTCGTCTAGCGCGGCGGGCGTGTTTTCGGAATCGAGGAAGTAACGACAGACGAGGCCCTCAGCGGTCATGGTACGCGAGGCGCGGTCGCCGGGGCGATAACCGGCGAGGCCGCGGCGATTTCCGATCGAACAGCTTTGCAGGAAGCGGACCATTTTGACGCGCGTGCCGATGGGAGTCGGCAAGCCGCCGAGATCGGCCGATTTGAGGGCCATGAGCTGCCAGCCGAATTGGCTCAGGTCACCCGGATCGGTCGGTTCATTGGGCCGATAGCGCCAGCCGCCGGCGGAGCTTTGCGCGGCGATCGTAAAACCGATGGCTCGCTTGAGTCCGGGCAACAGGCGGTCGTCGCCGCTGAGGGCATAAGCTTCACCTAGCGCGAGCGTTGCCATGCCATGGCAGTACATGGCGGCAAAGACTTCGGCGTTCCCAGCAAGATTTCCGTCGCTGGCTTGGACGGACAACAGGTACTCCAGGCCCAGTTGCACCGCGTGGCGGTGCTCGCCCGATAAATGCGTCTCGCCCGAACCGAGAAACGCCAACAGTGCCAGTCCTGTGATTCCCGTGTCAGCCTGCGTTCCGGTCATGCTGCCGGTCCGGGGATCGCGCCGATCGTGGCCGAGCACATTGCGCGTTTCGCGGCCCGCGCCGTGCTGATCTGCGTCCCAGCGTCCGTCAGGATTTTGATTCGCGGCCAGCCAATTCAGCGCGGCGGCGACGGCATTCTCGGTTTGAGCCGTCGCGCCGAAGGGCTGAGCCGCTTGGAGGCGATTCGAAGCGACGCGGGCCGATAGCGGCTCCGGCACTTCGAGGCCGTCGCCCAGCCTGCGAGCCGCAGGCCGGCGGGATGCAGCCACAAACTGACGATCGTCTCCGGGCGGGGAAATCGCGTCCTCATCGGCCAAAATGGGCGCGGCCGGAATTTGCGATACGTTTGTAGACGGGCTGGCTACGGTAGCAGCAGGCGCTTGAGCGGCGTCCGAAGCCGCCGGACTCTGATCAGGCAGCAAATCAGCCAGTTGCGGCTGCTCTTTCGGCGGTTCTGCTTTTGCTTCAGCCGGCGGCTCTGGCTCGGCGGGTGGCTGCGGCGGTTTATCCGTCGCGGCAAGTAATTCGGGTGGAGCGGCGCTCTCTGGCGGCGACTCTGTCTCCGCGGCTTTTTTGTCTTCGCGTTTCTTATCGTTGTCGCTTAATAGTAGCGGCGCATTCGATTCGCCCGGCTGTTGCCAGGGCTGGGGAGAATTGCTTTTAACCGGCGCCGCTTCGAATGGATCCGACGCATCGCGCAAGCGGACGGTCACTGCTGATCCGTTCCATTTTCCCGGGGGGCCAGCCAGAATGTGCGTGCTGTAACCGTAGATGAGCAATAGCAAGTGAGCCAGCAGCGACAAGACGACGCATTTGGCAATCGGCCGGGCCTGTCCCCACCGGGTCCAGACAAGAACCGTGAGCAAAACGAAGATGGACGCCAAACCGACGCCCAGCACGGCGTTCACCGTGCGGTGCGCAGTGATTGCGGCCACCAGCAAGCAGCTTAGCGCGCCGTTCATGGCGTTATCGCTCCTTGACGGTCGGATCGCCGGGGGCAACCGCAATGCCCATTTCGGCAATTCCCGCCTGCCGGCAAGCAGTCATCACGTTCGCGACGCACTGATAGGGCGTCGCAGCATCGCCCCGAATCGTAACTTGCAAACCCTCATACTGCCGGTGGGCCGTGGCGAGCACACTGCGCAGCTCGTTGACATTCACGGGCTGTGAATCGAGCGTGATCGAACCGTCGCGAAAGATGTTGATCGTCTTGCTTCGCTGAACCTCATTCAAACCGGCCGTGCCGCCGACCTCAGGTACCGACAGATCGACCTTTTTTTCCAGATCCACAAACTGCGTGCTGACCATGAAGAAGATCAGCAGGTTGAAGACAATATCCACCATCGGCGTCAGATTGAGCGCCGGCAGGTCGTCTTGATGGGTCTTCAAAGGCATTGGTTATGCGGCTTTTGCGCGTTTCAGCGTCCGGCCGTCGGCATCGCCGGCGATCAACTCGACAATCTGCTGTCCCAGGTCGTCGATCTCCGTGACAAGTGAATCGACGCGGCCGACGAAAAACAGGTACGCGGTAAGCGCTGGTATCGCCACCAGAATTCCGGCCGCGGTAGCGATCAGCGCCTGCGCGATACCGCTGGCTAACATTTCGCGCTGGGCCTCGGCGCCGCTGTGTCCCGAGAGGCCGTTGAACGACATGATCATTCCAATGACCGTGCCCAAGAGCCCGAGAAGCGGAGAAATCTGCGAGATGCCGCTCATCAGCCGCAGGTGATTGCGAAGCTGATTGTTCACTCGCTCGCCCGCATCCAATATTGCCTGCTCGACTTCGACGGACGCCTTGCCCCATTTTTTGACCGCGGCCACAAAGACGGTCGCGATGGGGCTGTTATTTTCCTGGCACAACTTGATCGCCTTCTCGCGATCAAGCTGGCCCTCGCGCAGAAGTTCCATAAATCGCCGTATGAACGGCCGCGGAATAACGCGGCCGCGGCGCAGGGCAATGAATCGCTCAAAGACGAAAACCAGCAGCACGAACGAGCAACCCGCGATCGGGTACATCAGCGGCCCGCCGTCGTGGAACGCCGACAGCATGCTTTTCATCGGTGTCGGTTGACGGGCGGAAAGCGGCGCAGCCGGCACCGGCGCGACGGCCGGCCGATCCTGAGCCATCAGCCGCGGCAGTTGCCGGCTGGTCAGCCCAATCAGGATCGCGAGAATCCCCGCGAACACGAATTGCGGCACCAAGCGACGAGCGTTCATAGGGTGCGCGAGTTTCCAATCCGTTGTGAGTTGTAGGGTGGGCTGTGCCCACCTCCGGCGCAATGGTGGGCACAGCCCACCCTATGGCCGCTAGCAAACGATGCTCGCAGATGAGCGCGCCGCCGCTAACGACCCACTATCAAAATCGGCAGAACACCCAGAGGACTGGTAGGGTGGGCTGTGCCCACCGATTTATCGCGGTAGATGGCGGGCATCGCCCACCCTACGCATGTTACAGATGGCAAAGTTTACTTAAGTTCTTTGATCCGCAGGTTGCGGAACCAGACTTCCGCTCCGTGGCCGCAAAAACAGATGTGGCCGCTATCACGCGCAAGGCCCGGATGGGCTTTCCCGTCGAGCGTGCCATTCTCGCTGGCCTTCGCAACGTCCGCATCGACGATCGTCTCGCCGTTGAGAATGACGGTAATGTGTTTGCCCCTGGCGATGATTTCCTCGTGATTCCATTCGCCTGCTGGCTTGAGAAAGCCGGTCTTCGCGGCCACGACGCCATAGACCGAGCCGTGATGCTGCCATTCCTTAATCTTGCCCGCATATTTCTCCGACGAATCGTCCAGCACCTGAATCTCCATCCCCTTAAATGCTGGATCCAGCCGCTCGCCCGGCGTTTCATCCGGAACGCGAATGCCAATGCCATTGTTCGCGCCAGGCGTCAGCTTGAACTCGAACTTGAGATCGAAATCGCTGTACTCTTTCACCGTCGCCAAATTGCCGCTCCCCTTCGGCTGACTGACGATGCATTCGTCTTGGATTACATAGCCGTCCTTGCCGTTTTGCCAGCCGTCGAGCGTTTTGCCGTCAAAAAGCGGTTTGAAGCCCTCCTCGGAGACAGGTTCGACGGCGATGGAAGAAAGCACGAAGACGACTGCGGTGGCGAGGGAGAGATAGATGGAAGTTTTCATGGGGACTTGGGCATGAATGACGGAAGTTGTGTCAACGCAAGAGATTTTAGGCGGTCAGCAGAAACGTCCGCAATGGCCACAGCGTTTTACTCCGTCCGCCGCAACCTCGACATCAAGTCCTTGACGCGCGAGTGTACGAGTTTGTCGCCATTTTTTGCCAACGTGCTTTCCAGCAACTGTGCGACAAGCTGCTTGTCGGGCTGAGCGAGCAGGCAAGCGTTGGCTTGCCGCGAGACGGATGTGTCGCTGTCGCCCAGCATGGCGATTAAGCGCAACACTACATCGCGGCCAACGAAAGCACCCAGCGCCTGCGCGGCCGTGCGCCGTTGTTCAACAGGAGCAGTTGAGCACATAGCTGCCAGGCGTTCCAAGAACCGTGGATCGGCCTCCTCCCCGCAGTTTTTCGTATCGCCAATCCAATTGAACGCGGTGCGGGCTCGATTAGTGTCTTGGCTGGCCGTTTGCTGAACAACGTAGAGCCACGCATCCGCATCATGATAATCGCGAACGAGTGGCAGACAGGCCTGGAATCTTAACGACTCATCGCGGCCATCAAAAACGCTTTTCAGCGCGGCGAATATGGCAGCTCGTCGCTCGGTGTCTTGCGCGCCCAGGACGAATCGCAACGCGGCTTCCGCAACTGCCGAACGCGGATCCGTAATCGCATCCACCAGCAGCTGCGGCACGAATTGGGGCTCGGTTTTGTAGGCGCCGGCGGTTTCGACGACGAGGGTTGCAATGCGAACATCCGCATGACGCACGAGCGGCCGGAGCAGGTCGCAACTCGCGTTATCGTGACCATGGGCGACGCCGGCGATGCACAGCCGCACGAAATGCAATCGATCGCCTTCGGGCATTCCGCCGTCCAGAATCTTGATCGTTCGCTCGGCCAGGAGTTTCAATTCTGCTGCATCGCGCAGGCCCTCGACATAGGCCCAATATCCGCTGAGATAGGCGTTGAGTCTTGCCGTCGGCCGCGATTCCCACGACGCCAAGACGCGTTCGCAGCGCAGTCGCACTTCCAGCGAATCGCTGCTCGCTCCTTCTTCGATCAGCTTGCGCCGGGCTTTGGCGCAAGCGATCAACTCTTCAGTGGCCGACTCGCGAACGCGAAAATCATCCGCATCGAGCCGCAAGATCAGTTGCCGAATCTCCTCTTCCGGCGGACCCTCCGGAAGCTTGCGCGGCGGCGCCGTATCGGGCAGTAGATAATCGAGCACCGCTGTCAGGCCGTCAGCGCCCAGCGCGTGCAACTCCGTCGCGTCGTAACTCGAGCCGCGGTTGGCCATGTCATCGGCAAGCAGCGCAATTTTTATCGGGTCAATTTCGGCGGCCGAAATTGCAGCGTTGAAATGAAAAACCGCCAGCGGCAGAAATATCACACAGAGGCGCATCGACACGGAGAAGCAGACAATCCGTATTCTTCCCTCTGTGCCTCTGTGCCTTTGTGTGAGAATCATTATTTAGAAGTCAAATTGATCGATATTGTCCTTGGTAAACGTCAACGGCTGGCCGAGCAGCACGTTGTCACCGGCGACCTCCACCCTTTTGAGTCGCCCAGCCGCGAGTGACGCATCGCCCGGCTTCAGTCGTCCCTCTTTGACCGCCTTGGCAGCATAAATGGTCAGATAGCCAAGGTCCATTGTATTCCACAGGATCACGGCGTCGGTAATACCGGCGTGGACGTAGGGCTTATTGTCGTTGGGCAGGCCCAGGCCGATCACCTTGACGTCCTTTCGCCGCGCCTGCTTGACCGCTTCCGCCGCCCCGGGCACAGCCGGCGAGCAAATCGCCATCAGCAGCTTCACATTGGGATAAGCATTCATAATCGTCGTCGCTTCTTCAAACGCCTTATCCTGTTTGTCGTCACAAGCTCGCAGCGCCGCCATTTTGACATTGGGAAATTTCTCCGCCCGGCGTGCTTCAATATACTTCTGCCATTCAATCTGGTTCGCCGCCGTTAGCGATGCCGTGATGATCGCGAATTCACCTTGCCCATTGAGAATCCGGCCGGCGTGATCCATCAGCGAAGTACCAATACCCTCCGGGGTTGCTTGGTTCACTAGGAAATCGCGCGAGTCCGGCTCTGCATCGGCGTCCCAGGTGATGACTTTAATTCCCCGCTCGCGGGCCTTCCGCAGCACAGAAGAAATGCCGACGCGATTCTCGACGGCAACCGCGATCACATCGACGCCACGAGTGATCCACGCTTCGACAATCTCGTTCTGCTTCGCCGGGTCGGTGTCCGTCGGTCCGTCCCAAATCAATTCGATTCCCAGCTCTTTTGCAGCCTCTTCCGCCCCTTTCCGGCAGGCGATGAAATACGCGTTGCCCTTGCTCTTGGGCATCATGGCGACCGTGAGTGACTTTGAGGTCGGTCTCGATCCCGGACCAGCGAAATGTGGCACAAGCTGTGGTGAGCCAATCTTCTCACCAAGTGAGCGCATCGCGATGACATTGCTTCCCGCAACGATCAATGCCGCCAGCAAAATCACCCCACAAATCACCGCCACCTGCGAATTCTTCACTTCGAATTCCCCCTTGTTTGACGGAACGCCACAGAGGGCGTTCCCTACAGCGATCCGTGGAACCGCACGGTGCGACGCCGTCAACGACATCAGCCGCTCCATCGCAATCGTGACGAGCAAAATGCATCCGATCAAGATTCCCGCCAGCTCGGCCGGCAAAGCCGCCAGTCGCAGTCCGTTTTGCAGAACGACGATCGCAATTAAGCCTAATAGCGTACCGTGAATCGTGCCGCGGCCGCCGAAAATCGATGTCCCGCCGAGGACGACGGCGGTGATGGCCGTCAATTCGTAGCCGGTTCCGGCGTCTGCTTTGGCTTGACCGAGATGCGAGACATAAATGAGCGCCGCGAGGCTCGCCATCAATCCCGACAGCGTATAGACCAGCGTCAATCGCCGCCGGACCGGAATGCCGGCATACAGCGCCCCTTCAGGTGAATAGCCGATTGCGACCAGGCCGCGGCCGATTGTCGTTTGATGCAAGAGCCACCAATAGCCGGCCGCCGCAACAAGCAAGAGCGGCAGTTGAACTGGGATGCCGCCCGGCAGGAACCCCTGGCCCAGCATCAAAAACGAGTGCGGAAACGATGTGTAGTTCTCGACGCCGCGGGTCATCCCTTCCGCCAGGCCGCGAAACAACGAAAACGTGCCGAGCGTGACGATGAGCGGCGGTAGGGCGAGTCGGGTAATCAGCACACTGTTCAGCAGGCCGGCCGCGGCGCCCATGGTCAGTGTGATCATCGCGGCTACCGCAATCGGCAGATGGGCGTCTCGCCACAGCATGCCGAAGACGACAGCCGCCAGGCCCATGAGCGATCCGACCGACAGGTCGATGCCTCCGGTCACGATCACCGGCGTCATGGCTACCGCGATGAGGCCAATCTCAACGCTCAGCCGCACGATTTCGAACCCATTCGCCGCGGTGAAAAAATTCTTGCCCAGGAACGCAAACAGAACGACTTCGGCAGCGACAAGAAGGCCGAGAACGGCCTCTTGCGTGATTGCCAGTGCAGGCTGCGTTCGATGAGTTGCAGCCTGAGCGCTGGCGGATGACATACAGCCCTGGGATAGCTAGATGGAGAATAATGTCGCAGCACTCGGGGACCCAGCTTGCGCCCGGCTAATTGCGGGCTCAGCGTTTATTTGTCGTCAGCATGGCCAGCCGTTCCATCGCCTGCTGCTTCAGCGGACCCTGATCGCGGCGGGCGACCATTTGATAAAACACTTTGGCGACCCCCGGCTTATTGTCTGCCTCAGCCTGCCGCGCTTTCGCCATATAACCCACAAGCTCGGCCGTTTGCAACTCGGCCGCCCCGGCGTTTTCTTCGCGGATGGCAGCCACGCTGCCCGGTAGGGCGGTCGAACTACGATCGCTTGAGCCGCCGGCGGGCGGTCGAATAGCAATTGCCTTTCCGATTGCCGCCGCCTTCACAGCCGTCGTCGCGGCCGCTGGATCAGGAGCGCCGCGCTTTGCTGCCGCTTCTGACAGCAGCGCCCGATCGATTTCCTCATTATTGATAACCGTGGCGCTGACGCTCATGCCGCTCGCGCTCCGCGAACTGCTCAACCCGCGGTTGCTCAGCGGCCCAATCCCGAGTCGCGAGCTATTGCTCGCGCCGCTGTTCAGTCCGCCCAGATACGCGCCGCCGCCATCCGGCACCGAAACCGACGTCTGCACCGTGAACACACTAAACGACGGCAATTGCACCGTCGTTGCCGGCAATGCCTGCTGAGCTAGTGCTGCTGAACCGCCAATTACGAGGCATACGAATCCCGTCATTGCGCGCGTGAACGTCATAAAATCGCCCTCCCTGTTTACCGCCGTTATTTTATCGCCTCACCCGGCCCCACGGCAATGAATGAGTCGTCCCGCCCTGGTGAATAGAGATTGCTATAATTCGAGGGTTCATGGAATTTCACTGGCAATCGGACTGCGGATCGAATCATGCATCGACGGCTTTGCTTGCTGTTTGTTCTCCTCATTTCACTCGTCTCCGCGGCTGGACAGGGGGCGGAAAACGCCGCTGATTCCGAGGCGAGGCTGCGTGAAACCGTGACTTACCTCGCGTCCGACGAGCTACAAGGCCGCGGCGTCGGCACCGCGGGAATCGACAAAGCTGCGGATTACATCGCCAACCAATTTTCGCGGCTCGGTTTGCGGACGGACCTCTATAACGGCACCCCGTTTCAGGAGTTTGAGATCACGCTGGCGGCCGAAATGGGGCCAAATGACAAGAATCGGCTGTCGTTCGTCGGGCCCGCCGACCCTGGGAGGGCGAGGCTCCCGCCGAGCCGTGAGTCGGCCGGAAAAGCCAACGACAACCGCATTGACCTCAAGCTGGCTGACAGTTTCACACCCCTGGCCGTCGGCGGCAGCGGCTCGTTCGATGCGCCATTGGTTTTTACCGGCTACGGCATCACGGCGAAGAACTTGAAGCGCGGCGATGAGTCGTTTACGTACGACGACTACGCCGGCATCGAGGCCAAGGGCAAAGTCGTTGTCGTCCTTCGCAAAGAGCCGCAGCAAAAGGACAAAGCCAGCCCCTTCAATGGCACGCAAAATTCGCCGCATGCACTGTTCAACCGAAAAATTGAAAACGCCGTTGAACATGGTGCGGCGGCCATCATCTTCGTCAACGATGGTCTCGAATTGACCGACAAGCGAGAAGAAAACACCAAGCTGCTCAAGGCGGCGCTCGACAAGCTGAACGAGCTCCGCGGGCAGCTGGCCAAAACGCCCGAATCGGACGAGTCGTTTCAGAAAATCGCGACCAGCGTCAATAAGGCGGCGACTGAGGCCGAGGAATTGAGCAAGACGCTGGCGGCGGGCGGCGATGTTTTGTTGCCGTTCACCGGCGCGGGCGAATCGGGGACACATCAGAAAACTCCCATTTACTTTTGCACTCGCGCAGCAGTCGATCAGCTTTTGTCGGCGGCGGGGCAGAAGAACCTGGCTGCTTTGGAGCGCGGAATCGACGACGATTTGAAGCCGCGCAGTTTCGATTTGCCCGGCTGGCGAGCTGTTGGCGAAACGAACGTCATTGAGAAGAAAGCGAAGGTCAAAAACGTTGTCGCCGTGCTTGAGGGCGAAGGGCCGCTGGCCAACGAAACGATTGTGATCGGTGCACATTATGACCATTTGGGTTTCGGCGGCTCGGGCTCGCTGGCCCCGTGGACGACGGACATCCATAACGGCGCGGACGACAATGCTTCTGGAACGGCAACGCTGATCGAAGTCGCCCGCCGATTGAAAACCAGTAGCCAACATCCGCGTCGGCGAATCGTGTTCATCGGGTTTACGGGCGAGGAAAAGGGGCTTTACGGCAGCGCCTTCTACACCCGTCAGCCGCGATTTCCGCTGGAAAACACGATCGCCATGTTCAACCTCGACATGGTCGGCCGCCTGAACGACGACAAGCTCGCCGTCTATGGCACCGGCACCGCTAAAGAGTTCGATCCGCTGATCGAACGCCTGTGCCAGGAGCAGGGGTTCAAGCTGACGAAACACGCCGGCGGCTTTGGTCCGAGCGATCATAATTCGTTCTATGCCAAGAAGATTCCTGTGCTGCATCTCTTCACCGGCACGCACAGCGATTATCACCGGCCGAGCGACGACACCGAGAAGCTCAACTTCGCCGGCATGCGGCGCGTGGCTGATTTTCTGGTTGATGTCGTTAAAGCCGTCGATGCAACCGACTCGCGGCCGGCTTACGTCGAAATTCGCCGCGTCGAGAGCATCGCCGGTCCATCAGAAGGCGACCGCCCGTCGTTCGGCAGCATGCCCGCCTATCCCAACCCGGTCAAAGACGGCGTGCTTCTGGAAGCAGTCCTCGAAGGCACTGCCGCCGACAAAGCCGGTATCAAAGGCGGCGATGTGCTCGTCAAATTCGGCGACAACAAAATCACCGTCCTCGAAGATTTCGAAGCCGCCCTCCGCCAGCACAAACCCGGCGACACCGTCAAAGTGACCGTCCGCCGCGGCGAACAACTCATCGAAGCCGACGTGACGCTTGGACGTCGGAGATGAGCGAAGAAAAACACCGCGAAGACGCGAAGTGCGCAAAGACGGGCATGAGTGTTCTATACCATGGTCTCTTGGTCTGATCCTTTGCGTTCTTCGAGTCTTTGCGGTTCTACTCCTGTCTAACGTTATTCGTAATTATTTTCTCAGCGCCGCCAGGGCGGCCCGAACGGATTCAAGTTGCTGCTGATACTGTGCTAAACCTTCCCGCTCGGATTGAACGACGTTGGCGGGGGCTCTGCTGACGAAGCTTTCGTTGTTGAGCTTGGCTTCTTTGCCTTTGATCAGGCCGAGCAGCTTTTGCTCTTGCTGCTCGTTCTTGGCGATCTCGGCATCCTTGTCGATAAAATCTTTGAGATCGACGTAGATTTCCAGTCCGGCGAGCGCGGATTTAGCATGCGTGGCGGGAATCGTCACGTTTTCGCCAAAACCGGTAGCCATCGCATTTGTCATCGATTGAAAATACGCTGTCATCGGCTTCAGCAAATCCGCCGTCGCCGCATCGCACTTCACACAAAACTCAATCGCCTGCTTCGTCGCGATATTCTGCCGGCTGCGGATTTCGCGAATCGCGCCAAGTGCTTGTTGGAAGACGCTGAAACGGGCTTCGGTCTCCTTATCCTGCCACCGCAGATCCGCCACCGGCCACGATGCCTTGATCAGCCATTTCGTAGGGTGGGCTGTGCCCACCTGCCTTGCCGTAGGGTGGGACAAGGCGGCCCTAGCCGCCGCCGGCCCACCATTTGTTGCGTTAGCCGATTGGTGGGCCGGCGCTTGCTGCGCAAGCTGGTCCCACCCTACGTGTCGATTCGGCGCGACTTTATTTAATTGCTGCCAGACCTCTTCTGTGAGGAAGGGCATCATCGGATGGAGAAGCCGCAATAGCGTATCCAAAGCATGCGTCAGCACCCGCTGCGCCGTCGGCTTTGATTTTTCGTCGGCGAGACGCGCTTTAGCAATCTCGACATAGAACGAGCAAAACTCATCCCAAGCGAAGTCATAGAGCAATTTAGCGGCATCGGCGTAGTGGTAGCCTTTGAGCGAATCGGTCACGCCAGCCGTCACGGTTGCCAGCCGTGACAATAGCCAGCGGTCTTCGGTAGTGAGGTCATCCGCACTGTAGGGAACGCCCTCTGTGGCGTTCCGTGACGCGGGAGCCTGCTCGCCATTCTCGGAACGGCACGGAGGCCGTTCCCTACAGGTTTCCTCGAAGTCCGCCAGGTTGATGAGCACGAAGCGGGAGGCGTTCCAGAGCTTGTTCATGAAGTTGCGGGACACTTCAAACCGCTCGCTCACCACGGCCGCTCGCGACAGCGCCTTATCCGCATCCGCTCGCGCCCACTGCGTTGAAAACTCCTTTCCGCACTTCGTGCAAGCGACCTTCGGCAGTTCACGGTTCTTTTTCGTCTGATCGATCAGCGCCTGGCAATGCGGGCACTCGAACTGCACCGGCATCCGCACGTCTTGGGTTTCGGTGGTGAGGGCGGCGAGGCCAAATCGCAGCGAATCGGCGCCGAACTTGTCGATGATGTCGAGGGGATCGACGCCGTTCCCTTTCGACTTGCTCATCGTCTCGCCGTAGCCGTCGAGGATTTTCGGGTGAATGAACACCTCGCGGAACGGCACCTCGCCCATGTTGTTCAGGCCCGTCAGCACCATCCGCGCGACCCAGAGCGTGATGATGTCGCGGCTGGTGATCAGGACGTTCGTGGGATACCAGTATTTCAGCGCGTCAGTTTGTTCCGGCCAGCCGAGCGTGCTGTGGGGCCAGAGGGCGGAGGAGAACCAGGTGTCGAGGACATCGGGGTCTTGCGAGATTCCCGGCAGCCGGGACCTCGTTCTTACTGCGAGGCCCGAACCGACGCCAGGAGGAGGCGCCATTTTTTCCCCGCGGTCTAAACGTACGAGTGCATCGTGAGCACGATCGCTTCCGGGACAACATTGCATGGCATCCGGATTGTCCTCAGCCAGGCGAATCACATACTCATTCTCCGACACGCCCGCTGCTTCCAGGTATTCTTTCAGTAAAGCTAATCCGTCCCACGGATTCGCCGATTCGCGTTCTTCGGAAGCCACTGACTGAGGTTTGGTGAAGACCACCGGCGCAGGCGAGCGATCAACGGTCGCCGACCAGATTGGTATCTGATGTCCCCACCAGAGTTGCCGGCTAACGGGCCAGTCGCGCTTTTCGGAGAGCCAGTCGAGGTAGCTTTTGGCGTAGCGGGGCGGGAGGATGGTGACGTGGCCCACCGTAGGCATCTCGCTCCGCGAGATGCTTGCCTCACGCGGAGCGTGAGGACTACGGTTGACAGCATCCATCGCCATTTGGGCGAGACCGGGGCTGCCATCATCGTGGTCGCCCATTTTCACGAACCATTGATCCGCCAAATACGGCTCGATGGGCGTTTTGCTGCGGTCGGAGTGGGGGAGTTCGATTTCGCGGTCTTCGATGTCGCCAACGAGGTTGATCTTGTCGAGATCGGCGACGACGCGGTCGCGGGCTTTGGGGATGGTGAGGCCTTTGTAGGGGCCGGCCGCGTCGTTGAGCGTGCCGTCGGGGTTGAGAAGGTTGATGAGGCCGATTTCCTGGTGGCGCTGCCAGACGGCGTAGTCGTTGGGATCGTGCGCCGGCGTGATCTTTACTGCGCCGGTGCCGAGTTCGGGCTTGGCCCATTCGTCGCAGATCAGCGGAATCTCGCGGTTCATGAGCGGGAGCATGAGCTTGCGGCCGGCTTGGGCCATGTCGCGCAGTTTGATGAGCAGCGGCAGCATTTCGGTGCGGCGATTGGCGATGTTGTCGAGTTGGGCTTGCAGGGCTGCTTTTTCTTTGGCGGGCGCTTTATCGAGACGCTCCCGCAGGTCGGATTCGGCTTTGTCGAGCGCGGCGGCGGGATCGGGATGAACGGCGACGGCGGTGTCGCCGAGCATGGTTTCGGGACGGGTGGTGGCGATTTCGACGAAGGCTGGCTCGTTCGTAGTGGAAGACGTAACGCCCTCGCTTGCGCGTCGGGTTAGTGTCGATCCCTCGCTTACGCTTCGGGTTAGTGTGACGACCGGATATTTGAAGTGCCAGAATTTGCCTTTGACGGTTTCTTGGAAGACTTCGTCGTCGCTGACGGCGGTTTGGAGGAAGGTGTCCCAGTTGACGAGGCGTTTGCCGCGGTAGATGAGGCCTTTGCTGAAGAGGTCGAAGAAGGTTTGGCGGACGGCGCGGGCGCATTGGTCGTCGAGCGTGAAGCGCGTCCGCTGCCAGTCGCAGGAGCAGCCCATTTGCTTGAGCTGGCTGAGAATTCGCGTTTCGTATTGGGCTTTCCATTCCCAAATCCGTTCGACGAGCTTCTCGCGGCCGAGGTCGTGGCGGGTTTTGCCTTCTTCCTCACGGAGGCGGCGTTCGACGACGGCTTGCGTGGCGATTCCGGCGTGGTCGGTGCCCGGCATCCAGAGGGCGTTAAAGCCCATCATGCGGTGCATGCGGATTTGGATGTCTTGGAGAGTGTTATTCAGGGCGTGGCCCAAATGGAGCGCGCCGGTGACGTTGGGCGGCGGGATGACGATGCAGTAGGGGCCTTTGCTGTCGTCGGGCGCGCCTTCAGCCGGGGGCTCGGCGTGAAAGAAGCCGCGGGATTCCCATTCGCGGTAGATACGCGATTGGGTTTCGGCGAAGTCGAAGCGGTTGGGAATGGTGGCGGGATCGATGGTCATGAAAGGCTATGTGACGAGTGGGTTATTTGTTGGGCGAAACGGAAAATCCATTCTTTCGGGGAATGTTTCCCGGCATGCATATGCATGCAGAATTGTTTTTTGCTATGGGCTGATGGTGATACAAATCTTTTGATGTCAATGGGTTGTGATTATGCACGGTATGCCCCGTTATGCATGCCCATGCATAACTATGCATTGGATCGACGCCTAGAATCATCGTCGGGTTCGTGACTTCGATTTCACGGTGTCTTAAAAAGCGCACAATTGTATATGATGCGCTAAGAGGCCGATTTATTGGTTCGATGAACGAAGGATTAGCGGACTGGCGGGAGTTTTTGGAGCCGCTCTTGAACCCAGCTGGCGTCCTCGGGGCGAACCGGCGGCGCCAGTGGTTGATCATACGGAATCCGCAGTGAATAGCCGAGCCTGTCGTACACCGATGTAAAGGCAGCTTGGAGGTCGAGTTGAACGTCGGAATCGCCTTCGCCGAGTGGCACCGGTATATGAGGGAGCGGCTGACGGATCGTAAACTGCCAAGCCAGGATTTTGGAACGATCGCTCAAGCGATGAAGATAGACGCAGTAATCCATCCATTGCGGTTGCGGCCGATTCAGTTTCGGTCGCTTCCCGCCTCGCAACAAATCGATTTCGATCAAGTTGACATGCGACTCAAGGAGCCGCTCGCGCTTTTGGGAATACTCCTTGTTTCCGTCGCTGCCTGGCAGCTTGTTTGTGGGAGACAGAACCTCGATGACGCTTACCAACTCGTTTTTGCCGCGATCACGGAGTACGAGATAGTGTTCCCGGTGTTGCTCGGGCATTACCGCGAGATAGATATCAGGTTCCACTTCAGCGACTGCGCTTGAAGCTGATTGCCACCTCGCTCCGGTTGCACCGGTTGGTTGGAGAGCTACATCCGGAATGAAACGCAAAGTGTCGCCGTCGTTTCGTTCCAAATAAACGCGAGTCTCCGTAACGACGAGATAGTTTGGAAAAACGAGCGGCTGAAGTTGGTCTTTTAAAGCTGCGATAAAATCGAAATGGAAATTGGACCACTCGCTGATTTCAAGATAAGGGTCCATTCCCGGAAACGGCGAAGGCATGGTCGATCTCCACAAAATGCTGCGGCTTTCATTCTAATCGATACTTCTCTAGTCGATTACTTCGCCTCATCCTTGTACAGCTTGTACTCGATCGCATCGACCAGGGCGAGCCAACTGGCTTCGATGATGTTTTCGCTGACGCCAATGGTGCCCCAGGTGTCGTGGTGGTCCGACGATTCGATAATCACGCGGATGCGGGCGGCGGTGCCGGCTTCGCTGTTGACGACGCGGACTTTGTAGTCGATCAGCCGCATGTCACGCAGGCCGGGAAAATCGCCGTTCATGGCCTTCCGCATCGCGGCATCGAGCGCGTTAACCGGCCCATCGCCTTCCGCCACTTCCAACCGTTCCTCGCCGTGAACCCGAATTTTGACAGTCGCTTCCGTAATCGGCGTGCCGTCGCCCTGCGACGTGACGCCGACGTGGTATTTCAGCCGCTCGAAATGCTGCTTAAACGTGCCGGCCAGTCGCTGCACGAGCATGTCGAACGAGGCTTCGGCGGTTTCGAAGTGGTAGCCTTGGGCTTCGAGGTCCACGACGTGCTTGAGGATTTTGTCCATCAGATCCTTGTCGTCGGCCAGCTTGTGGCGAGCGGTGAGGGCCACGATGTTCGAGCGGCCGGAGAGCTCGCTGACCAAAATTCGCCGCTCGTTGCCGACGAGTGCCGGGTCCATGTGCTCGTAGCTGCTGGTGGCGCGGGCGATGGCATGAACGTGCATGCCACCCTTGTGAGCGAAGGCACTTTGACCGACGAACGGCTGATTGTTGCGGTGGTTGAGGTTCGCCGTTTCATAGACGAACCGCGACAGCTCGGTTAAATGCGTGAGCGGGCGGCCGCCGAGGATCTGATAGCCTTTTTTGAGGCTCAAGTTCGACATGACGCATATCAGATCGGCGTTGCCGCAGCGCTCGCCGATGCCGTTGATCGTGCCTTGGACCTGCACGGCGCCAGCATCGACGGCGGCGAGCGAATTGGCGACGGCAAGCTCGCCGTCGTTATGCGTATGAATGCCGACGGGAACTTTTAGTGATTCCAGCGCCTTGGCCGCCGTCCGCGCGCGCTCGGCGACCATTTCCGGCAGCGAACCACCGTTGGTGTCGCAGAGAATGACGAGCTTAGCGCCGGCTTTGGCCGCCGCTTGAATCGTTTGCACGGCGTATTCGGAATTCGCTTTAATGCCGTCGAAAAAATGCTCGGCGTCGTAGAACACGTCTCGTCCGCGGCTGGCGAGGTAGCCAACCGTTTCGGCAATCATGTCGATATTTTCCTGCAAGCTGACGCGGAGGACTTCCGTAACGTGAAAATCCCAGGTCTTGCCGACGATCGTGACGACGGGCGTTTCGGCCGCGACGAGGGCTTGAATGCCGAGGTCATCGGCCGCTTTCGTGCCACGGCGCCGCGTCATGCCAAAGGCGCAGATTTTGGCGTTGGCCAGCTTCATTTCGCGGGCGCGAGCGAAAAACTCGGCGTCCTTCGTGTTGCTCGCCGGATAGCCGCCCTCGATGAAATCAACGCCGATCTCATCCAGCCGCTGCGTAATTTGCAGCTTGTCCTGCAGCGAGAGGCTGACGCCTTCGCCCTGGGTGCCGTCGCGGAGGGTGGTGTCGTAGATTTGGATCGAACGCATAGTGATTTGTCACTTGTCATTGGTCATTTGAGCCAGTCGTCATCAAATGACGAATGACCAATGACCCAAATAAAAAAAGCCCCGAAGCCGGTTGGGCTTCAGGGCTTGCTCGTTTCGGTTTGTAACCGCTCGCGGCC
>DASXLL010000226.1:0-4333 GCA_036496265.1 Pirellulaceae bacterium | reverse complement strand
ATCTCATGAGACGGAAGCTTGTCTTCCAGAGCTCGAATAGCTGAATGGACCCTTCGGGGTCGCTTCGCGGTCGAAACCCGTCCCAGAACTGAGCCAACACGAACCGCGCCGCCGGCCACCCCGCTCCACTCCGGCTGGGTAGGGGCCTGCGCTCCGCGGGGAGGCCGGCTCCCCAACTCGCAGCCCCAGCCCTGTGACCACAACGCGTCTTGACAAAACCCTACATAGCTGAAGCCGCGACGGGCGCGAGGATTCTTTGAAACCATGACACTGGCCCCCAATTCGATAGAAACGCGAGTGGATCCATCGTATCAATCGCCGCCGGTAAACCGCAAGCATTTGGAATTCGCGAGTTGACTGCCCAGAGCGAAAGTCCTGCAATTTACCGCGATACAGGCGCAAGGGGGTCGGGAGTCGATTGCGGTAGGCGTGATCCACATGGAAAATCGTGGTCGCAATCGACTCCCGACCCCTTCGCTTAGTCGGAGCGAACTTTCTGTTATTTACCGCGTCACAGCGTGCTCCAATTCGCCCCAAAGTTCCTCGCCTGTCATGCGAAAAGCCGCATTATGAGGACAGGCGAAGACGCAGGAGACTTTCCGCCAGTTCGTGGGGCCGACGATCGAGCTGCAAAGGTCGCAAGTTGTCGCGGTCTGCTGCATGCCGTCGCCTTTGGGCAGCGGGTGCATGTTGATGTTGCCGTAGGGGCAATTGTTGGCACACAGGCCGCAGCCGATGCAGTGGCTTTCGATTTGAATCTGCTTACCTTGGCCGTCGCGGTGGATGGCATCGACGGGACAGCCGACGAGGCAGTAGGGGTCGGAGCAGGAGCGGCAACTGCTGGCGACGAGCCACTTGTCGATGCGGAGGCCGTCGCGGACGAGGCGCGTGATGCCTTGATGCGTGTCGCTGCAGGCTTTGGTGCATTCGTCGCAGCGGGTGCATGCTTCGAGATCGAGGACGAGGAGTCGCTGGGAGTTGTAGAGGCCTTGCTCGACGAATTCGCGACGGATGGGCGCGAGGGAGGGCGCTGTAGGGAACGCCCTCTGTGGCGTTCCGTGGGCAGAGGAGGTTCCCTCGCTTACGCTTCGGGTTGGTGTCGTGGGCGCAACGCCGAGGCGGCGGGCGGCGCTTTTGAGAACTTCGGCTTTGAGGGCGGGGATTGTGTCGAGCAGGCTGCGGAAGCAGTCGCTGTCGATGCGGACGAGTTCGACGTGGTCGAGAGCGGTGCAGGTGGCGGTGCGACGCGGGTCGCGGGTTTCGGGTGGGAAAATGTCGGCTGCGGCGGGCCAGCCGGCGAGACAGCCGATTTCGCCGAAATAGCTCGGTTGAGCAGCAGCGTTTTTGATTGCAGCGGCGCGGGGCGAGGCGTCGAATTCAACGGCGGGGCGCAGGTAGGTGAGAACACCGCCGGTGGCCTGGGAAACCTTCACATGGCCGATGCGGATGATGTAGAAGGCGTCGGCATGCTCGCCTTCACGGTAAATGATTTGGCCGGGGGCGAGTTGGACGAGCTCGACTTGCTTGCGCGGGGCCGAGCCGTCGGGCGCGGTGCGGGGTTGATTCCAAGCGTTGAGCAGAAATTGGCGCGCGGCGTCGCGGTCGCCGTCGGAAACGTTTTGGAACCAATCGGCCGTGCGAATGAGCGATTCGATGGCATGCTGGCGATAAACTTCGCTCAAGATTTTGCGTGATTCGGGGACGCGCTGCAAGGCGAACAGCAGATTGCGGCGGACTTCGAAGACTTCGGCTGCTTCGCGGGCCCGAACGGTTGCGCTGCGCGGATAGTAATTGAGGCAGGTCATTTCGCCGAGGATGCGGGCGCTCGGCAGGATCGGAATGGGACTGCCCGTGGCGCGGACGACTTCGAAAACGCCCGATTGAAGCAGAAACGCAGTAGCGCCGTAGTCGCCGGCGCGGCACAGCTCTTGGCCCGGCTTGAGCCGCCAGCGGACGACCGAGTATTGATTCCATTCGCGGTTGCGCCAGGGGAGCGTGCGGAGGAGCTCGTTTTCATCCATTTCCGAGGGTGTGACGGCGGTCTTGCCGGGAATTCCGGGATAGCGTTGGCGCGTGAGCGGGTTTTCGCCGCCGATTTGTTCCAGGAACCAGTCAGATTTTTCGACGGGCTCGCGGAAGGTGAGTGCCGATGTCGGACAGGAGAGCATGCACTCGCCGCATTCGACGCAGGAGGAAGTGCCCATCGCGTCATTCAGGTCAAAGCCGATCCGAGTCGTGTAGCCTTTGCCGGTGCGGCCGATAACGAAATTCTTCTTCACGTCGGTGCAGGCCCGTGAGCAGCGGTCGCAGAGGATGCAGGCGTTGGGATCGACGTGGATCAGTGGCGAAGTGTCGTCGGAGGGCAGCGACCACGGCTGATGCGGCGCGAAGCGCTCGGGTTGAATCCATTGGCCGTTTTTTTGGTCAGCGCTATCTGATTTGGAAGCCGTTCGGTTTAGCTCGTCGAGCAGGCGCGCAAATTCGCTCGGTGGAGCGTCGGAGTCGGTCGATCGGCGAAGATGATCGGCCGCGAGGAGCTCCAGCAGCACTTTCACCGCCCGGCGCACACGACCGCCGTCGCTGCCGGCGAGCGTATTGACGAACATCCGGTCTTCGACCGGTTGAAAGCAAGCGGGGACGAGCTTGCCGCTGCCGCGATAGACCTTTTTTGTCGGGTCCTTGGGATCGGTCTCTTCACGGGCCAGCTCGACGGAGCAAACGCGGCAGACGCCGGCGGGAGCGAGGTGATCCAGGTGGCAAACCGTCGGAATCATCCGCAGCAGACGGGATTTCGCGCTGTCGAGGAGCTTTTGGCCCTCGGCTGTCGCGGCGGCGGCTTCGTCGGTGGTTCCGCCAGCGGCTGGCGAGACTTGCTGGCCAAGTTGGGCCAGGCACAACGCCAAAGCCGCGTCGTAGATCGTCGTGCGGCGCGGCTTCGTCCGGCCGGCAGCGTCGAGATAGACGATATTGCCCTGCGCGTCGGTCGTCGGGACGGCACGGGGCAAGCGAATTGGCTGGCCGTCGATCGTGACGGTGACTTCCTGAAAATAGTCGCGCTCGCTGGCATCGACGACGCGGACGAGCTGGCCGTTCACGTCGCGGGCGAAGAGGCCTTCTTCTTCCCAACTGGGTTGAAATTCGTCGTAATAGACGTTGAGTGGCATATTTGTAGGGTGGGCTGTGCCCACCGTCGAGATCGATGGCAAATCCTGGTGGGCACAGCCCACCCTACGCGGTCAAATAGCGCTCCACTTCGGACGGAAAATGCTTTAGCAGCGTGGCAATGGGATTGGGGGCGACGGTACCGAGTCCGCAAATGGCCGTGTTGGCCATCGTGAACGACAACTCGCCAATCGGACCAGTTTCGGCAACCAATTCAGCCAGGCGGCTTTTATTGATTCGACGGCTGAGCAGATCGTCGGCGATTTCCGCCAGCTTCGTTGAGCCGATGCGGCAGGGGACGCATTTGCCGCAGGACTCGGCCTGATAAAACCGCTGGCAGGCGAGGGCTTGCTCGACGAGGTCGGCATCTTCGCCATAGACGACGATGCCAGCGCCGAGCATGAGGTCCCAAACGCGGAAATAGTTGATGTGCATTTGGAGGCCGAGCAGCTCAACCTGCTTGATCGATTCAGGCAAGAGTCGCTGCAGTTTGCGGGGCAAGTTCGCTCGCGACAGAACCGCCGGCGTAAAGCCGCCGGACGGGCCGGAGAGGGCCATTGCTTTCAGTTTTTTCCCCCCGCGAATGCCGCCGGCGAGGTCAATCAATTCGCCAACCGTGATGCCGTTTTCGACTTCATAGACGCCCGGTCGATTCAGGTCGCCGGAAATTGAAAACATCCGCAGGCCGGGAAAGCGCTGGGCTTTGCCGTGGCGGCGTTGCCAGTCGGCGTCGGCAGCGAGAATGGTTTTCGCGAGCTCGCCGAATGGCCGGCCTTGGCTGCCGTACCAGCTTTGGTCGGTGTCGGGGGCGGTTTTCTCGATAGCGCGGCAGGGTTGGTGCTGTGGGTTCCATCCGCCGGATGGAATCTGCGCCACCGGTTGGCTCTCGGTCCCGCCGGGCCGGCGGGACCTACTTTCGTTGGTCGCCTCGCCGAGCAAGACGACGGCTGGCGCCCAGGCCAGCGTCTCCACGTTGTTGACGAGCGTGGGCATGTCCCAGAGGCCATTGGTTTGCAGTTCGGGCGGGCGATTGCGCGGCTCGGCTCGCTTGTCTTCGATTGCGCCGATCAAAGCCGTTTGTTCGCCGCAGATATAGCCGCCGGGGCTGACGAACACTTCGGCACGCATGTCGATGCCGCTGCCGAGGATGTTTTCGCCCGATATGCCTTGC
>DASXLL010000225.1:0-28604 GCA_036496265.1 Pirellulaceae bacterium | reverse complement strand
GCCTGGGTCCAAGGTTTCGGTTCGCCGGCAGGGTGATGGCGTGGTGCTTGAGCCGGTAAGTGGCACTTCGTGGCCGGCCGGTTTCTTGGAATCAATCTGTATTACGGACCCGGCTTTTGAACGACGTAGTCAGCGTTAGCGGATCACGAGCGTGCCAAGTTCGGGGTCGTCCTCCAGACGCCGGATGGCTTCCAGTTCACTCCGGATTGCTTCCTCGACGGCGGCTGTCGAGCAGTTGCCAAGCAACAGCCAAATTACTTTTGGTGGTGAACCACGGGCAACACTGAATAGGTTGAAATCTTCATCCTTCGACACGATCGTGAAACCATTCGCCGCAGCGAATTCCCAGACGCCTGCATCAGCGCTTTGATCATGGCCGAGCCAATAAACATGCGACGAGTCGGGAAAAAGATCGGCAAGACGTTTGACCAAGGACGGGGACAAATTCTGGTCGAACAACAGCTTCATTGCTGGACCACAAGCATCTGTCGTTCACGGTCAGCCGCGTACGCCAAACAGGCCTGAATATCGTCGGGCGTCAGGTAAGGAAAATCGGCCAGCACCTGTTCAGGTGTCATACCCGAGGCAAGATAAGAGAGGACATCATGGACCGTGATTCGCATGCCGCGAATGCAAGGTTTACCGCCGCGCTTGCCCGGTTCAAAGGTGATAATGGACTGCCAAGATACGGCCATGGCTTGCGATCCGAGTTCCGGTGTGGCTACGAGAAATTATACCCTGCGCGGGGCGCGGAACGAATTATTCATGTCAGTCCGAGAATCGGCTCGCCGTAATAGATGGAGTGGGGGCGATTTTGCTCGTCGTGCCAGACGGCAGCGGCGGGGATGCCGAGGGCGTCGTAGATCGTGGCGGCCATGTTTTCGGGGGTTTGCGGGTTGGACGCAGGATAGGCGCCGATGCGATCGGATGAGCCGATGACCTGGCCGCCTTGGACGCCGCCGCCGGCGAAAAAGACGGTTTGCACGGCGCCCCAGTGGTCGCGGCCGGGTGACTTATAAACCGAAGCTTTCGAGATTTTGGGCGTGCGGCCGAATTCGCCGGCCATGACGATGAGCGTGTCGTCGAGGAGACCGCTATCGGCCAGATCGTCGAGCAAGGCGCTGAGGGCGCGGTCGGTGGGGGGAAACAGCTTGTTTTTGAGGTGCGGAAAGGCTTCGCCGTGCGTGTCCCAGGTTTCGTCGTTGCCAAGATTGACCTGCACGAGATTGACGCCGCATTCGATGAGGCGGCGGGCCATGAGGAGCGACCAGCCGAAGGAGTTTTTGCCGTAGCGATTTTGGATACGGTCGTCGGCGCGGGTGACGTCGAGCGCTTGAGTCACTTTGTTGTCTGTGAGGAGTGAGATGGCGCGCTGGCGGAGGCCGTCGAATTGGGTGGCGGTGCGGTCGAGGTCTTCGCGTTGGTCTTGGAGCGCGGCGAGAAGTTCGTTGCGATTGCGGAGTCGCAAGCCGTCGAGGCCTTGGGGTAGCGTGAGGCTGGGCGCTTGGAAGACGCGGTCGTCGGGGTTGCCGCGTTCTTGATGGTCGAATTTGTATGTCGGATATGCGCCGTAGGACGTGTTGTGATAGGGCGAGGCTTCGATGAACCAGGGGTCGCGGTGCGGGCCCATTTGGCCGGCGAATTGACCGGGGATGATGCGGCCGGACCAGTGGACGAGCCGTTCAGGAAGGATGGCGGCCGGCGGGAGATTGTTGCGGCGGACGGTGGCGGCACTGGCGATGGCGGCGATGCTGGGCCAGTCGCTGCGCTGGGGTTTGTTGTTGCTGAAGTTTGGCGGCAGAGGACTGCGGCCGCTGAGCATGATCTGGTGGCCGGCGGAATGCTCGTTCGACGAATGCGTGAGCGAGCGGACGAGTGCCCAGTACTGGCTGCGGGCCGCTAAGAGCGGCAAATGCTCGCAGATTTGGATGCCGGGCGTGGCCGTGGAGATCGGATTGAACTCGCCGCGGACGGTGTCCGGCGCGTCGGGCTTCATGTCGAGGCTATCGTGTTGCGACAGGCCGCCGGAGAGGAAGATGTAGATGACGGATTTGGCAGTACCACTGGGTTTCGCGGCGCCGCTGGGCCGCGCGGCTCCGGCGGCTGCCTCGGCCGCGCGCAGGCCGGCGACGTGGTTCATGCCGAGGCCGAGCAGGCCGATGGAGCCGGCTTGGAGGAGCGTGCGACGAGGGAGATGGGGATGGGAGTAAGTCATGTGAGTCGCAGTTTAACTTACAACGTCCAGCCTTTGCGATATTCTTTATGCACGAGTTGCTGGGCGGCGGGTGAGTTCGCGACTTTCAGATTGGAGGCGTCCCATTCGATCTTTTGGCCGGTCTTGTAAGCGATGACTCCGAGGAGGACGGCTTCGGTGAGGGCGCCGGAGTAGTCGAAGTTGCAGAGCGTTTTGCCATTGCCTTTGACGGCTTCGATGAATTCCTTGTGGTGGCCGATCGAGGCGGGGATCGTTTGCGCTGGCTTTTTATAGTCGGCGAATTTTTCGGCGGGCAGGAGATCGTGCTTGGTGTAATTGGAAACGAGCATGCCATCGCTGCCGATGAAGAGTTGAGCGCCTTTATAGACCTCGCCGAGTGGTTTGCCGCCGATTTTTAGCGTTGACGCAATTTCCGGCTGCTTGCCGCTGTCGTACCAGTGCAGCTTGACGGGCGGTTGCTGGCCGCGGGCGGGGTAGTCATAGTGGACGATGCACCATTCGGGCGGACTGACGGAATCGACCGGCGGCCCTTCGGCGGAAATGGTTGTCGGCGCGCGAAGATCGAGGGCCCAGTGAACGAGGTCCATGTAGTGACAGCCGAAGTCGCCTAGGGCGCCGTTGCCGTAGTCCCAGAAGTTGCGCCAAGTGAAGGGATGGACGCCTTCGCTATAGGGCCGCTGCTGCGCGGGACCGAGCCAGAGATCCCAGTCGAGATTGGCGGGAGCGGGAGTGCCGGTTGTGAATTTGCCGCCGGAATATTTGGCGGTGACCCAGACGTGGCATTCGGTGACTTTGCCGATTGCGCCGGCTTGGATCAGCTCGACAACGCGGCGGTAGTTGTCGCCGGCGTGAATCTGCGTGCCCATCTGTGTGATAAGCTTTTTTTCTTTGGCCAGATTCGCGAGCGTGCGGGCCTCGAAGACCGTGTGAGTCAGAGGTTTTTCGCAATAGACATGCTTGCCGAGACGCAAGGCCATCGCGGCTGCGGGAGCGTGCGTGTGATCCGCCGTGCCGACCATCACGGCGTCGATGTTGTTTGCTTCCTTTTCGAGCATGATGCGGAAGTCGCGGTACTTGCGAACGTTTGGATAAAACTTCAAAGCAACGTTCATGTTGTTGTCGTCAACATCGGCCAGCGCGACAATGTCTTCGCTGGCGAGACCTTGCAGGTCCGCGCCGGCGCGGTTGGTGGTGCCGATGCCGGCGATACGGAGCTTTTCGTTGGGCGATTTAGATTGCTGAGCCGCTGCCGGATTGACGTATGCGCCGAGCGAGAGGGCGGCCGCGGCGGAGGTGGAGAGAAAACGACGGCGGGAGACGGCTGACATCGGTGGGCTCCGGGAAGGTGGGACGGTCGCTTTGAGTTTATAGCCGGGAAGGGGACCACGAAATACACGAAATACACGAATGACACGAATGACACGAATGACACGAAAGGGTGAACAGGTTTTAGCCGCGGATGAACGCGGGTGACACGGGTTTTTGAACAAAAAATAACGAAGGAAACAAAGAGGGAACCGGAATTAGTAAATCCTTTGCTACCTTTGCTACCTTTGCTGCCTTCTGTTTGTCTTGTTCGCCTTTCGTGTGTTTCGTGTCTTTCGTGGTCAGTTCTGTTTCAGGTAGGCGATGAGGTCGGCCATTTCTTGGGGGGTGATTTTTTGTTCGAGGCCTTCGGGCATGAGGGATTTGCCGCTGGAGGCGATGTCGTCGATTTCGGAGCGGAGGATGTTGTCTTGTTGGTTTTGGGCGCGGCGGAGGGTGAGGCCGGAGTCGGTTTCGGAGGCAATTAAACCCGTGAGGACGCGGCCGTCGGCGAGGCGGACGACGTATTCGAGGAAGTTGGGGGAGACTTCGCGGTTGGGATCGAGAACGTGAATGAGAATTTCGGGCGGCGAGCGGTGCTGGACGGTTTCGAGACTCGGGCCGACGTCGCTGCCTTCGCTGCGGAGTTTGTGGCAGTTGAGGCATTCGCGGCGATAGACGGCCTGACCACGGTTCGTGTCGCCTTTGAGTGAAAGTGATTCCTGATAGCGATCGAGGACTTCTTTGCGCGGGCCAAGCGCGAAGCTGGCGAGGATTTCCTTGGCCCGTTCGGCGAGTTTTTCGTCTTTGATGGCCGCGAGGCGAGTGCGCTGGGGAATGGAGACTTGAGAAATCGGAACGTCGCCGGTTTCAAGGGCGGCGATGAGGGGTTCGTGCCAGATGGGGCGGCTGAGGAGGATGGTGACGGCTTCGTCGCGGAGGGGAGGGGTGAGTTGTTTCCAGCGGGAGAGGAGTTCGGGGGCGACGGCGGGTTCGTTGAAGGAGGCAAGCGATCGGAGTGCGGTGCGTTGCACATCATTCGATTCACTGGGCGACAATGCGGTTACCAATGATTGTTTAGCGTCGTGCCAGTCAAGAAAGGCAAGCAACTGCAGCGCAGCGGTGCGCTCCACTTCAGAACGTTTGTGATCGCCGGCATTCACGGCGACCTCGCGAAGCAGATTGCGCAAAATCCCCGCCGAGTGCGCCGGAAGTTTCGCAATCTGATCAGGAAATTTCTGTCTGCGGCGCGCCAGCCCTTCCCCGAGTCCAGTAAGTGCGGCGAACCCGCGACCGGGGTATTTGGGGAACGCATAGAGCCCTGCGCTCTGCATCATGTGTCCTACAGCGGTTGTGTCACCTCGCGCACCAACGGCTGTAGCAAGCATCCGAATCAAGTCGAGACGACCTTTGGCGTCGGGCGATTGCGCATCGGCATAAGCTCCAGATATCAGAAGCTCAGCCAGCGTTTCTTCGTTTCCAGCTAAGGAGCTGACAATCGCAAGCCGTATCCATGGATCGTTTGAGTAAAAGGCGGCTGCATTATGCAAAAGATAGTCACGCCACTTTCGGTTTTCTTTTCCAATTTCCCCGCTGGTGAACACGATCTGCAATTGGACGGCCGGCTCTGGATGGTTTCTCTGTCGATAGATCAACTCAAAGATCTGACCGTCGTTCCTTGCGCGCGGCTCCGCCAAGATAACCGCGTGTCGAATGACATCCGCCGATGAATCGACTAAGAGCGCGGACAAACTTTCTTGGTCGAGTGAGTTCAGTCCCTCAAGAAGCCATGCTGAATGAAGTCGGCATTGTGGCAGCAGGCTCCTGCGTGCAAGTTGCCTCAACGGCTCCGCGGCGTTCTTATCCTGCCGCTCGAATAAGAGTCGCTGAGCAGTTTCGCGGTACCAAGAGTTGGGATTTTCCAGATGGGCGACAAGTTCCGCTGTCGTGCAATTAGCAAGATTCGGCGGCTTCTGTGATGAAAACGCCGGCGGCGCGAGCCGATATAACCGGCCGCGGTCGTTGCCGCTGGAGAGGTCGAGTTGGGCTTTGATGTCGTCGGGGATGGACCAGGGGTGCTCGATGGTTTCGCGGTACATGTCGAGGACGGTGAGGGTGCCGTCGGGGGCGTTGATGAAGTTGACGGGGCGGAACCAGTTGTCGCGGGAGCGGACGAATTCGGTGTTTTCGTCGGCGCGGCGGCTTTTGAACGTGACGCCGTCGCGCTCGAGGATTTGGCGGTGGATGAGGTTGCCGGCGACTTCGCCGATGAAGACGTTGCCACGAAACGGTTCCGGATACGCGGCACCGCGATAGACGCAGACGCCGCTGGAGCTGGTCCAGAAGCCGGCGCCGATCGTTTCGCTGCGGGGCATGTTGGCCCCTTCGAGGGCCCACCGCTGGGCGCGGAACTCGCGCCAGGCTTCGGGCGGGCTGAGGCGATAGACGCGGAGCTGATCGCCCGATTCGGCACAGTCGTTGATGAAGCTGGGGACGATCAGGTTCGGGTTGCGCTGCATGTATGCGAGCGGCAGGACGACGTGCTGCACAGGGTTGCGGATGTTGCAGAGGAAGCGGTTGCCCCAATCGTCGAAGCAGGCCCCATAGCGTTCGCCGCCGCTGATGGCTTCGATCTTTTCGGTGACGGGGTCGAAGCGGAAATCGCGGCGGGTGAGTTGGATGGCCTCGTTAGCGCGTCCCTCGCTTACGCTTCGGGTTGGTATGGCGGCAGGCTCGGCGGGAGCCTCGCCCTCCCGAACGGTGCCCTCCCGGACGTGACCGACCGTGCCGCCGTTGCCGGAGGCGGAGCCGTAGATTTTGTTGTCGAGGCCCCAGCGGAGACTGTTCATGATGGCCTGGACGTTGTAGCGGCTAAAGCCGGTGAAGACTTTGCGCCGCTCATCCGCTTTTCCGTCGCCGTTGTTGTCTTTGAAGTACCAGATGTCGGGGGCTGCGGCGACGAATACGCCGCCCTTGTAGCAGCAGACGCTGGTGGGCCAGGCGAGCTGATCGGCGAAAATGGTGGCTTTGTCGAACTTGCCGTCGCCGTCGGTGTCTTCGATCAGCCGCACGGTGCCGGGGAAGACGGTGGGGGCGGCGTTTTTCTCTTCGGGGTAGGGATAGTCGCGCATCTCGATGACGTAGGCGCGGCCGAGCTCGTCGTAGGCGAGATCGACCGGATCGACGACGAGGGGCTCGGCGGCGATGAGGTCCATGCGGAAGCCGTGTTGGACCTCAAATGTTGCCTCCGCCTTTTCCGGGGGGGTGGGCGGAACGCGAGGAAAACCGTCGGCCGCGTAACCGCCGGAATGACCAAGCAACAAGCAACAAATCACAAACAAATACGAATGAAAACAGGACGCAATGCTCAAAACGGCAACAGGTCCGCGATTTAGATCATTCGGATTTTGGAATTGGAATTTGTTTGAGGTTTGATGCTTGTGATTTGTGATTTCGTGTCGGCTTGCCATCCCGCCACTTTAGCCGATCACGCTGGCACTTGCAGCTTGTCGCGGCCGAGGGTGGTGATGGTGAATTGCGTGGGGCGGTGGGAGGCGAGGTAGGCGTTGATGGTGTCGGCGGTGAGGGCGTCGATAATGGCGCTCAGCTCGGTCATGGTGCGGACGCGGGTGAGATAGTACCAGTCGAGGGCGATGGCACCGGCGCGGGAGGGGCTGCTTTCTTGCTGGATGATGAGGGCGCGTTTGATGCGGCCTTTGAGGCGGTCGATTTCGTCGGAGGTGATGCCGTCGTAAAGCTTGTTCAGCTCGGCGAGCATGACGTCGAGGGTTTCCTGGGCTCGCTCGGACGTGGTGCCGGCATAAGCGATAATCGAGCCGCGGTCGCGGAGCGAATGCATGGCGGCGTGGACGGTATAGACGAGGCCGCGCTTCTCGCGGACTTCGGTGAACAGCCGCGAGCTCATGCCGTCGCTGAGGACGCCGATTGCGCCGCGGATTTGGAAGTAATCGGGATGCGAATAAGGCACCGAGTCGAAGGCGATGCCGATGTGGGTCTGGCTGGAGTCGGTCGGAATGTGCTCGTATTTTCGTGCCGCGGGCGTCACTTTGAGCGGCGTGGCTGGCAGCGGCTTCCAACTGCCGACGAGGCGTTCGACGGTTTCTTTGAGTGCGGTCCAATCGATTTTTCCGGCGACGCTCAGAATTGCGCCAGCCGGAGAATAGAGCTGCTTAAAAAATCGCTTCACGTCGGCAATCGTCAGGCTGCTGACAGTCTTTTCGGTGCCTTGCGAGCTGCGGCCCCAGGGCTCGGGGTAGTGCGAACGGCGGAGTTGCTGCATCGTCTTCTGCGCGAGGTCGTCCTCGATCGCTTTGACTTCTTGCAAACAGCCCAGCAAGGCGTCTTCGAGCTGGTCTTCTGGCAGATGCGGCCGCTGGACCAGGTCGGCGAAGATCGAAAGGACCTCGGGCAGACTTTCGGCCGGCATCGCGCCGCCGACGGACGTGTGGGCGATTGATACCGACGCGGAGCTATCGGCGCCGAGGTTTTCTAAATCCGCCAAAAACTGCCGGCTGTCGCGTTTTCCCGCGCCGCGCTGCGACATTTCGCAGGTCAGCGACGCCAGACCGAGCTTTTCGGCCGGCTCATACGCGCAGCCGGCTGGCATGAGCAGGGCGAAGGCGGCCGATTCGAGCCAGGGCATTTCCTCGGCGACGAGAGTGAGGCCGTTGGGGAAGGCGTGGCTGTGGATTTTTTGAGGCACAGACAGAAACTTCAAGTGACAAGTGACAAATGACAAATGACCCAAAACCTTGTCAGTGGTCATTAGTCACTTGTCATTTGTACTTTGACAACTGACCTTTCGCACGACCCCTATGCCTCGACGTACGCAACCTCGGAGGCTTTGTAGACGACTTTGGTGCGGCGGAAGCCGAGGCGTTCGTAGAGGCGGCAGGCACCGCTGTTTTGGGCGGTGACTTCGAGGAAAACGCGGTGGATGCCGACAGATTTGAAGCCGGCGAGCGAATACCACATCAAAATCGAGCCGAGGCCTTGGCCGCGGTGGTCGGGCAAAATGCCGACGTTTTGGATTGCGCCGACTTTGTCTTCCGCGACGCCTTGCACGGTTCCGCAGGGGAGCGGGCGACGGGCGTTGGTGGGCCAATACTCAAGCAGCCAGGTGGCGGCTGGCGTGAAGCCGCCGCGGCGGGTTATGTCGTTCATCAGCCGGTGGCAGCCGTCGCGCGTGCTGAGCGAGGGAAAGACATTGGCATCCATTTCCCCGTGAAAACAGCGGTACTTGGTGTCGGCGTGGGTCTCGAGCAGGCGGTCGTCCCAGGCGGCGAGCTGATAGTCGGGCGGCAGTTGGGGCTGCGGAAATAGCGGCAGAGACAGGTCGATTTCCATGCGAAAGCGGCGGAAATAGACGATGCCCATTGGCAGCCGAGAGTGGGCGAGGGGGAGAGAGGGGGAGCGGGGGATATTTGTCCTCTGTAATTTACGCGGTGAATTGGGGGTGGGCAAGTTTTGGATTATGGCGAGCGGGAGGCGTGAGCCCGGCATGAGCCTCCCGGTGATTGTGAAGTACCGGGGGCCTTACGGCCCCCGCTCGCCGCGATGCGTGCAGCAGGTCAGCTCTTTTTGAAGGTTGCGAAGCCGAGGTCGAACTCGCTGAGGCTCAACAGGCTGTTGCCGTCGGTGTCCCAGGAGGCGAAGAGCTTGTCGAGAGCGGTGGTGACTCCTGGTGGTTCACGGAACGTCGCGAATTCGGTGGCGGAAAGTGAGCCGTCGGAGTTGGCATCGAGATGTTTGAAAACATCGTCGGGCGAAGGAGGTGTTTGCGGGCCAGAACCGCCCTGAGTGGGGCCACCTTGTGTGGGACCGGAGCCGGTTTGTCCGGCACCGCCTGAGGATGGATCGCCGTGACCGCCGCTGCCGGTCGGCGGAGCGCCTGGCGGAGGAGCGTCGTCATCGCCGGAATCGCCGCCATCTGAATCGTCGCCGCCGGTGGGCTTTGCGAAGAGGGCGGTGAATTCGTCGAGCGAGAGCGCGCCGTCGGAGTTGGCGTCGAACTTGGCGAAGACGTCGGCCGGCGTGGCGGTCGCGTCTTTCGGCGGCGGCAGGGCGGAGAATTCGTCGAGCGACAATGAGCCGCTGGAGTCGGTGTCGAGTTTGGCGAACACATCCGCGGGCTTAGGCGGAGGAGGAGGAAGCGGCGGCTTGCCTGTGTCGTCGGAACCGTCGGTCGTGTCGCCGGTATCTCCGTCGTCGCCGCCATCGCCCATCGGCGGCGGGGCATGGTGGCCGGAGTCGTCGCTGGTGTCACCGCTTTCGCCGGTGTCTCCGGATTGATCGCCGCTGCCGTCTTTGCCTGGCGGAGGCGGCAGGGCCTTGCCGTTGTCGATGACCTGGACGCAGTATTCGCCGGTTGTGCCGCCTGTGCCGGAAACGACGATGTAATACGTGCTGCCGACATCGACGGTGGCGGTGACGGAGGCCGGGTGGCGCGTCGTCGGATCGTTGGTGGCAGAGCCGATAGCGGCGCCCGTCGAGTCTTCGATGGCGACGCTGATGCCGGCCGTCTTGGAAAACAGCGCGAAGTTGAGCGATGTCGTCGCCGCCACGACCTTGAACACGTCCACGTCGCCGGCGGCATTTAATTCGGCCTTCACGCGAGCGAAGCCGTTGTCGAGCGGCAGGGCCGGAATGCTCGGATCAATCGCGTCGGCCTGCTGATCCGTATCCGGCAGATCGTTCTGCGGCGGGGCGTCCGGGTGGCCGGTGTTAATGGCATTGATGACCGAAAGGACATCCGACGCGCTCAGGTCGCCATCGCCGTTGGCATCGACGTAGTCGGATGAACCGCCGGAGAGCGTGGGGGCGGTCGCTTTTCCGGAAAGGTTGCCCGAGCCGCCGGCGTTGATGGCGTTGATAGCGGTCAGCACGTCGGACGCGGAGACGGTGCCGTCGTTGTCCAAGTCATTGCAGGACATCGGGTTCTGCCACGGGCTGCCGCTGAGCAAATTGCGGCTTTCGAGGCTTTCGACCCGCAGGAACGATCGTCGCAAGCTCTGCCGTTTCTCTGATTTTGATTTTCGCCAGAACATATTGCCTCTCCCCGATTTAGAACAAATAGCTAAGACAAGGAAACTGGCCAGCGAAGGGGTCAGTTTTTTCGGCGGCGAATGCCGCTAGGGGGTTAGTAACGGCGGGGCGAGAAAACCACCGGCGAAAACTTATCGAGGATGAAACGTCTGCGTGGCGGTCGAAAAAAGGATGAATCGGACGGGCCTTGGTGACTTTTTTAGCAGGGGCTCTTCCCAGCACAGTATTGAATGACGGAGCGAAATCGCGTGTTTGTCATTCCTTGGCCCGTAATTCGATTTCATGGGCGACGTTATAACCAAATGGACGCGACTAAGATGGCCATTGGTGCCAACTCAAACGAAGGCGACGCAATGGCTGCGGAAGTCAATCTTCAAGAGCTGCTGGAGAAGGCCAAGCGGCACGATGGCGAGGCGCTGGGCACGCTCGTCGAACTCTATCGCGGCTATCTGACGCTGCTGGCGAGGACGCAGATTGGTCGGCGGCTGCAGGGCAAAGCGGACGCGGCGGATTTGGTGCAAGAGACATTCTTGCAGGTGCATCAGCACATCGGCACGTTTCGCGGGACGAGCGAAGGGGAATTCTTGGCGTGGCTGCGGACGATTCTCGCTGGAATTCTATCGAATCATGTGCGGCGGTATTTGGGAACGCAGCAGCGCGACGCACGGCTGGAGAAGGCGCTGGCCGTCGAGCTCGACGATACGTCCGGTCTGCTCTCGCAAGGGCTGGTCGCCGACACGAGCACGCCCAGCCGGCACGCGACGAAGCGCGAGGCGCTGGTAATCTTGGCGAACGCGATGGAGCAATTGCCGGAGGATTATCGGCAGGTCATTATGCTGAGGCATTTGGAAGGTTTGCCGTTTGCCGAGGTGGCAGCGAGGATGGGACGCACGGTGCCCAGCGTGCAGAATTTGTGGGTGCGGGCGCTGGCGAGGTTGAAGCAAGCGGTGGGAGGGGAATTATGAAGGATGAAGACAGCGAACGGTGGGAGAGATGATGTGACGGGGCGAGGGAAAACGCAGATTGAGGCGTCGGTTCATGCCGGAAAAGGTGCGGCAGCGGAATCGTTCCACGGCCATAACGCGAGTACGGCGATGGACGATCCGCGCGTGGCGGCGGCGATGCAGCTTTATCTGGAGGCGCTCGAAGCAGGCGCTGCGCCGTCGCGGGATGTATTTCTGGCCGAGCATTCCGCTATTGCCAAAGAATTGGCCGAGTGCCTTGATGGATTAGCGCTGGTGCATGAGGCGGCGCGGTCGATCAAAGATGTTGGCGGTAGTGACGGTCCGCTGACGGCTGATGAGTTGAAATTGCCGCTGGGCGATTTTCGCGTGCTGCGGGAGATCGGCCGCGGCGGCATGGGCATTGTTTATGAGGCGATCCAGCTTTCGCTGGGTCGCCGCGTGGCGCTGAAAGTGTTGCCCCTCTCGGCGGCGCTCGATCCCAAGCATTTGCAGCGGTTCAAGAATGAGGCTCAGGCAGCGGCCGCGCTGCATCACACGAACATCGTGCCGGTGTATGCGGTCGGTTCCGAGCGGGGCGTGCATTACTATTCGATGCAGCTCATCGACGGCTATTCGCTGGCCGATTTGATCGAGCATCGCCGGCAATTGCTGGGCAAATCGAGCGCTGTGCCTGATCCGGCCGGCAATCAGCCGACGGAGAAGGCGATACCGCTGGCGCCGCCGATTCTGCAGCCTGCAGGGCCAGGTGTGGTTCCGGCTAAGGGGCGCGCGGGCGGCACGACGGCAAAACCGAGCTTTCATGACGTGACGGAGGCGTATGTCACTCCGCCGCCGATTGCGAATATTGATGCGCCGCCTATCGCAGATATTCCTGCGCCGCCTATCGCGGCGGCAGCGACCAAGGCGCACAGCTCCACATTTCGGACAGCAAGCGAGCGAAATACAACGGCTTACTTTCGCACGATCGCCGGTTTGATCCGGCAGGCGGCGCTCGCCCTCGATCATGCCCATCAGTCGGGCGTCATTCACCGCGACATCAAGCCGGCGAATTTGCTGCTCGATGAGCGGGGCAACTTGTGGGTGACGGATTTTGGTTTGGCCCAGTTTCAGGCGAACATGCAGCTCACGCGAACGGGCGACATGCTCGGCACGCTGCGATATATGAGCCCGGAGCAGGCCAGCGGCGACCGCGTGGTGCTCGATCACCGCACGGATATTTATTCGCTGGGCGTCACGCTGTATGAATTGTTGACGCTGGAGCCGGCGATTGATGGCGATGAGCCGCATACGCTGCTGCGGCGGGTAATTGATTTAGAGCCGCGATCGCCGCGCGTGCACGATAAGCACATTCCGCCGGAATTGGAGACGATTGTCCTCAAGTCGATGGCCAAATCGCCGGCGGAGCGGTATGCGACTGCGGGGGCGCTGGCCGATGACCTGGAACGATGGCTCGAAGATAAGCCGATCAAGGCGCGGCGGCCGACGCTGGTCGAGTTGGCGGCGCGGTGGGGCCGGCGACATTGGGCAGTCGCGACTGCGGCGGCAGGTGTGTTGGCCGTCGCCACGTTGGGTCTGCTCTTGAGCACGATTTTGCTTTCGATGGCTCATTCCGACACGCAGGCGGCCTACAGCCGCGAAAAAACGCAAAGCGAAATGGCTGAGCGCCAACGAAAAGCGGCGGACGAGAGCTTTCGGCAGGCACGGCAGGCCGTCGATTCGTTCTTGCAGATTAGCGAGGAGGAACTGGCTGGTAAGCCGTCGCTGCACGAGACGCGGCGGCGGTTTTTGCAAGAAGCGCTGACGTATTACAACGATTTTTTGGAGAAGCGGAAGAACGATCCGGCCGTTCGCGAGGAATTGGCCAAGTCGTCGCAGTGGGCGACGCGGATTGCGGAGGAGCTGGCGGCGCTGGAGCGATTTGCGTCGTTCATGTTGCTGACCAATCGCGATGTTCAGGCCGATATCAAGCTGACGGCGGCGCAGCGGGAGGAATTGAGCTCGCTGTTGACGGTGGTGGGCAGCACCGGGGTGGATGGTTTGCCGCGGCTGAGCGAGGCGGAGAATGTTTCGGTGGCGGAGCAGGTGAAGGCGCTGGAAGAGAAGATTTCGCAGGTGCTGAGTGCCCAGCAAGTGAAGCGGCTCTCGCAGATTGAGTTGCAACGGCGGGGACCGTTTGCATTCAAGAGCGCGGAGGTCGCGAAGGCGTTGAATTTGACGGCCGATCAGCGGAAGAAGATCAATGCGATCATTGAGGAAGAGTCGCCGCAGCGGCGGGAATTCGATTTTGGCCCACCGGGCGAACATCGCCCGGGTGGCGGAAAGGGCGGGCCACCCGGACATGAACGACCTGGTCCACCACCGCCGCGCGGGGACGAATGGAATTTCGGCGGCAAGCGCGGTGAACATGAGTTCGGGGGACACGAGTTTGATGGTCCGAAGGGAAAAGGCAAAGGACCGCCGCCACCGAGAAATGGTGAACCCGAACCGTTCGGCGTGAGCTTCGAGCTACAGCCGCCCGTCGATCCATTTGGCGGCGATCGTTTCGATCCAGGCCGGCCGCCACCCCCGCCGCCGCGCGGCAAAGGTGGCGGCGAGGATGATCCGTTTGGTGGTTTTGGCGGTAAGTTTGATCCAGGCGGCAAGCGCGGAATGTTTGGTGAAGGCAAAGGTGGACCGCCGGGCGCTCCGCGCGGCGGCAAAGGATTTGGCGGCCCTGGTGGGCCAGGCGGTCCCGGAGGTGGTGGCTTTGGCGGCCCACCGCCGAGAGAATTCGAAGGACCGCCGCCACGGAACGATAAAGGCGGCAAAGGTGGGCCAGGTCCTGGCGAATTTGGTCCTACAATGCGGCGCGCCGTGCATCGCATCTTGGCACTGTTGACCCCCGAGCAAAAGGCAAAATGGGACGAGCTGGTCGGGCCGGAGTTTCAGCACGAGCTGCCGTGGCGACCGGAGTAGTGGTCCGCGAAAGGCGACAATTGACGTTGTTGTTGCAAACACCGTGGCCGCCTGCCACAATTGAAGAACCTACCTCACCGATCCTTAAGCTCCCACCTGGATTCGGTCATGTTCGTTCGTTGGTCGTCTTTCCTGACCGCTGCGCTCCTTGTGATTTCTGTGCGCGCCTCTGGTGCGGGTGAGCCGGTGACGTTTGAGAAGGACGTGCGGCCGATTTTCAAGGCGAATTGCTTTCAGTGTCACGGCGAGGAAGACGAAAAGCAGGGGAACCTTGATCTGCGGTTGGCTCGGCTCATCGCCAGCGGAGGGGATAGTGGGCCTGCGATTATGACGGGTGATCCGGCGAAGAGTTTGCTAGTTGAGAGACTAGTAGCCGGAGAGATGCCGCCGGAGGGGAAAGGGAAACCGGTTTCATCAAAGGACCTGGCGACGATTCGGGCGTGGATTAAGCAGGGAGCGAAAACGGCGAAACCGGAGCCGGAAGCACTGGCGGCGGTGAGCGAGGATGAGAAGTCGTTTTGGTCGCTTCAGGCGATTGGCGAAATATCGGTTCCGTATGTAATGGCGAGCGGGGGTCGTAAGGCCCCCGGTAATGCTAAGTCGATTGCGATGGAAAGTAACCGGGAGGCTGACGCCTCCCGCTCGCCGAGGACGCCGATTGATTCGTTTCTGTTACAGGAACTAGCCAAGCACAAGCTGAGCTTCTCTTCGCCGGCAAGCGCCCGCACGCTCATCCGCCGCGCGACGTTCGACCTGCACGGCTTGCCGCCGACGCCGGAGGAAATCGATGCGCTGCTGGCCGACGATGCGCCCGATGCTTTCGAGCGGCTGCTGGACCGGCTCTTGGCGTCGCCGCGGTATGGCGAGCGGTGGGGACGCCACTGGCTCGATGTGGCCGGCTATGCCGACAGCGACGGCTACACGGAAAAAGACCCGGTACGCAAATACGCCTACAAATATCGCGACTATGTGATTCGATCGCTGAACGCGGATAAGCCGTGGGATCAGTTTTTGGTCGAGCAACTGGCCGGTGATGAGCTGCTGACGCCGCCGTATAAAGATATGTCGCCGGAGGATGCGGATCGACTGGCCGCGACGGGCTTTCTGCGGATGGCGCCGGATGGAACGGCCGACGGCGGCGTGGATCAAACGGCTGCTCGCAACGATGTGATGGCTGAGACGATCAAGATCGTCAGCACATCGCTGCTGGGACTCACTGTCGGCTGCGCTCAATGCCACAACCACCGCTATGACCCGATTCCGCAGGCGGATTACTATCGCTTTCGCGCGATTTTTGAGCCGGCGTACGACGTGAAGAATTGGCGGAAGCCGACAGAGCGGCTGGTGTCGTTGTGGAGCGAGGAGACGCGGCAGGCTGCGGCCGCGATCGATGCCGATGTGAAAAAGCTGGCCGAAGAGCGGCAGGCGGAGCTCGACAAGGTTGTCAACGAGATTTTTACGGCTGAAGTTGCCAAGTTGCCGGAGGAGCAGCGCGAGTTGGCTCAGCAGGCCCGCGATGCGGCCGCTAAGGATCGTACCGAGGAACAAAAGCAGCTGCTCAAGGAACATCCGAGTTTGAACGTCAGTCGCGGCAGTGCGTATCTGTATGAGCGGAAGAAGGTCGATGCGCTGAATAAGGACTTTGACGCGCGTGACAAGCAGCTCAAGGCGAAGCGGCCGGCGGAAGATTTTGTGCCATGTTTGACCGAGGTGCCGGGTAAGTTGCCGCAGACCGTTGTCTTTTATCGGGGCGATGTCAATCAGACGCGGCAGGAAGTGGAGCCGGGCGAACTCTCGGTATTAGCAGCTCGCGACGCCAAATCCCAAATCCCCAATCCTAAATCCCAAATCGACTGCGCAATTCCGACGGACGATCCTGCCGTTCCCACCTCCGGCCGCCGGCTGGCCTACGCCCGCTGGCTGACGAGTGGCGAGCAACCGCTCGTCCCTCGCGTTCTGGTCAATCGCATCTGGATGCATCATTTCGGCCGCGGGATCGTCGCCACGCCAGCTGACTTCGGCCAGCTCGGCGCTCGGCCGACGCATCCGGAGTTGCTCGATTGGCTGGCGTCGAGATTTATCGACGACGGCTGGGAGCTGAAGCGGTTTCATCGGCTGCTGATGTCGAGCGCGGCGTATCGGCAGTTGTCGCGGCGGACGGATGAACTGGACAAGGTCGATGCCGACAATCGCTTGCTGGGCCGGATGAACATCCGGCGGTTGGAAGCAGAAGCGGTGCGCGATTCGATGCTGGCGGCGACGGAGCGGCTGAATTCGAAGATGCTTGGGCCACCGGTCCCCGTGACCGTCGATGAAGTGGGTCAGACGATCGTCGGTCTCGATAACCGGGATAGCGCGGGGCGGCCGGTGACGAAGCGGGCGTCGCTCGGCGGGGACGAATTCCGCCGCAGCATGTATGTGCAGGTTCGCCGCTCGTTGCCGCTCTCGATGTTGGAAACGTTCGACGCGCCGCTCTTAAATCCCAATTGTGAGATTCGGAACCGTTCGACCGTCGCGCCGCAGTCGCTACTGTTGATGAATAGCGATTTTGTGCTCGATCAGTCGCGGTCGCTGGCGGAGCGCGTGATCAGGCAAGCGCCCGGCAGCCGGGCGGAGCAGGTGCGGTTGGCTTTCCGCCTCGCGCTGGCTGAAGAGCCCGCGGATAGCGAACTGCAATCCGCATTGGCGTTCGTGGCGGGCCAGGAGCGGGAAATCGGGGCGAAAGAACGGGCCGATAAGTCGCCGCCCGTTGCAACGAGTGCGTTAGCGAGTTTCTGTCAGGCCCTGCTCAGCTCGAACCGCTTTTTGTACATCGATTGAATAGTGGCGAGCGGGGGCCGTAAGGCCCGCGGTAACGCGAACTTGGCGATAGCGTGAAAATTACCGGGAGGCTGACGCCTCCCGCTCGCCCGCGTGCCGATTTTGCCGCTTGTAGCCGGTGAGGCTGGCGGCTATAGTCGGATGGATTAGGGATTTGCGGCCGCTTGCAGCCTACAACTGCTAAAGAGCCATCATTGGTCCTGCTGGTTTGTGATTTGGATTGATTCGCATCAGGACTATTGCTTGGAAGCTTGCTCACGAGGAGTAAGCCGCTCGATAGCGCAAGCGCAGCGATAGCTTGCACGACGCTTGCTTCTGCCGGCCGCGACGCTCGTCCTATGGGAGTGCGCGGTTATGTCTCATTCGTCCAACGGCTCGCATCACGGCCCTGGTCCTTCGACGCTCGCGGTTCATGCGGGCGAGCAGCGGCAAAAGTGCGTCAACGCGATTACCGACCCAATCGTGTGCTCGGCGACGTACACCTTCGAAAATACGCAGGCGGTCATCGACTACATCGAGCAGAAGCTCGATCGCGAGGAATATGGCCGCTATGGCAATCCGGGCGAAAAGGTCGTCGAGCGGAAGCTGGCGATGCTCGATGCGGGCGAGGACGCGGTGCTGTATGCCAGCGGCATGGCGGCGATCGTCGGCCTCTTGATGGCCAAGCTCAACGCAGGCGACGAGATCGTCTTTTTCGACGAGTGTTATCACCGGAGCCGGGAATTTTGCGCGAAGCATCTGTCGCGATTCGGCGTGACCACCCGGCAGGTGAAGACGTGTGACTATGAAGCGATGGCGGCGGCGATTTCGCCACGGACGAAGCTGCTGGTGAGCGAGTCGCCGACGAATCCGCATTTGAGCGTCGTCGATTTGGAGAAATTCGCCGCGCTGGGGCAGCGGCATGGCGTAGAGACGCTGATCGATGCGACGTTGGCGACGCCCTACAACGCCAAGCCACTTGAATATGGCGTTGACTATGTCTTGCATTCGGCGACGAAGTACCTCGGCGGCCACAACGATCTCTTGGCCGGGGTGATCATTGGCGCCAAGGAGAAGCTGGAGCCGGTGCGCAAGCTCCGCGGCATCATGGGGGCAATCAATTCTCCGCACAATATTTATCTCCTGGAACGGGGTCTCAAAACATTCGAACTGCGGATGCAGCGGCATAATGCGACCGGGCAAGCCATTGCCGAGTTCCTGGAGGTACATCCGCGAATCGAGCGTGTTTTCTATCCGGGCTTGGAATCGCACGCCTATCATTCGATTGCCAAGCGGCAGATGCTCGGCTTTGGCGGCTTGGTTACGTTTCTGGTGAAGGGCGCCGATTGGAAGCAAACCGCGGCTGTCGTCGATGCCTGCCAAATCGCTCGCATCGCGCCGAGCCTCGGCGGCGTCGAGTCGCTCATCGAGCAGCCGCTGGTGATGAGCTACTACGAAATGTCGCCCGACGAGCGCGTGACGCTCGGCATCCCCGACAACATGATCCGGCTGTCGTGCGGGATCGAGAACGAGGAAGACTTGATTGCTGATTTGAAGCAAGCCTTAGAAACCAAATGACCGGTAGCCATGCATTTTAGCACACGAGCCATCCACGTCGGTCAGGAACGCGACCCGCAAACGGGCGCGGTGGTGCCGCCGGTGCATTTTGCGTCCACGTTTGTGCAGCCGGGAGCGGGAGTTTGGGGCGAGTTCGATTATTCGCGGAGCGGGAATCCGACGCGGAAGGCGTTTGAGCGGACAATCGCCGATTTGGAGGGTGGGGTTGGGGCGTTGGCGTTCGCTTCAGGCATGGCGGCGACACATGGCGCGATGATGTTGCTTGGGCCCGGCGATCATGTGGTCGCGGGAGCGGACATCTACGGCGGGACGTTTCGGCTGCTGCACAAAGTGCTCGATCGTGTCGGAGTGACCGTTACGCTGGCCGATAGCACCAATCTTGCCAGCTTCGAAGCGGCGATTACGCCGAAAACGAAGCTGCTGTGGGTCGAATCGCCGGGCAATCCGCAGATGTCGATTGCTGATATCGCTGCAGTGGCTGAGATTGCGATACGCCGCGGCGTGCTGGTGGGCGTTGATAACACTTTCGCGACGCCTGTGCTGACGCGGCCGCTAGAACTGGGCGCCGACATCGTCATGCACTCGGCCACGAAATACATCGGCGGGCACAGCGACTTGCTCGGCGGAGTGCTTGTCGTGCGCGATAAGACGCTGCTCGATAAGCTGTACTTCCTGCAGAACGCGACCGGCGCCGTAATGGGGCCGCTGGAGTGTTTTTTGGCCAGTAGGGGGCTGAAGACGCTGGAGCTGCGCGTGCGGGAGCAGTCGCAGACGGCGCTGAAGCTTGCCGAGTGGCTATCGCAACACAGTCGCGTGCGGCGGGTACTTTATCCGGGGCTGCCGACGCATCCGGGGTATGAGATCGCTCGCCGGCAGATGGATGGCGCGTTCGGCGCAATGCTGACATTCGAGGTGAACGGCGATTTTGCGATGGCGAAGCGAGTCTGCGAGCGGACCAAGTTATTTCAACTCGCAGTGAGCCTCGGAGCGGTCGAATCGCTCATCGAGCAGCCGGCGTCGATGTCGCACGCGAGTTATGATCCGGCCGCGCGGGCGGCACACGGAATCACTGACGGACTGATTCGCCTGTCCGTCGGGCTGGAAGCCTTTGAAGACCTGCGGGATGATTTGGACCAGGCGCTCGGCACTGACGTTTGAGGCAGGCTAAGTACACCCGCGTTGGGACGTACACTAACCCGAAGCGTAAGCGAGCGTAAATCGCAGTCCCTCGCTTACGCTTCGGGTTAATATTCCACCCAATTGATTCCGCAGGTTCATTTAGAAGCCTACCCCACGGTTACCGCAGCGGATTCAGTGGAATCTCGTTGTCGGTGTGCTCAGGTGTCTGCGAGCGAACGATGGGCAGAGCGCGGGCACGATTGATGTTGTGCGGGGCGGGCTCGATCGCTTCCGATTCGGCGGAGGTTCGCCGCAAGATGGACTGAACGGGAACCGTCCGCACTTCTTCCGTCGCCGTGATCGTGCTGGCCGGCTTGCGAACCGTCGTCTTTGGCGCTGCTACTACCGGTTGGTTGTTGACGATCTTGTAGGGCGATGTGTTCGTCGCGGCGGTTTGCCGGGCGGGCGACGATTCCTTCGTCGAGAAGGCTTCTTTGGCCGGCGCGGAAACGGGCTTCATTTGATTAGCTGGCGGCCGGCGAACTTCGGCAGGCAGCGAGGTCGGAGTGGGTTTGGGCGGCATTGGGTCATCTTGGAACGGATCGCTGAGCATCGGCGGCGCTACCGTATCGCAGCAGCCGACGGGCGTGCTGCAGCTGCACCCGCAACCACCGCATTGGCCACCGCAGCCATTACAAACCGGGTCGAACACGGACCCAGCCGGATTCTTGCAGCAACTATCGCAGCGCCCGAAGATGCCACATCCGCCACAGCCGCCAGCGCCGCAACCACCGCAGGCCCCCCCGCCGCAACAAACGCTGCAGTGACCCCAAGTGCGTCCGCCCAGACCGCAGCCGTGGAGCAAACCACAGCCGCCACCACGGCAGCATAAGTTGCAAGGCACGAGGCAGTCGAGCATGCGGCCGACGCGCTTGATGAAGCAGACTGGATGCAGCGGGCCGCAGGGACGGCAGGTCGGGTTATAGCAGTCGGCTTCGACCGACATCGGATAACCGCATGGTCCGTCGGGCACGGTGACGTAGTTGCGCCACATCGTGGTGCTAGCGGGGCGGATGACGGTGTCGGGTGGCGTGTAGTTGCCGCCGAGATAGGAATTCGTTTGCGCCCCGGCGATCGCCGGCAGCAGCAAACCCAACGCTAGACCAACCAATCTGTCGAGCCGCATCGTATTCCCCCTCGATCGATCCGCCTCTGCAGCCGGCCGCGAATTCCTGTGACAAAAGGTCACAGGGGCCATACAGCCGCCAAATCGGGACCGACCGGCAGTTCCCTGCAGGTTCATCGAAACGGCACAGGCCGCATGGCCAGAAAGTCCGGCAGAGGCGGCAATGAGGGCGCAATCGGCAAGGTCTGGCTAGATTGCGCGGATTAACCCGAAGGCAACCGGCTGTGAATGGAGTATGCGTGACGCCACTACGCGGCTTTGGCGCGGAGCGAAGGTGGTTGCGCGCGAAATTGGCCTCCCGGCAATCGTTCATGAATCGCCAGTTTTGGCTGAATCCGCGCGGATTCCACTGCTCGCGGCATGCGCCAGGCCAGGACATATCCGCAGGCGGCTAGCTGGATCGCTGCAGCGAATGTGTAGAGACCCGCAGCAAGCGCGATGTCGGCCCACCAACCGAAAAGATCACCGCTGAGCAGGCTAACCACCAATTGCAAAACGAGTGCGCCTCCCACGACCCAATTTCGCTCGCGATACATCCAATACGTCACAAGAAACGCGATCGGCGGCAGTAGCAGACAAAAATGGTAGGTGCTGCTCATCGGCGATAGCAACAGCATGCCGCAGAGCACCGCGCTGGTGTAGCCGAGCGCCATTAAGCCTTGGTCGCCAGGACGCAAAGCAAGAGATTTTCGGGGCCAACTCAGCCAGGCGCAATACGCGAGCACGAGGCAGTCGAGGCCGAGCGTTACAAGCTTCACTTGCTCTTTCGCGATCGGCAACACAGCGACGTTGATCCTGGCCCGCCTGCTCGGCGCTGTCGTCGCCAGGCGATGCACGGTCCCGGCGAGGCTTTGATTCAGCTCATTCCATTCTTTCCACGCTCCTGACGCCTCCGGCGCAGCGCCGACATGCACTTTGGCGACAAAACGCTCGTACCAGAATTCCACCCACGGCTTGTGATTTGGGTGCGGAAACAGCAGATCGGGTAGAAACGTCGCCACGAACACGGCCGCGACGAATAGGCCCGCCGCTCGCAGTTTTCGCTGCCAAATCAGGAAGGGCAGCAGCAACAGTGGCGTCGCTTTACAGGCAGCCGCGATTCCGCCGACCAAGCCCGAAGAAAACTGCCGGCCGCGACCCAAAGCCAGACCGCTGGCCAACATCAAAACCAGAATCAGCAAGTCGTGTGAGCCATAGACCAGCGGCAGCAGCATGAATTTAGCGGACAACAAAGCCGTGATCCCTGCGGTCCACCAAAGTGCCGCGCGACCGCGATCGCTCTCCTCACGTGCTACCGCGGTTAGTTGAAGCAGTAGCCACGCCGACAAGCCAACCAGTGACAAGTTAATCGCCCACCAAATCGCGGGCTGATAGCTCTCCGGCAAAAGGTTCATCGGCATGAACGGAATCGCGAAGAACGGCGGATAGGTGAACGCCTTGCGGTCCGTTGGGCGATAAATCTCCTCACCGCGAGACATGCGGTCGGCGGCCGTCGTATAGACGGCCAATTCCGACGGCTTCCGAACCCGCGCCATCACGACGCTGATGACCGCGACGCCGAGAACGGCCGCCGCTAACCAGAAAATACGCCCGCGCGAGCTGTTCAGAGTCGCCATTGAACCGCATCCTTGCGATCAGCATCCGGCGAAAACGGCCAAACTAGAGACAACGAGGCCGGAGAATACCAGCCGCAACCTATTTTCCCACGCCCAATTCCCAAATTTCCCGTGGCTTTGTAATTCCCGTAATGTGACCGACTAAGCCAGGGCCGCGCAAGCTGGCAAACCAGGCAATCTGCGGTGGTCGCGCCTTTCTTTGAAAACTTGCCGTTTATGCCGGAAGTTCTGATTTTGCGCGTAATACCGCGCCGATAGGTTTTGTCGAGCGGTGTAATCGCGCTTGCCGGCGCATGCTATCGGTTCGCCTTTGGCTGCCGAGCGTGCTGCCCGCCCAGCGGCCGTTTACGAGCGGCCGAGACCGAAATCGCGAACTTGCGCACAGCGACAGGCACCAAAGTGAAAGCTGCGGAGATCGAGCGATGAACATGCGCGTGGGGTGGACGTTGGCGACGATCGCGGCGCTCGAAATGGCGCTCGCGGCCGGGCCGGCGTGGTCGCAAGGCGGACCCAACAACACGGCTGCCGGCGGTGCTGCCGGAGCGCAAGCCGCGGCGGCGGGGACGGATCCCGCTGCGCTGGCGATGGCGCAGGCTTATCAGGCGCAAGCTTATCAAATGCAGGCCTATCAGATGATGGCTGCGCAGCAGGCAGCCATGTATGGTCCCGCTGCCATGTATGGACAACCCGCGATGTATGCCCAGCCGGGAATGCAACCGGTTGCATATTCCCAGGGCCCCGCATCGGTCATGGTTCAACCGCAAGCTCCCGGCCCGTTCCCGGGCGGCGCAACGCCCGACGTGTATGGCGCTTACGGCTACGCGCCGACGGATTACGGTGCTCCGGGCGGCCAGCCTGGTTATGGCCAGCCAGGTGCTGCGCCCAGCTATGGCCCCGGTGGCGCACCCGGATATGGACCCGATGGTTATGGCGGCGCTCCGGCTTATGACCAAAGCGGTTATGCCGGCGGCGGCCAAATGGGCGACGGCAGCGGCTACGGCCCAAATTGCGATCCGAACAGCGGCTCCTGGGGGCTTCCCGGCTGCGAAGTTAACGGGCAACACCTGCCCAACGGACTTATTGGTGACTGTCTTGGTCTCATTGCGCCCTATCCGGACGGCGGCTGTGCTGCGCCGCGGTGGTACGATTTCGCCTTCGACTACATGATGCTGAAGCGCGACAACACGGGCCGCAGCCAGGATTTCACGTCCAACGGTATTAACGGTCCGATTGTGCTTTCGACCAATGATCTGAACTTCGGACAATTTCGGCCGGGCTTCCGCTTCTCCGCGGCTTTTCAGCTCATGGCTGCTAACAGCTTGGAATTCACGTACTTTGGCCAGTTCAACTTCACTTCGCAAGCTGCTGTGACCAGCCCCACCGGCAACCTATTCTCGGTGTTCACCGGTTTCCCCGTGAACCCATTTTTAATTGCCGCTTTTCCGGAGTTCAGCAGCGCCAACTTCCAACAGATTAGCTATCAGTCAACATTCGACAGCTTCGAAATCAACTGGCGGAAGCGGTGGATGGCGCCGAACTGCCGGTATCAAGGTTCCTGGACGCTCGGTGTGCGGCATTTCATCTTGGATGAGAAATTTCGTTTTTCATCCAGCTCCACGGCCAACGGTTTTCTGCCGCAATTCGGAGCGTTCGTTCCGGCACGCGGCCAGGACGACACCGACACGACCAACGACCTGACGGGCTTTCAGATCGGCACCGATGCTTGGGTCTGCCTGCTGCCCGGTTTGCGCATCGGCGGCGAATTTCAGGGAGGTGTGTATGGCAACCACATGAACATCAATACGACTGTCGGCTCAAATTTGACTTCGGCCCAGTTCCGAGAGAAGCTGCAGTCGAACGACGTCTCGTTCATCGGTCAGGCGAATCTGCTGGCGACCTATCGATTTAACTATCAGTGGTCGGGCCGCATCGGGTATCAGTTCTTGTACGTGGACGGCGTCGCCTTAGCGTCCGAGAACTTCAATGCCACGCCCCCGCTCGTGAGTCCGTTGCACGTTCCACGCCTCAACGACAACGGCAACGTGTTCTATCACGGCTGGAACGTCGGTTTGGAATACATGTGGTAGGCGGGTAGCGCTTTGAAAATCGAAATCCGAAATCCGCAGCACGAAACAAATTCCAAGCACGAAGCTTCGAGCTTCGAAAGCGGCAAAGTGCCGCGATACAAAGGCATCTAGCGCACGGCTTCGTTGGCCGATGCTGTTGCCACGGGACCGCTTGATCTCGATAGCTGCTGAGCCAGCGAGCGGAATTTTGCATTCGCGGGAAAACGGCTGATTCCCGCTTCGATCGCTCGCCGAGCGCCGACGGCATCTGCGGCAGCGAGTTGCGTCACGGCCAATTCTTCCAGCACGCTCGCCGGCGCATCGTTTCGCTCAGCGGCTTTCGTCAGCAAATTGATGGCATCGCCATGACGATTCAGCGCCACGAGCGCCCGCGCCTCGCGAATGGCAATTTCGGCCGCCTGCGCCGGCGGGGCATTGGGCGCGAACGCCTGCAACGTCGCTAGGGCCCGCTGCGGTCGATTTTCCTGAGCATAGATTTCGGCGATCGCGAGCTGCACACCGGCCAGCGTATTGTCGTAGCTCAGCGCGCGGTGAAAACTGGCCAGGGCCTCGCCGCGATTGCCCTGCGCAAATAAAACTTGTCCCCGCAGAGCCCAAGCGGCGCCGAGCTGGTTATTAACCGCCAGCGCCTGATCGGCCTGGGCCTGGGCGCGGGTCAAATCTCCCACGGAGCGATACATTTGGCCGAGGCGAACGCGGCGCGTGGGATCGCCGCCCGAGAGCCGCACCGATTCTTCCATTTGCACGACAGCTTGCTGCCACGCGCCGCGCTGCCACAGCGATTCGGCGTAGCCGGCTCGGGCTCGCTCGTCGCTGGGGCACTTCAAAATGGCCGTCGCAAACAACGACTCCGCTCGTTCCCAGTCGTTCCGCTGCTGCGCATCGATACCTTGCAGCGAAAGCTGTCGGGACGCGGCAATGCTCTCCTCGGAAATCTTGTGATGGCGAAACACCCGGCAGCCGCCGGCGATAAGAATCATCCCCGCCAGCACGGACGTTTGAATCCACTTGGCGCTATTCGGCGGCGGTTTGCGCCACAGCTTCGCGCTGCCTGGGTTCGTCTGAGCTGGCATCGCGAAACACGCTGGGGGCGGCTGTGAGACATCCGGGGGCAGTCATCCACTGCGGGAAATACCAAATCGGCCCCGTCCAGGCAATTCGGGCGGAAAACGTCGTGGCAATTGCAGGCCGCTAGCGTTTGAATAGTCCCCGCTGGCTGCAAATAATTTCCGGGGCCAGAATGGAAACGAGCAGCCGGTTCGTCCAAAGTTGGTCCTTTTGGCCCTTGCCTTGACACAAGTCGTTTAACGGGGAGCCACAGGCGACCGCGAATCGCCAGACGGCTACGCCTTCGGCTATGCGTTAAACAACGTATTAGTCAATTGGCAACGCAAGACTCAATAACAGACACACGCGATTTTATGCCAGCAGTTTACGATAACCTGGGCGTCCGGTTTCTCTATCCGGAGAACTGGTCGATCACGGATGAGGAAGACGACGACTGGCCGCGCACCGTCACGCTGCAAAGCCCAGAGACGGGATTCTGGTCGCTCCACGTGTATCCGCCGGCTCACGACGTGAAAGCGGTCGTCAAAGAGCTGATTGGGGCAATTCAAGCCGAGTTTAGCGATATCGAAGTGCTGCCGACGAAGGAAACGTTCGGCGAGACGGCGACGACGGGCGTCGATTTGGCGTTCTTTTATCTCGACTTGCTCGTGGAAGCCAAAATCCGCTGCTTACGGACGCCATCAGCCACGCTGATTTGGCTCTACCAGGCCGAAAGCCGCGAGTTCGAGGCGGTCGAGCCGGTGTTTCAAGCAATTGCTGTCAGCATGCTGCAGACGCAAGTGCCGCTGGCAAAGTAGGGTGGGCTGTGCCCACCGCATCGTCCTCGAGCGGCAAACTTTAACGCCCAGCGAAGCCCTGTCAGTTGTTCCGGTCGTGCCGGATGTTCCGTAGGTTCTCGATTTGCCGCTTTTACGGGGTCGAAGCAAAGGAGGAGTCCGCGCGCCGAGACTGCGCGCACGTCGCAAGCCTGTACGCCCTGCCAATGTCATTCACGCGTCGCTGCCGAAGTTCCCTCTACCTGCAGATCACCTGCTGGTGGCTGCTGATCGTTGCGCGTGCCGGCGCGCAAATCGACTTTGGAGCGGGCAGCGTGATTGACTCAGGCATTCCGTTGACCGCCGCGCCGGCTGCTTCGCCCGCGGCCACGTTTGCGACCCAGTTTCCTGAGAATATTCCGGCTCCGCCGCCGACGCTTGGCAGCGGCAGCACGGGTTACTTGACCATGCCGGCCAGCGACCCCGCAGCGATCGCCTATCACGTTGGCGGGCAGGCCCGTGGCTACTACATCAACGATCAGCGGATCGAATTCACCGGCCTGGAGGCGACGTTCGCCGTCGAGGGCGTCATCAATGGCGGCGTCACGCAACGCTCGGGCGATTGGGACCTGTCGCTCGAAACGCAAATCTTTCTCAACGAGCCGTTCGACAAAAACGTCTTTGTTGATTCGCAGCAGCGGCGATCGTTCGCGCCGAATTTCGACATCGATCCGCTACAAATCTCGCAGCTTTATCTGGGTGCTCGCAATGGCGACTTCTACACCGCCATCGGCCGCTTCGTGACGCCGTTCGGCCGGTTCTATTTTCCCAACTTCCGCAACAACTTCGACGATTCGCCGTTCATTCGCTCCGAGGCAATTCAGTTTCGCGAAACGGGAATGATGGTGCAGTGGGATCCCGATCCATTTGTGTTCACGGCCGCGCTTACCAACGGGAATTTTCTCCAGGATACGAACTCGTCGAAGGCGCTCGTCGCCCGCGTCGGCGTCGAACAGCCGTGGTATGCCTTCGGCAGCAGCGTGAAATGGCAAGACGGCAACGGCTCCGAGACCCAGAAGGTTTTCAACAATCACGTCGGCGTGGACGGCATGCTCCGCTTCGGCAATTGGACGCTCTCAGCGGAGGCGATCTACGACCAATATGGCCTCCGCAAGCCGGGCCTTCTGCCCTACGAAATCACTTGGGGCCGCAGCCTCTATTTCCGCGACCTCAACAACGGTTTCGACATTCCCATCACCGGCTGGGGCTATTACATCAACCTTGGTTACGAAGGCCCCAACTGGACGCTCATGCTCAATTACGGCGATTTCTTCCCCGGCCGCGTCGGCGACCCGCGCCAAGACACGCCGACGCATCGCGGCCTGATCAAAGCCAGCCGCCACTGGACCCGTAACTTCGAAACCTACGCCGTCGTCCTGCTCGAAAACACGCTCGACCGCGCTTTTGACCGCCTCCCGCGCGTCGGGCAATACGTTATCGGCGGGGCACAATTTACGTGGTGATGCACAACGGATTGGCCGGAGCCTTTAAAGCACGCGCAGAATTGTGTCCAGGTCGCGTGAACCATGTACGATTCGAACCACTTCCACCCGTGCCTCCGTAATCCGGTAGAACACAAAGTACTTCTTAAAACCCCCTACACGCAGATATCGCCAATCGTCTTCAGGGCGCATGGCGTTCAAATAGCGGTGGCCGGAATCGGGCGCCTCGGCGATCGCATGCAGAGTCTGTTCAACTGCGTCCAAAAAACGACGGGCAGCGTCCGGTGCCTCCCTGGCAGATACGTGAACGCTTCCGATTGGTCCAACTCAGCGCGCGGAAGACGACCAAGGCACGCGTCATTGATCGCTCACCCTACTCGGCCAGTGTC
>DASXLL010000224.1:0-5412 GCA_036496265.1 Pirellulaceae bacterium | reverse complement strand
GACGTTGGACAACTTTGCCCAGGCGATCCGGCCGATTTTATCGAGATCGATTCGTTGGCGGCGTTTAATGTGCTGCGAACCTGGATCGACGGTGAGCTTGTCGCCGAGCGGGGCCGGACGACGATTCCGCGCGTTGAGCCGACCGTGGTCAACAAATTCGTCGCCAGTCGGCTCGACTCATTGAATCTCGCGGTGCAAGCCCCGGCAGGTGCCGCGGCGAAGTTGCAGGTGATCGAAGCTCTTGACGGGCAGCTCATTACCAACCGGCTGCCGCTCGCGCCGCGAGTTTTGGGAGGCCAGATTCGGAGCGATACTGAGCGAGACATCTTGAAGCTTGTTGTCCTCAATCGATACGAGCGCGCCCAACCGGCGATCGCGTTTATCAAGAACTTCGGGCTGCGCCACGGGGCGATGGCATCGAGCGTGGCGCATGACTCGCATAACGTAATTGCGGTGGGCGTGGACGATGCGGACATCGCCGCAGCCGTAAATCTTGTGATGGAAGCGGGCGGCGGTTTATCGGCCGCATGCGCCATTGAGCACGTTGCCGAGGTACTTCCGCTCCCGGTCGCTGGCCTGATGGCCACCGGCACTTGCCAGGAGGTCGGCGAGGCCTACGGCAAGCTCGATAAACTTGTGAAAGCTTGGGGATCGCAATTGCGGGCACCGTACATGACGCTTTCGTTCATGGCATTGCTTGTGATCCCGGCACTCAAGCTGAGCGACCGCGGGCTGTTTGATGGCGGGAGGTTTGAGTTTACGCCGCCGGTTGGCTAGTCCGGGGCGACCTGTGAAAGCCTTGCCAAAATGCCGCATTCGAAGCACGCTGAGAGGTGACAACCGCTGTCCCGACTCGGTACAATTCTGTTGTCCGGGCCGCAGGCGGTCCGCTCGACCCTCGTCCACAAAATCCCGTCACGGGGATCGATTCCCAGGCAATAAGGAGCCGATTCATGGCCACGATTACGGAGAAGAAAGTCGCCCGTCCAAAAATCAAAGAAACGCAATGCTTCATCGGCGGCAAATGGCTGCCGTCGGCGAGCGGCAAGACGTTCGAAACGATTCATCCGGCCACCGAAGAAGTGATCTGCGAAGTGGCGGAGGCGGATGCGGAAGACATCGATCTGGCGGTCGACGCGGCGCGCGAGGCCTTCGACAACGGTCCCTGGTCAACGATGGATGCGCGCGATCGCGGCGCGCTGATGTACAAGCTGGCTGACTTGATCGAGGAAGACGCAGAGAATCTGGCCGCCATCGAGACGCTCGACAACGGCAAGCCGATTAGCGACGCGCGCGCGGCCGACATTCCGCTGGTGATCGATTGCTTGCGGTACTTCGCCGGCTGGGCGGATAAGATCCAAGGCCGCACGATTCCGATTCGCGGCGAATACTTCTGTTACACGCGGCGCGAGCCGGTCGGTGTGGTGGGGCAGATCATTCCGTGGAACTTCCCGGCGCTGATGGCCGCTTGGAAGTGGGGCCCCGCGCTCGCCGCCGGCTGCACGATTGTGATGAAGCCGGCCGAGCAGACGCCGCTCTCTTGTCTGCGGATGGCGAAGCTAGCGCAAGAGGCGGGCATTCCGGACGGCGTGATCAACGTCGTGCCCGGTTATGGTCCGACGGCTGGCGCGGCAATCGTCAAGCACCCGGGAGTCGACAAGGTCGCCTTCACAGGTGAGCTTGCGACCGCGAAGATTATTCAGCGCGAAGCCGCCAACACGATGAAGCGGTTGACGTTCGAGTTGGGCGGCAAAAGTCCCAACGTGATCTTTGCCGATGCCGATCTCGACAAGGCGATCGACGGCGCTCACTTCGCCCTGTACTTCAATCAGGGCCAATGCTGCTGTGCCGGAAGCCGACTGTTCGTTGAGCAGAAGGTGTACGACGACGTAGTCGACCGGTTGGCCGAGAAAAACAAGGGAACCAAAATCGGTGATCCTTTCGATCCTCAGACGAAGCAAGGCCCGCAGGTGGATCAGGCTCAGTTCGATAAGATCATGCAGTACGTCGAGTACGGCAAGCAGGATGGCGCGAGCTGCGTCAGCGGCGGCAATCGCGTCGGCAGCCAGGGCTACTTTGTCGAGCCGACGTTGTTCGCCAACGTGACAGACGACATGCGCATCGCTCGGGACGAAATCTTTGGCCCGGTGCTGAGCGTTTTGAAGTTCAAGGATACTGGCGACATGATTCGCCGCGCAAACGACACGAATTTTGGTTTGGCGGCGGCGGTTTGGACGCGCGACGTAGCGAAGGCCCATCGCTTTGCCAAGGCAGTTCGCGCCGGCACGATTTGGGTCAATTGCTACGACGTGTTCGACGCGGCGGCGCCGTTTGGCGGCTTCAAACAAAGCGGCCTGGGTCGCGAGCTTGGTGAAGCCGGGCTGGATGCCTACACGGAATCGAAGACGGTCACCGTGTCGTTGAGCTAATCATTTTGCGGGCGGACTCTAGTTGAAACTGATTACCGGTGGCGACGTCGGCCGCGCTTCGGCGCCTCGACTGCGAAGGGAATATCGTGTCATCGCAAACTACTCGTTTGGTGGCCGCCGTATTGTTTTTCGCGCTCACGCCAATCGCTCGCGCCGCTGAGACGGCGCCTACGGTCACACCGGCGGAAAAGTCCTATTTGGAGCTGAGAAATTCTAAGGACACTAAAAACCAGCTTTTGGCCCAGCGCTGGCATGGCTTGGTCCAGCGTCAGGAATGGGCCGATGCCACCGGCAAATTCCAATCGACGGCTGAGTACTTGGAGCAAGATGAGAAGCAGGGGACGGTCAAGCTGCGCGTGTTTAAGGGGAGCGGCAAGGATCAGGTTGTCACCGATCGCACGATTTCCGTCGATAAGCTGAGCAAGGAATGTCAGGCGCGGGTCAAGCAGATCGGGTTTCTGGCGGCGAAGGTTGACGAAGCGGAGAAGGCCGACGCGGAAAAAGCTGCGGCCGCCAAAGACGGCCAAGGATCGATGGGCGGCATGTCCGGGCCGGCCGGCGAACGTAGCGCTCCCGGTGATCGAATGCCAGGCACGAACAAATCGGCCCGACCCGAGGGCAAAGACCGGAGCAAGAAAACGGCCGCCGAAAAGGAGCACGAAGAGCACGCCGCGACGGACGCAAGTGGGCTTCAGCGAGGGCCACAGGGAGCGGAATCCGCGGCCCTGCCAGCGGCGCCTCCGTCGCTGCCTGTCGTTGCAGCGACCGAGGCGGAATCTCGATCGGCCGCAATGCATGAACCAAGCGCGTCATCAACGGACGGGGCAGCCACGACTCGAGCGCCAAAAGCCGATGCGTCGGCCGAGCCACATTCAGTTCAGCCAGCGAATTTGCCGGATCAAAAACCGTGGCGCACTAGCTTCGACTCTTTTCGTGGAAATCTCACCGCTACGCGCACCGGCGACGGTTGGCAGCTCGGTTGGGGCGAGCTTGCTGAGCTAGAATCAGCCATGGCTATCGCGAACGACCCGCGAGCGCACTCCGTTCCGGGAGCGGCCCCATCCTTCGACTACGTGGGAGAAGTTGCCTGGGAGGTGCCGCTCAGCCAACAACCCGACGAAAACACCGACTGGTCGAAGGCGCTTGGGCTAAAACTACCCGAGCCATTTAAGATCATTTGCAAATTAGATGAAGAGCGCGGCCCAGGCGATTGGCATCGATTCTTTCCGGGCGACAGCGTCAATTTCATCGGCCGCTTCGTAGGTTTTGAGGGCGAAGGGGGAATTCAAATGGCGATTCGGTTTCCCGACAGCGTGCCTATGCCGGTGCCACGCCATGCGAGGCCCGCGGCGAACTGATTGCTACGGGGCCGCTCAGGTGTCGCGGCTTCGTCCCACCGAGGCGTTCGGTCGTCGCAGAGCGTTCGAGCTTACTCACGCCGGGGAAAGAAATCGCTTGCGCGGACGGTTTAGCATGTTCCACGTCCATTCGCTGGCGGGCCGCTCGATCCAGCTATGCACGAATGCCGCCGTCGGCACGAGGACCAGCGCGCAAGCGATGAGAAAGATTCCCTCGGCTAGCGAACCGCTGGAGACCCCCAATATCGGAAGTGCTTTTCGGGCGCATGCCAAAAACGGAACGTGGATCAAGTAAATCGCGAAGGAAATCTCGCCGGCATAGATAAACCATGGGTGCGTCAGCCATTTCAGTTCGTAGCGCAGATTTGTTGCGGCGCAGACGAGAATGAAGCCGGCCAAGAGTAGAATAATCAGCGAGTCGTCGACGTCGAGTTGGGCCGCCAAAATGACAACCAGTCCCATTCCGGCCAAATGAATGGGGCGAATCATCTTCGACCCGGACTTCTGATAATCGCAAAACACCTGATAAAGCGCAAGGCCAATCGGGAACTCGGCGATAGCGCGGAGGATGCCGAAATCGTACGTGCGCTGCGTTAGCAGGTTGTCGCCCGAGAGTCCGATGAACATCGCCAAGAAAAACAAGATGGCGGCAAACAGCGTGGGTATACTTTTGAATGGGCTGCGCAGCACACACAATCCCAAAAGCGGAAAGAGCAAGTAGAGGTGCCATTGTGAACTGACATACCAGGCAGGTCCGTTGAATGTCAGGCGACCGATGAGATTGAGGCCACGGAGCAGAAATACATTGGAGAAAAAAGCGCTCCAAGTAAAGTTCTCTGGATTGTTGATCGCGATCCCGAGGCGAAGCGTGAGCAGATACAAACTGCCATACGCCACAGTGACCAGGAAATGCAGCGGATAGATTCGAGAAAACCGCCGCTTGAGGAAGCGCGCGTACTCAAAGGTTCCGTCCGCGAGCTGTTTAAAATGGGCGTGCGCCAAAACGAATCCGCTGAGCATGAAGAAGAAGCCGACGGCCAAATAGCCGTTGCCCAGCGCATGAAGGTAGACGCCCACGGCGCGCGAAACCGGATCGAGCTGGGCCAAGGATTTGTCGTCCGCTGAAGAGAGTGTGTTCAGCGAGAAATAGTGGTACAGAACGATAGTCATCGCGGCCACGAACCGCAGGCTCGTGAGCGAATCAAACCTAGGCCGCTGCGCGTTGGCGCTAACGAACGTCGAAGACTGCATCGTTCCGGCAATCGCCACGTAGCAACGTGGCATGCTCTTCCTCTCGGGCCTGATTCCGTCCCAATTCCGCACTGATTGTGGCGGTCGTTCGACTAAATGTCCAGTCGCGGACTTGTAATCAAGTATAGATTGGCCGCGTGGAGAAGCCGCAAACGTAGCGGTCTTTATTCGCGGGCTGGGAGCGGCCGGCGACGTGAAAAAGGAATCATCTACCCGCGGCAGCAGGATTCCCGGCCGCCGATGCAAATCAACCGGCATATCCGGCCTGAGGCGTCTAATTGCTATAGCGATAATCGCTTGAAAATCCCCTCAGGCAGCAGGCGAATCGAAAGCATGATGAACGACCAAAACCAGGGCGTGTAGATGGTGTTTTT
>DASXLL010000223.1:0-28274 GCA_036496265.1 Pirellulaceae bacterium | reverse complement strand
ATCCCATGCTGCGGCCGACGATTCATCACCCTGCCGCTTCACAGTAATCCGCTTTCCTTTGGCCGGCGCAGAACGAGCAATAGCCGGCGCGGGTTGAGGATTGGCTGCCGGAGCCGGCGCTTCAGGAGCGGCAGCGGCTGGCTTCTTCGTGCCGAGCGTCAACTCATCTTCAACGGCAAACATGCCGCCACCCATGCCACCACCCATGCCCATGCCACCCATGCCACCGCCCATACCACCCAGGCCGCCACCCATACCACCCATGCCGCCGCCCATACCCCCCATACCACCCCCCATACCACCCATCATGCCGCCACCCATGCCGCCCATCATGCCGCCCATGCCGCCCATCATGCCACCGCCACCCGACATGACCGGGATCACTAGATCACCCACCGGATAGACCTTGGTGATGAGCTGGCTCTCGGCGTCTTCAGGTGTCGTGATTTGCAGCACTTCGTCGCGAACGACATACGTTAGCTCCAACTCCTTCAAGATCAGCCGCAGCGCCGAACGCAGCGTGATGCTGCGGAGGCTCTTGGTGACGGGCGTATCGGCGCTAACACTGGCTTCTTCGAGCTTCTTCAAGCTGAGCACGATCGGAATGTTGTGCGTTTCCGTCAAATAGAGCACCACATCCTTGAGCGGCATTTCAACGACATCAATCGTCGTGTTTTTGCCAAGCTCGGTGTAGATGCGTTGCTCGGCGCCGCCTTGCTTGCCCAGATCGACCGCTTTGTACTTCTGCCGCCGAATCGTCAAATCCTCCCATTGATCGGCCGGCATATAAACAACCGGCGGCTCGTCTGGGAACGGCACGAACGACAATTCCACGGTGAACAAGGTACGCAGATAGTTGTTGTCCCTCATCACACCAACATTGTTGATTTCGTTGACGTTGCGGATCAGTCGGCCGCCTTGCGTGACCGATTGATCGATCGAAGTATTGGGTGCCAACCGGTGAATTTCGGGCACGATCGTTTCATCCGCCACGGCATAACGTTGTTCAGCCAGCAGTGACTCAAAGCGATCAACAACCTGCTTGATCCGCGACGTTTGAATCGCCAGGGCATCGTTGAGCCGTTCTTGCTCAGCAGCCGCGGCCTTTTGCTCTTGCGCGACGGCGACGGCTTGATCGACGCGGATCTTGGCCTGCCGCGCAGTGCGAATCGCAATTTCGATCTTGCGGCGAAGTTGCGCGCGAACTTCCGGCTCCAGCTCCGGCGTGCGTTCGACCCCCTCCAGCGTCAGCTTGAGATCGTTTTCGGCCTGGTCGGGATTCACAATCATCGTCCGATTCGCGCCGGCCAGCGCATTATCAACCTCCGCTTGCATCTTGCCTGAAAGAACGCGGCGCTCTTCTTCCACTCGGCCCAAGAACCCCGGCGGTTCCGCCAAAACCTCTGCCAGCAGCCCGCTCGGCGCGGGCGGCTCGGCCAATCCAGTCAGCTTCAGTTCCGGCTCGGTCGTCGCCGGTGCTTTGGCCGCGGAAAGACCCTTTTTCGCGGCCTCACGAATGGCGATTGCTTCCGGGTTGCCCGGATCGCGCGAGAGAGCGACTTCGGCTACTTTCTGCGCCCCGGCGAAGTTACCGCTCGCCAGTGCCTCATTGCCCAGCTTGGCAAGCTGCTGAGCGCTGTTCATGGTCACATGAGCAGCTTGACGCAGCGCCGCGGAGCCAGCCGTTGGCAGCGAGAGCCCCTTGTCGGCCTCGGCCATTTCGACCAGCTTCGGCAGAAACGCAAAATCCTCGCTTGATTTTTCCGGCTTCGACGTCCAGCTCCACTTCACCGGCTTGCCATTCATCGTGCCATCGAGCTCGACATTTACCGGCGACTGGTTCGACAAGAGGCCGATGAGGACCGAGTCGCGATCGGTGCGAACCGGCGGCATTTGCGCCGGGAACGATTCCGCGACGTTGTTCGAAACCGTGCTGTCATTCGGCCACAGCACAGACGCATGCACCGAAGCCGCCAATCGCTGGCCGTTCGTAGCTGCATCCATCTCGGGCAATTCAGGCGCGGCCGTTTCAATTACGCCACCCGTGTGATTCGCCAGCGCGGCCATCAGCTGCGTATTTTGCTCTCGACCGAGCACAAAACTCGACACGCTGACATGCTCGCTTCGCAAATCGCCGACCAGCTTCTTCAGCGTTGCATCCGTCAACATATTGGCTTTGCTCATCGCATCGCCCAGATAGATCACCGTGCGAGCGGAGCCATCGCCGCCGAAGCTGCTGGCCGCCGTCCGCAATCCCGCGTCCAGGTCCGTCGCGCCCAGCGGAGTGCGAGCGTTCAGCTTCGCCAGTGCAGACTGCATTTCCGGACCGTTCGCAGCCACGAAGCCCGCCGATAGCGGCACGGCTTTCATATCCACCGCCATGAGTTGCACGCGGTCGTTCGGTCCGAAGCTCGACAGCATCGCATTCAGCGCCGCCATCTCCTCAACACGGTAACGACCGGCTTGGCTCGCCGACGTATCCACCAATATCACCACGTCGTTCTTCTGCGACGCGTCGGCGGCCGCCTGCGGCATCAGGCTCAGGGCAAAATAGTCCCGGCCGTCCTTCTCAAACGTGCCCAAGCGAGCCGTCGTCGTTTCAGCCCTGGCAATGCCGCTGAGCATGAGTGCCGAAACAGCAACAACGGTCAGCCACGCAGACTTGCGAGTTGACATAACGAAATGACTCCGCGCTCAAAATGTGGGAATAGCGCCCCTGCCGCGTTTGGCCGGTCGAGCGACCGAAACGCCGTGCTGCCGCGATTCCGGCAGACATGCGTTCATTTTATTCAGCTCAACTGGCCTATGCTACCGAAAATCGTCGTCAATCAGCCTTTTAGCTACTGCCGCTAAACCACGAAAAAATGCGAACTAGCGGCAAAAACCAACGCTGTTGCCTGCCTCAAGGCAAACCCCGTGCCCGTCCTCTCAAGGCCGCCCATTTCAGTGTTACGTGCTCAAAAAGTGTGAAGATCTGCGTCCAGGCTCGACTTTACCGGCCCCCCCGCCTCAGCTCGGCCCGACCACATCCTCACGGCTCGCTACAGCAGAACGGCGCACAGCGTCCCCTTATCGAACACATTACATCCGCGCCCGAAATCCTCACCCCAGCGGTACTTGTGATGCCCAATCTTGCTTCCTTCTCCTCTCCTCCCATCCAGCCGCATCAGCCGCAACTATTTTCAAAATTCTCGCCCGGTTTTTCCGCCATTTTGCGATATAGCTAAGGAGGTCCGCCCGAATCGTTCCTAACCAAAAAATCACAGCCGCTAGACCTTGAACTTTGGACTTTGGACCTTGGACTCCCCCGTCGCTCAACTTGAGCGCCGCCCCCTACCAACCCATTTCCCTAAACTTCAGCCGCCATACCACTTCCGCCAACCGCGTTAGCCCTTCGTAATGAAAAAACTTCAAACTTTAGCGCCTCCGACCCAATCAAACCAACAACCCTTAATGGAATCTCCAACTCCGAAGTGGTAACTTTTCAACAAGCCCCCCTCAGCCCCGAACCCCGAGTCCCGAGCCCCCTCCCCAGCCATGCGAACCCTCCTTCCACTTCTGTTCGCCATCGCCCTCTCCTCCGCCGCCCGCGCCGACATCGCCGTCCAAAAACGCTCCCGCGTCGAAAACGCCGGCGTCTGGTCGTTCAAAGAAACGACGGAAACCTGGCAGCCAAACAACACGGCCATCATCGTCTGCGACATGTGGGACTCGCATCACTGCTTGAACGCTGTCCGTCGTTGCGTCGAGATCGCGCCGCGAATGAACGCCGTGCTCACGAAGGCCCGCGATCAAGGCGTCCTCATCATTCATGCTCCCAGCAGTTGCACGGATCCCTACAAAGATCACCCCGGCCGCAAAATCGCGCTAGGCTCGCCGAAAGCCGCCAATTCGCCCGCCGACATCAGCCAGTGGTGCAAAGTCATTCCGTCCGAAGAGAAAGGCATCTATCCGATCGATCAAACGCAAGGCGGTGAAGACGACGACCTCGCCGAACACAAAGTTTGGCAAGACAAACTGGCCGCACTGGGTCGCAATCCCAAATCACCGTGGAAATCTGAGATTGGGCTGCTCACCATCGGCGACAAAGACGCCATCAGCGACAACGGCGTCGAAATCTGGAACCTCCTCGAATCGCGCAAAATCAACAACGTCATCCTCCTCGGCGTTCACACCAACATGTGCGTTCTCGGCCGCCCCTTCGGCCTCCGCCAAATGGCAAAAAACGGCAAAAACGTCGTCCTCATGCGCGACATGACCGATACCATGTACGACCCGTCGAAATGGCCGTACGTCAACCACTTCACCGGCACCCGGCTGATCATCGAGCACATCGAAAAGTTCGTCTGCCCCACGATCACCAGCGTCGCTTTCCTCGGCGGCGAGGAGTTCCAGTTCAGCAAAGACCGCCGCCGCGTCACGATGCTCATCGGCGACGACGAATACGAAACCGGAAAAACGCTGCCCGAGTTTGCCAAGTCCGATCTCGAGCCCCTCGGCTTTGAAGTCACCATTGTCCACGCCGACGCTCAAGATAAAAACAGCTTCCCCGGCATGGCCGACGCGATTCGCAAGGCCGATGTCGTTCTCGTCAGCGCCCGCCGCCGACTACCACCGAAAACCGATCTCGACGCCCTCCGCGAGCACATCGCCGCCGGCAAGCCCGTCGTCGGCATTCGCACCGCCTGCCACGCCTGGTGCCTCCGCACCGAAAAAGACAATCTTGCCGCCGCCGCTTCCGGCCGCGGCGTCTGGCCCGAGTTCGACCCCGAAGTCTTCGGCGGTCACTACACCAACCATTATCCCAACGGCCCCAAAACAGCGATCACCATCGCCGACGGCGCCGCCGAACACCCAATCGTCCGCGGCCTCGACATCACCAAGCTCATCGGCAACGGCTCCCTCTACAAAGTGAAGCCACTCGAAAGCACCACCACAAAGCTTCTCATCGGCAAAATCCCCGACCAGGAACCCGAACCCATCGCCTGGACAAATTTCGCCTCCATACCAACCCGAAGCGTAAGCGAGGGACCGAGCACACAAACCCGAAGCGTAGGCGAGGGATCCCGCAATAAACCCGCCCGCGTCTTCAACACCACCCTCGGCCACCCCGACGACTTCCAAGAACCCGCCTTCAAGAAGCTCCTCACCAACGCTCTTTATTGGTCCCTCGAACAGCCCTACTCCAAAAACGAAAACATCGACAAACTGCTGCCATCGGCCGCAAAGTAGAACCTGTCACCCAAAGGCCCGATAAGACGTGCGCGAATCTATCAAGGTGTTGTGCGTGGTCGCATTCATGTTCGCTGTCCCAGCAGCGTTCGTTGTCTGGAGTGATGACAAACCAAGCGATCTCAATTGGGTGTTTCGAATCGTATGGCCAGTCGTTTCAATTGCAGCGATGGCATTGTTTTTCAAGATGCATTTTCGTCCCGACTTGGCACCCGACTACCTTCGCCAGTGTGTCACAAATTATTACAACCGAGGAGGATTTTGTTTCTTCCCAACTCTTTCAAAAGCGGATGAACTCTGCTACTTGGACATATATTTCCAGAACCAACAGGATGCGCCCTGCGTCGGCAGAGTAGCTTTGCGCCCTGCGAAAAACTTCTTCCTGGACCGTTCGCCAATTGAGACGTTTGGCGTCGAAATAGCATGCCCGCCCGCTGCATTCGGATTGGCGCGCCTCCCGATCTCAATTCCCAAACAGCTCCAAGGAAAACGCCAATCGTTCGAGGTCGGCGCTTCCGTAGAGTATCCACAAGGGAAGGGCAAAACTCTTCGATTCCGCGATGGAATGGTGCTTCGAACAAATGCAGAGTTCGGTAATGCTTTTCACACCACGCTTATTGTCACTGGTGCTTTGACCGGGCACATCATCTTATCGAGGCCTGCCAAACTTATTGCGACGCTCCCGATGGACGTGAGGGCCCCCATTCAAAGCGGTCAGATGCCCGACATTGCCATTCTTTGGACACTCGGAGACCCTCTGCTTGAAAATGCCGCGACGGTTGTAAGAGAATCTCTTCCTGGCGTCGCGGGTGGGACAAATGCTCTTGGACTTTGGCCATCCCCCAGGGCCGCTATAGCGGCGCAGGTAAATCCCGCCGCTGAAAAATAACTCCTGCCAACGCATAAAAGACAGCGCCACAACCGACCATCACCAGGTTGTATCCCAGCGGCCCCAGTTCCTTGAACTGTCCCTCCGCATCGCGCATCACCAGCGCCCACGCCCGCGCCGGCTCATGCACTCCAACGCTCACAAACTTCTGCGGCTCATAAGCCGTAAAGATCGACAAATACTGCAGCCACGCCACCTCGCTAATCGTCTGCCCCAGCAACTTCACCACGATCATCACCACATAAACTCCCACCACAATCCCAATCGTCCGCCACCGATACCGATCGAGCGACGACACCAAAGTGCTGAAACCGGCCACCGCGAGGCCGAGGGAAAACAAATTGAATGCCCCCGGCACAAAATATCCCGGCTTCGTCTTCTCGCTCATCGGCACACTGATTTTCTCCGGCTTACGAAGCGATAGCGGAATCCGCACGCCAATTCCCGGAATCCCAAGCGACGGCGGCGGCAGATCCTCCTTTACCTGCATCGTATAAATCCCCGCCGCCGTCCCCGCAAACGTCAACGCACACAGCACACCAATACAGCCCACCGTCACCGCCGCCTGTGTATACAGCACCGATAGCCGACTCACCGGCTGCGCCAGCAACATTTCCAGCGTTCCTCGCCCGAGTTCGCCGCTTACCACATCACTGCCGCGGGCAATCGCAAAGATCGACACGCCAAACACGATAATTGGCTCGTTGTACCCCACTGCAATCCGCCCCGTGTACGACAAAAGTTGTTCCAGCGACACCGGCCAAAAATCTTTGAACTGATCCCACAACTGTTCGACGATCGCCGCGAATTGACTCGTCTGCAATCGACTGACGATAAACACCCGCAACCAGCAAAACGCAAACAGCAACAGTCCCAAGCCACCAAACAGCAGCCGGGCCTCATGGATCGATTTTTTGATCAGCGTGAAATTCACAGCACGTTCTCGCGATGAAACCGATCATAAATGGTTCTCAGTCCCAGCGACTCAATCCGCATATCGGCGAGCGGCAGTGTGGCCAGCCAATGCAACAGCGACGGCAGTTCTCCTCCCGCCTCAAACACAACCTGATCATTGCCATTCGATACTACGCTCAGTTGTGCCTGCAGCTCATCGGGAATCGGCGGCATTTTCTCTTTGAGCAACGCAATGATCCGATGCTGCTGCCTTAGTTCCGCCATCGACTGCGTATGCACTAGCCGGCCGGAGCGCAAAATCACCACTCGATTACAAACCTCTTCCACTTCGGAAAGAATGTGCGACGAAAAGATCACCGTCTTGCCAGCGGCCTTTGCTTCCTTCACCAAATCCAACACGCTCGCCCGCACCGTCGGATCCAGATTCGCCGTCGGTTCATCAAGAATATATATCGGCACATCCGCGGCGAGCGTCGCCGCCAGCGCCAGCTTGTGCTTCATTCCCGTGGACATGAAACTCACGCGGCGACTCGTCTCGAGCTCCAGTTGCTCCGCGATTTCCATCGCCCTCTTCGCGCCGCCACCGCCACGAATCTCCGCAAAGAACTGCAGAGCTTCACGGCCCCGCATCTGCGGAAAAATCGCCGCCTCGGCCGGCAAATAAGCCACCTGCCGCCGCACCGCCAGCGACTCCCCGTGACAATCCAACCCCGCAATCTTGGCCCATCCCGCCGTCGGCCGCAAAAACCCCAGCAGCAACCTCAGCAGCGTCGTTTTCCCTGCGCCGTTCGGTCCCAGCAAGCCAAACACTTCACCGCGCTCGACGCCCAGCGAGCAATCCGCCAGCGCTGTGCCCGTCGCATAGCGCTTCGTCAGCAAATGCGTTTCAACGATCAAGCGACGGACTTTCAACTGTGTTCAAAAATGCCGCCCTTCATCATAGCGATCGATACATCCCTCGGTCCCAGAGTTCGCCAGTCCACACAGCCCGCATCATTGTTATAAGCCGACCATCGCGATCGTTGAGTGTTGCCATCATCCATCATCGTTCGCCGCCTACAGTCGCTAAAAAACCTAATCTTGCTTGGCTTTCCAATCTCATTTTGGGCGAGGACATTGCGATGAAGCGGCTGCGGAAACTGGTTAGTATTGCTTTGGCTTGGACGAGCGTTTGCTTGCTCTCCATCGATCCGGCTTCGGCATGTCGCTTGCTCAATCGCCGCTGCTGCACTTGTTGTTGTCCGGCAGAGCCGACTTGCTGCGGTGACAAGGCCGAGAAATCAGCGCCACCAGCAGCCGAGCCCTCGCCGTCCGATTTGCCGCGACCGACGGCGAGCGAAATCACGCCACCGGACGCGTTGCCGGCAACCTCCACGCCCACAACACCGTCGATCGGTTTGCAGCCACCGGTCGGCGTTGTGCGTAGATCAGCCGCGGACCAATCGCAACCGGCGGCGAGCACTATCGCGCCTGCTGCGGACAACGCGGCCAACACGCCGGCGATCACCGAATCCAGTGTTGAACGCCATCGCGCCAGTTCCGATCAGCCGGCGCTGACGACTTCGCCGGTGCCAACGACAAACGTGCCGCACCGCCAACCGAGCGACGTGCTGCCCTCGTCGATCACAAACGCGGCAGACGCTGGGCATGCGCCAAACCAGCCGCTGACAAATGCTGCTCCGTCGAATATCGGCCCGCAAAAAACAACGCTCACGCCCAAACAAACAACTTCACTTGGTGCTCCGACAGTCCAGGCCGCTCCCTCGCCCGATCGAGTCATTGGTGTGACACCGATCGATCCGGCCGCGAATCCGAAGGCCTCGGTGCGCGAGAATTCGGCCGACGCAGTAATCGCGGAGAACTCGACAACCAACCCGGCCCGCCAGCCGGCGGCGGCTTCTGCTGCACCGCCGGCCGGTACGGTCGCCAAACCGGAATTTCCAACCGTCAATGACGATCCATTTACGCCGCTCGTTTCGCCGAGCACTGTGCCGGCCGCGACCGAAACACACGCCGATGACCCATTCGCTCCGCTGCCGACCGCGCCGACGACGAGCGAGAAGCCGACTGAACCACTGGTGACCGAGCCGACTGCGAAGAAGATCGATATGCTGGCAGCCGGCGCCGATGGACGCCTGCCGCTGCGGGAATGGACTGACAATTCCGGAAAGTTCAAAGTGAACGCCAAGCTCGTGCTCGTGCTGGATGGCAAAGTTCGGTTACTGAAGGAAACGGGACGCACGACGACGGTCGCACTCGAGCGGCTGAGCAAGGACGACCGCGCGTACGTTGCCGCGGCAATTGAGCGGTATGGCGAAGACCTCGCTAAGTTGCATCAGTTTGCTTCGCGGTAAGTGGCCCGGGGTACCCGCATCGCGGGTCGGCTCCGCGTGATGGGCCCCCGCCCTAGCCAGTTTTCCCGCAACCGAGCAAAATCGAGTTTTGGCTTTGCTCGGTACCGAAGGGATTTCTGGCTCATGCGGCATTTGGTTTTCATCCGCCACGGCGAATCGCAGCTTAACGCGATTAGCCGGCAGCGAAGGACGTATTGCGGACAAGTCGAAACGCCGCTGACGGACCGCGGCCGCGAACAAGCTCGTGCGGCGGGGCAACGGCTGGCCGCACTTAGCTATGTTCAGCCGCGATGTGCGATCAGCTCACCGCTGACGCGAGCAGTCGAAACGCTGTCGCTGGTCCTAAACGAATTGGCCGCGGAAGTCGCGCTTCATCCGCCCGCTCGTGGGTTGATGGAGCGGTCGCATGGCCGATTCGAGGGCGTTGCCGAAGAGGATGTCTTTCGCGACTATCCGCATTACCGCGATGATCCGAATTACTGCCATTTCATGAATAATTTCGAGCACTGCGCACCGGGCGGCGAGACGCTGCAAGTGGTTAGCGACCGGGCGTGGGCGGCAGTCAACGAAGCGGCAGCGGCAACAACCGGCGATTTGGTCATTGTCTCGCATTTCAATCCCATCCGCTGCGCCGTGGGTCGCGCGCTCGATCTGCCACCTGCTGACGTGCTCAAGCTCCACATTCCGAACGCCGAGCCCATCGTTCTCGGCTTCAACGGCAGCTTTCGGCTACTTGACTCGCCCGATTTATACGCCGGATGGAATGTTCCCCACGACTCGGCGACAATTTCCAAATAGCTCTCACCTTCGTTTTTCTCTGCGGCTCTGTGCTTCCGCGTCTCCGCATTAAAGATTTAAACCATGCGATTACTATTCATCGCCTTGTTACTGATCGCCATTGGCTCCTCGACCTTTGCCGCGGATCGCCCGCCGAACTTTGTCATTATCTATTGCGATGATCTGGGCTATGCGGATATCGGCCCGTTCGGCGCGAAGGGTTATCAAACGCCCAATCTCGACCGCATGGCGGCGGAGGGGATGAAATTCACGGACTTTCATAGCGCGGCTGCCGTGTGCAGCGCGTCGCGCGTGGCGCTGATGACGGGCTGCTATCCACAGCGGGTGGGCATCCTCGGCGCACTGGGCCCGAAGGCAAAGATTGGCATCAACGAGGACGAAGTCTTGCTGCCGGAGATCCTCAAGCAGCGCGGTTATGCGACGGCGATTTTTGGGAAGTGGCATTTGGGCGACAATCCGCGGTTTTTGCCGACGCGGCATGGGTTCGACCGCTATTTCGGCCTTCCGTATTCGAACGACATGTGGCCGAATCACCCGACCAACAAGACATTTCCGCCGCTGCCGCTGATCGAAGGGGAAAAGGTCGTGCAGACGATGCCCGATCAGACGCAGCTCACGACGTGGTACACCGAGCGGGCGGTGCAGTTCATCACGGACAACAAGGACAAGCCGTTCTTTTTGTATTTGCCGCACAGCATGCCGCATGTGCCGCTGTTCGTGTCGGATAAGTTCAAAGGCAAGACGGAACGCGGACTGTTTGGCGATGTGATTTCGGAAATCGACTGGAGCGTGGGGCAAATTCTCGATGCGCTCAAGAAAACGGGCAACGATGAGCAGACGCTGGTGCTGTTCAGCTCGGATAACGGGCCGTGGTTGTCGTATGGCAATCACGCGGGGAGCGCCGGACCGCTGCGCGAAGGCAAAGCGACCACCTGGGACGGCGGACATCTTGAGCCGACGCTGGCGCGCTGGCCGGGGAAAATCCCAGCGGGCCGCGTCTGCCGTGAATTATGTGGCACGATTGATGTGCTGCCGACTTTTGCCAAGCTGGCCGGTGGTTCCGCGCCGCAGGATCGGATTATCGACGGTCTCGATATCTGGCCGCTGATGGCCGGTGTGGACGGGGCGAAAACGCCGCATGATCGATTCTATTACTATTGGAATTTCGGATTGGAAGCGGTGCGTAGCGGACCTTGGAAATTGCATTTGCCGCATACGTATCAGCATTTGGCGACGCCCGGGAAAGACGGTCTGCCGGGAAAACACGAACCGGTGAAGACGGAGTTGGCGCTTTATAACCTGGTTGAGGATGCCGGGGAGAAAACGGACGTGGCGGCGGCGAATCCGGAGGTTGTGCAACGATTATTAGGAATTGCCGAGGAGGCTCGGGCGGATCTAGGCGATTCGCTCACCGACCGGCCGGGGAAAAATCGACGGCCGCCGGGACGGTTGGAGTGATTGATTTACCGCAGAGGACGCAGAGGTGCGCAGGGAAGGAATAATGATCAATTTTTCTGCGACCCTCTGCGTCCTCTGCGGTTTATTTTTCCGGTCAACTGCCGTGTTATGCTGCGCAAAACACAGCCACCCAATTCTCTTATTTCGAGAGTGTCGTGTCTTCTTCGAGGAGTTTGAGGTCTTTGATTTCGCTGAGGTGGACGGCGGCTGTCATGCCGCGGAGGTCGATGCGGATGCCGGCGTTGTGGTCGTTGCCGACGACGATGTAGGCGTCGCCAGCTGAGCCATCGGGATAGAACATGATGGGGCGGGACCAGGCGGTGCCGTGCGAGTCGGTCAGCTCTTGCTCGATTTTTTCGCTGCGGCTTTCGACAGCCGCGTCGCCGGCGGCGAATTTGGCGCCTTCGTGGAGCATAGGCTCGACTTGCGTCTTGGCGTGGGACGACGGCGTGGAATTCTCTTGGCCGTTGGGGCTTTCGATGGCGTCGTCACCGGCGATCCAGGGCTCGAGCTTGTATTTGCGGCCGCCGGGCTCGTATTGAAAGACCTGAACGCGGCCGGTTTTCATGGCCATGACGTGCGCTCGAGTCAGCTCGGCGCGAACGGTTTGGGCGGCCGAGTTAAGCGTGACGTTGCGCATCACGCCGGTCATTCGCGGCGCGACGGCGGCGGCGGCGATGACGATAATAGCAAGGACGAGCAACAGCTCCATCAGCGTATAGCCGCGGTGCTGTCCAAAGTCCAAGGTCCAAGGTCCAAGGTTAGGTCGATGTCGTCGTCTTAATGCGACTTTAGACATGGGACTTTGGACCTTGGACAATTTCGTCTATAGCGTCGTGGCGATGTCGTCGCTGGAGCCGGCTTGGCGGTCGGGGCCGGCGGAGAAGATTTTGAATTTGTCGTTGGCGGGATCGACGATTTCGTATTGGAACGCTTGATCCCAGGGATCGACGGGCAGCGTTTGCTTTTCGAGATACGGCCCTTGCCACTTGGCCGGATTAGGCAAATCACCGGGGGGAGCGAGAAGGGCTTCGAGATTCGGAGGCAGCGTGCCGACGCCGATCTGGTAGGCCTTTACGGCATCCTCCAGCAGGCCGATTTGCGTGCGGGCGCTAGAAACCTGCATCGACTTCTGGATGCGAGAATAGCTGACGCCGACCATCGACGCCAAGACGACGAGGATCGCCAAGACGAGGAGGATTTCCATGAGGGTGAAGGCGCTTTTGCGGCGGTAGCGACTGGGGCGGTGGTTCATGTGTTTTCCTTGTTTAAAAATTTCTCAATATGCGAATGACCAATGACCAAGCACCAAATCACAAACAATTTCCAACTTCAAAAAACGGAATGTCCAAAATGCATTCGATCATTTGAATTTGCTTGGTCATTGGTCGTTGATGCTTGGTCATTAGCCCAGTGTGGTGCTCATCTTAATTACCGGAACCAGGAGGGCAATGACGATGACGAGGACGACGCCTGCGAGGCCGATCAGCATGAGCGGCTCGAGCAGGCGGACCATGAGATCGAGCTGGCGGCTGGTGCGTTTTTCTAAATCGTCGGCAAGTCCGACGAGGACCGTGTCAAGCGTGTTCGATTCTTCGGCGACGGCGATCATCTCGACAACCATTTTGGGGAAATGGCCGCTGGCGGCGAGCGGTTGAGCCAGCGACTGACCGGAGGAGATGTTCTCGGACGCTTCGGCAATCGCTTCGGTGAGGATTTTGTTGCCGGCGGCATCGCGGCTGATTTCCAGGGCCTTAAGAATGGGAACACCGTTGTGCAGCAACGTGCCGAGGACGCGGCAAAAGCGGGCGACGGCGAAGCTGAGGAAAATCGGCCCGGCCATCGGGATCTTGATGCGGATGTAGTCGGCGGTGCGGCGGCCTTGGGGCGTTTGTGTCTTTAAATAAAGGAAAATGATGAGACCGATAATGCTGGGCAGGACCAGGAATAGCACGATCGGGCTGCGGGCGCTGTCGGAAACCCAAAGCAGCAGGTCGGTGACCCACGGCAGTTCGCCGCGCTCGCGCAGGCGCTCGAACATGACGGCGAATTTGGGCACGAAGAAGACAACGAGCACGGTGACGACGGACGTGCCGGCCGTGCCGAGGAGCAGCGGATAGACCATGGCGCTGATCGTGCGGCCCTTGAGGTCTTCTTGCTGCTCGGTGAACACGGCGACACGATCGAGGGCGTCTTCAAGAAAGCCACCTTCGCCGCCAGCACGGACCATGTTGACGGCCATTTCGTTAAAGGCTCGAGGAAAGCGAGCCATGGCGTCGCCGAGCGTCGAGCCGTCTTCGACGCGGCGATAGACTTCATCGAGAATGCCCTTGAGGTTTTTGTTGGACGATTGCTCCTTGAGAACCGCGAGCGACTTGAGCATTGGCACACCGCCGCGGAGAAGGGCGGCAAGCTGACTGTAAACCGTGGCCATCACCTGGCCACGAACGCGGAGATTAGCGCCGGGGGCGGCGGAGGCCTTGGAGGCGCTGACTTGGACGGGGAAGAGGGAACGGCCGGAGAGGATGCCGAGGACTTCGCGCTCCGTCGCCGCGGAGAGTGTGCCGCTGACCTTTTGGCCGGTGGCGTCGCGGGCGATGTAGGCGTAATCGGGCATTGGAGGATCAACCGAAAATCAAATGACCAAGCAACAAGCACCAAATCACAAACAAGCACCAATATTGCAAAAAGAAATGACCTAAACAGAAAATGCAATCATCGCCATTCCGTCATTTGGATTTTGAATTTGTTTGGTCATTGGTGCTTGGTCATTGGTCATTCCCAATGATCCATTTTGATCGATCTCGCCTCACTGGCAACTATCTTTTAATCAATAAGTTGTGGTCGGCTTTGGCGTTCTTAGCGACTTCATCGACGGTGGAGACGCCGTGGAGGACTTTGAGCCAGGCATCGCCGCGAAGCGATCGCATGCCGTCTTTCACGGCGGCTTGCATGATCTTCCAACTGCTGACGCGGTCGGTCGCGAGTTGGCGGATGTCGTTGGTCGTCACCAAAAGCTCATAAATACCTAACCGGCCGCGGTAGCCAGTGTTTCGGCATTCGCGACAGCCGACGGCTTTATAAATCGGGCCGTTTTTCAGGTCCCAGGGGAAATCGGCTGGGACTTCGTCCTTGGTGGGCTCGTATTTCTGCTTGCAGTGGGTGCAAAGGCGGCGGAGGAGACGCTGGGCCATGATGCCTTCGACCGTGCTGGCGACGAGGAAGGGTTCGACGCCCATATCGGTCATACGCGTGAAAGCGCTGGCAGCGTCGTTGGTGTGCAGGGTGCTGAAGACCAAGTGGCCGGTGAGGGAGGCTTGGATGGCGTTTTCGGCCGTTTCGAGATCGCGGATTTCGCCGACGAGGACGACGTCGGGATCGTGGCGGAGGATGCTTCGTAGCGAATGGCCGAAGGTGAGGCCGATTTTGGCATGCACCTGAATCTGATTGATGCCGTCGAGCTGATATTCGACCGGGTCTTCGGTGGTGATAATCTTGATGTCGGGTTGGTTGATCTCGATGAGAGCGCTATAGAGCGTCGTCGTTTTGCCGGAGCCGGTGGGGCCGGTGACGAGGACGATGCCGTGCGGCATGTCGATCAGTTGGCGGAATGTTTCGTACGTGTCTTGCTCCATGCCGATCTGGCGGAGGTCGAATTTCATCGACCCCTTGTCCAGAATACGCATGACGACGCTTTCGCCGTGAATCATGGGAATCACGGAGACGCGGACGTCGATCTCGCGGCCATGAATTTTGAGCTTCATGCGGCCGTCTTGCGGCAGACGCTTTTCGGCAATGTTCAGCCGCGACATGATTTTCAGACGGCTGAGAATGGCGCTTTCGAAGCGGTTGATTTCGGGCGGAACGGGCTGCGTCTGGAGGACGCCGTCGATGCGGTAGCGGATGGCGATACCGGCGTTTTGCGACTCGATGTGCACGTCGCTCGCTCGCAGTTCAATGGCCTCGAGCATGATTTCGTTGACGAGGCGAACGACGGAGGCTTCTTGAGCCTGTTCGGAGAGCTCGGAGCCGTCGGTTTCGATGTCGCTAAGGAGCTCGACGCCGTCGTCTTCGTCGGCGGCGGCCATGAGGCCTTCGACGGTTTCACTGCCGACGCCGAGGTGCTTTTTGATGAGCTTGGCGATTTCAGCCCGGGCGGCGAGGACGGGCATGACCGACATGCCGGTGGCGGCGCTGACTTCGTCGAGCGGGTAGAGGTCGAAGGGATTCGACGTGGCGACAATGAGCTGGCCGTATTCCTGGCGGATCGGGAAGAGCGACTGGCGATAGATCAGCTTCTGCGGGAAGTTTTTCAGGAGCGAGAGATCGACTTCGGTTTCCTGTAAATCGATGAATTCAATGCCGACTTCTTCGCCGACGGCTTTGAGGGCTTGCTCTTCGGAGACGAAGCCAAGCTGGATGGCCGATTCGATGAGCTTGTTGCCGTCGCCATGGCCGTTGGCGATGCCGCGGCTTTGTTCAAGCTGGCCGCGGTTCATCAAGCCGCGTTTGAGGAGGATTTCGCCGGCTTCCATTCGAAAGGACTCGTTCTAACTACGGGTGCCGCGCGGCGCTGTGGGAACAGTAGGGCGGCGAGGCGGGGAGGAATCTAACGGTGGGCGTTAGTTAGTCTAATGGAAAGCGCTGGGGCGGGCCATCATTCGAGTTGCCGCCGGTAGATCGCCCCCAAGAGACCTGACGCCAATTGCTATTACTGCGCGCTATTCGTCGCTGGTTGTTAAACCTTTGGCGGGGAAGAAAGTTTCGGTGGGGATGAGATTGGCGGCGAGCGGCTATAAGTTTCGGAGGTGGAACAGTTTAGGTGCGTTCTGGAAGTTGCAGAGGGCAGGCGCGAGCCGAGCTCGCTGGTTCCACCCTATGAGGTGGTGGTCGGAGCCCACCCTACTAGCGCAAGTTGTTTTGAGGCGGGGACGAAGCGGCTCGGCGGGAGCCTCGCCCTCCCAGCGCGGAGGTGCGGCGGGAGATGGCTGGGTTGAGGGGCCGGCCGGTGAGGGGGCCGACGACGACGAGTTCTTGGTTGTGGCGGAGGAAATAGGGGACTTGCTCGATGACGCCGATTCCGAGGGGAAGATTTGGGGAGAGATCGCGGAATTTCTTGGAGGTGGTGATCAGGAAATGGTCGGGGTTTTCGGTGAGGAAGCGAATGGCTGCGGTGGCGGCGTAGTCGTTGCTGTCGTGGCCGAGGCGCGGATCGTGGGCAAATTCGTGGATGGGCTGGCCGCCGTAAAAGACCCAGCTGGGTTCGAGGATGCTGTAGGAGGCGATGTGGGGCTGGCTGCTGCGTGAAAAAATCGCGGCCAAGAGTTCGTGGCTCGTTTGGTGACGGTCAATTCGATCGACGCCGACGGCGAAGAGGAGCGTGGCGAAGGCAATGGCCGTCATGCCGAGCGTGCCGGCGGCGGCGAAGTAACTGCGGACGGCAAGGAAGCCGAGGCAGACGATGCAGCCGGCGAGAGGAATGAGACCGATCAGGCCGAGCCATTCTTCGCCGGGCAGCAATTGCTTGGCGGCGAGCGGAACGCCGACCGCGACGCCGATGCCGACGAGGCCGAGGCAGGCGAAGGCAACCGTGAGCCACCCGCCGGCGACGGCGGCGCGTTGGCGGCTCCAGCGATCGATGTAGTCGCCGACAAGGAGGGCCAGGGCGGGATAGCAGGGCGTGACATAGCTGGGAAGCTTGGTGCCGGCGAGGGAGAACAGCGCGATATAAACGCCGACCCAGCAGACGCAGAATAAATAGCCAGGGTGGATTCGGTCGTTGCGACGAATCTGTAAGGCCGTGTCGATTGCGAGCGGGATGGCGAAGATGGACCAGGGAAAAAAGCCGACGAGGAGTGTGATGGGATAGAAGAAAATTGTGCCGCTGTGGTTTTCCATCGAGGAAGTAGCACGGGCGAGGTTGTGCTCAAAGAAGAAGCCGCGGAGGAATTCGCCGTCGGTGGCGAGGCCGACGGCCCAGTACCAGGGAAGGGCGACGGCGGTGGCGGCGAAGAGGGCCGTGAAGGGCCGCATCGACCAGCAGGTTTTGAGGAAGTGGAATGGGTCGAACGTCGCGAGGGCGGAACGCCACAGAGGGCGTTCCCTACAGCTCTCGGGGAGGCGCGTGATGAGCAGGAACATGCCGATGACGGCGGTGGGCAGGATGAGGCCGACGGGGCCTTTGGCGAGAATGCCAAGGCCCATCGCGGCGTACATGGCGACGGCAGTGAGCCAGCTATGCGGGAAGAAATGTTGGAATTGGAGCGGGCGGGGAACTAAGTCGTCGATTAGAGGATTGGGAGCGTTTTGAGAATTGACGATCGTGTTGTCCACTCGAGCAGCGGGTGGACCCGTTTGGAGGCGCGGTGGCGCGTCCACTGGGGTGGTTTCGAAGCGAGGTTGGAAGGTGCCGCAGACATAGATGGTGAGTGCGAGGGCGCTGCAGAAGATGAGGAGCGAGTCGGGCGTCGCGGCGCGGCCGGCGACGACGAACATGAGACTGGTGGCGAGCGCGACGCCGGCCCAGACGCCAGCTTGCGGGCCGAAGAGGCGGCGGCCCATGCGATAGACGCAGATGACCGTGCCGATCGCACAGAGAGCGCTGGGCAGGCGGGCGGCGAATTCGGTAACACCGAATGCCAAGTACGAGGACATGATGCCCCAGTAAAGGAGCACTGGCTTGTGCGTGCGGAGCTCGTCGCTGAACGTGGGCACGACCCAATCCCACCGCCCGAGCATTTCGCACGCACATTGGGCGTTTCGCGGCTCATCGCGGTCCCACAGGCGCGGGCCGCCGAGGTTTGTCAGCATGACGAACGCGGCAACGATGGCGACGAGGGCGATTTGTTTGGTTTGGGACCAGAGCATGAAACGTGGGGTAGGCCTCTGGCCTGCCCTGTAAAGAAGCCTGCAAACTTTGGACGCGGCGTAGATTAAGCGCGCTGGATAAAGGTGTCTGTAGCACTTTGAGGTCATCGAGTCCGTGATACATGACCGAGGCGAATTTTTGTATGGCAGGCCGGAGGCCTGCCCCACGAGCGTGCTAGCAGGCTGCAATTTTTCTCGCTTGCGGAATTTGCCTTGCCTGCGGTAACTTCCGCGCCGATTGCAGGGCCGCGCTTGCGCTGCTGTGCAGTCGATTCATGCGAATCGGCACACGAATTTTTGTTTTTGACTTCGAAAGAGGTCTGCGATGAACGGATGGATCCGGAATTACTTCATGGATGAAGTCATTTCTTTGCTCAGGAAGACAACGCTCGCGCTGGGCGCTGCATTGGCGACATTCGGTGTTGCGGCGGCCAACGAGGCGCAGTGGGTTTGGTCGCCGGACCATGCCAAGGCGAATGTGCCGACCGGCGAAGCGTGCCATTTTCGCAAGGTGATGACGCTGCGCGGGCCCGAGAGCGGCCAGGTGGCGATCGCATCGGACGATCAATACGAGCTGTACGTCAATGGCCGCCGAATCGGGGCTGGCGAATCAACGAAGAAGCTCGATGAATACGACATCAGCAAGAATCTGGTGAAGGGCCCGAATGTCATTGCCGTTCGCGTGCAAAATACGACGGGCACGACCGCCGCGCTGGTCGCTCGCGTGACGATCAAAGATCAAAACGAGTGGATCTCGTTCTCGACCGATGGCAGTTGGCGGACGAGTCTGCGGCCGCTGCCGCTGTGGAACACGGCGATGTACAACGACCGCGCGTGGCTGCCGGCTCAGGCGTTTGGCACGCTGGGCAGCACGGCGCCGTGGGACCGCCGCGAGAATGTGCCGGCCGAACAGGTTTCGAAAAGCGAGCGGTTCAAGATCGATCCGCAGTTTGAAGTGCAATATGTCCTCGGCGAAGAGCAGACCGGATCGATTATCGCGATGACATTCAATGAGTTCGGGCACATCCTCGCCTCGAAAGAGGGTGGCGGGCTATTGCTGATCTACGACGCGAACGGCGACAAGATTCCGGAGCGCGTGCGCACGTATTGCGACAAGGTCAAAAACATTCAGGGCATTTTGGCGCTCAATGGCGAAGTGTATGTAACTGGCGAGGGTGAAGACGGCCTGGGGCTGTATCGACTCGCAGACAAAGATCGCGATGGCGTGCTGGAGAGCGTTCGGACGCTCGTGAAGTTCAAGTCGGAAGTCGTGGAGCATGGGCCGCACGGCATCGTGCTGGGTCCGGATGGCTTGCTCTATGTCATGCTGGGTAATCACACGTCCCTGGTGGGAACCTACGAGAGCGGCAGCCCGCATCGCGATTTCTACGACACGGATTTGGTGCCCAAGTATGAAGATCCGGGTGGACACGCGGCGGGCATCAAGGCGCCGGGTGGTGTTGTGATTCGTACCGACACCGAAGGCAGCGGCGTGCAACTTGTCGCCGGTGGACTGCGGAATCCGTATGACCTGGTGTTCAATCGCGAAGGTGAATTGTTTATTCACGATGCCGACATGGAGTCGGATGAAGGTACGACGTGGTATCGGCCGACGCGCGTTTGCCACGTTGTGCCCGGCGGCGAATATGGCTGGCGCAGCGGCTGGTCGAAGTGGCCCGATTATTATGCTGATTCGCTGCCGGCCGTCGTCGAAACAGGCCGCGGCTCGCCAGCCGGCATGACGACGTACAACCATTTCATGTTTCCGGTGCGTTTTCACGGCGCGCTGTTTACGGCAGATTGGTCGCAGGGCAAGATCTTGGCGATTAAGCTCAAGCGGAGCGGAGCGAGCTACACGGCGACGACGGAAACGTTCCTGGAAGGGAATCCGCTCAACGTCACGGACCTCGAAGTTGGCCCGGATGGCTGGCTGTATTTTTCGACGGGCGGACGTGGGACGAGCGGCGGAATTTATCGAGTTACTTGGAAGGGGACGGTGCCGAAGGATGTCACGGACACAGGGACAGGTTTGACGGCCGTTATTCGGCAACCGCAACCAAGCAGCAGCTGGGCCCGGCAGAATATTGCGGCGCTGCGCAAGCAACTGAGCGCAAATTGGGACAAGAGCATTACCGGCGTGGCCCGGACCGCGGCGAATCCGCCGCATTATCGGCTGCAAGCACTCGACTTGATGCAGCTCTACGGTCCGACACCGACGACGGAACTGCTGCTCGAGCTGTCGAAGGAAGCGAGCGAGGTGGTTCGTTGCCGCGCGGCGGAGCTCATGGGCCTGCATGCGAGCAAGCAAACGCATCAGCGCCTGATTGAAATGCTGGACGACAGCGAGCGAAGCGTGCGGCGCAAGGCCTGCGAAGCGCTCGGCCGCGCCGATCAAGCGCCGCCGCTGGATAAGGTTTTAACACTGCTGGCGTCGGATGATCGATTTGAGGCGTGGGCAGCTCGGCGCATTTTGGAGCGGATGCCAGTGGAAGACTGGCGCGAGCGCGTCTTGCAGGCCAAAAATCAGCGGCTGCTCGTGCAAGGCGGCCTGGCGCTGATGATTTCGCACCCGACGCGGGAAAACGCGCTCGCGGTGCTGGAGCAAGTCAGCCGCACGATGAGCAGCTTTGTCAGCGATCGCGATTTTCTGGACATTACGCGGCTGGTGCAGGTGACGCTGGCGCGGGGAAAAATTGTTGGTGACGATATTCCGGCTCTGAAGCGGCAATTGGCCGACGAGTTTCCGTCGGGCGATTCGCTCATGAACCGTGAGCTGATTCGCGTGCTCGCGTGCTTGCAGGAAGACACGCTCATTGACCGGTATCTAGCATATTTGAAGTCCGATGCTCCAGAGTTGGACCGTTTGCACGCGGCGATGTATTTGCGGTTTGTTAACGACGGCTGGACGCCGGATCAGCGGATCGACTTGCTGGCGTTCTATGAAGAGGCGAATAAAAGAAAGGGCGGCGGAAGTTATGCCCGTTACATCATTAATGTCACGCGCGACTTTTGTCAGCAGTTGAACGAAGAGGAATCGCGGCTCGTGCTGGCGCAGGGTCACAAGTGGCCGAACGCCGCGCTGGGCGCGCTCTATAAGCTGCCCAAGGAGATCGATGAGCCGACGCTGGAGTTGCTAACGACGCTCGATGCCCGGCTAGCGGGGACGAAGAGCGATCCGGTGCAGCGGCTGCAAGTTGGCATCGTGGCAGTTTTGGCCCGCAGCGGCGACGACGCCTCGATGGCCTATTTGCGAAAGGTTTATGACGAATCGCCCGATCGGCGGCAGGCGGCCGTGTTGGGATTGTCACAGCGGCCGGATGGTGAGAATTGGAACTATTTGATCAAGAGCTTGCCACTCCTAGAGCCTGCGGCAGCCCGCGAAGTATGTGCGAAGCTGACGGACGTCGATCAACCGCCGTCGGAGCCGGAATCGATTCGCCAGGTCATTTTGCTCGGCTTGAAGATGAGGAAGAAGGATCCGGAAAAGGAAAATGCAGCCGAGAACGCGCTCGGACTGCTGCATTATTGGACCGGTGAGGAAATCGCGACGAGCGAAGATGAGGATAAGCAGCTCGTCGCCTGGCAAAAATGGTTCGTCGAAAAATTTCCGGCGGCCTTGGAGCCCAAATTGCCGGTGGTGGCGGACAACGCGAAGTACACGGTGGAAGAATTGGTTGAATATTTGGGCGGCGAGGCCGACGGTGTGCCCACGCGCGGCGGCGATGTTTTCGTGAAGGCGAATTGCGTCAAATGCCACCGATTCGACGGCAAAGGCGAGAGCCTCGGCCCCGATTTGACGACGATTAGCAATCGGTTCACGCGGAAGGAACTGGTCGAGGCGGTCGTGCATCCTTCGCACATTATCTCGTCGCAGTATGCGTCGAAGACCATCAAGACGACGGACGGACGAACGCTTACCGGTCTCGTGGGCGCTGGAACCGCGGGCGAAACGGTCATTATTTTGCCGACCGCCGAGCGTGTGACGCTGAAGAGCAACCAGATCGAGGCCACCAAGCCGAGCAAGCTTTCGGCGATGCCCGACGGCTTGCTCGATCCGCTGTCGTTGGAAGAGATCGCGGATTTGTTCGCGTATCTTCAGAAGACGAGCAAGACGCCATCGCTAACGCGGCGGCCTGTTGATGCGACGGCGAAGTGAAGTTGGAAAACTTTAGCCGGAAGGATTCAGAGCACAACGATTTCGTAGGCGCCCGGCTCGATTGTCGCCAGGATTTCATTGACTCGCGCAGCGTATTGCGAGACCAACCTCAATCGGTTAGTCGGCAATTCGATGATAGCGATTCGCCGGGTCGCCAAGTTTTGCTGATAGCGCAGGTTTTGATCGGCCGTGATGAGCACGTCGATAGCTGTCGCTTCCGCCGCGCACAGCAGATCACTGTTCGTCAATTCCGCCCAGCCCCGCTCGAAGGCAGTGGTAATCGCGCAGTCTGTCAGTAATTTGCCGAACGGCCGGGGCACGCAATGATCAAGCACAACAGCCTTCATGCTGCACTAGTAACGATTAGCCTTCGAGCGTGCTCAAGCACCGCCAAGGCATCCGCCCGACGTACACCTTCGAACGCGACTAAAAACTCGTCCAGACTCACGCCATCTTCCAGATTTTGAAACAGCGCATCGACAGGCACACGGGTGCCGGCGAAGCACAGCGTACCTCCCAATCGCTCAGAATCGCTCCAGACGGGTAAACCATGTTCAATGGGAAGCGGCATATCCGAATTCTAGCCACCCTGGACGCTATTTGCCATGAATCCTCGGCCGCTGCGACTCAGCCGTTCGCGGAACCTTTGGCGTCAAACTACGGCCTTGTCGCGCCTCGATCTTAGGGTTCGTGCATAGCCGGCTTGAGCCGGCTTCTCTTCGCGGCCTAAGCCAATCGACAAACGACATTCGCCGATTCGTTGACGAACGTCGAATGGTAAAATGAGCGCATGCGATACCACCTCCGCACGCTGCTGATCGTCTTGGCGCTGGGGCCGCCATTGTTGGCGGTGGCATGGCTTTACGGCAGTATCGTGGAAGCGCTATTCATATGGGCGTGCATTCTGGGCGCAATCCCAGGCCTGTTTGCGTTGTGGTACTGGATGACCTGCAAGTCGCAAGCGATGGAACCACGGGCGCGAGGTGGGGAGCCAACAAGTTACGGTTAAGACTGAGGACCACTTACTGCATCACCCCCGCCTTTACTCGATAGTGTACATATGTATAATTTAGGCCGCCTGCGAATAACTACATTCGCGATTCGCTCTTTGAAAATTTGGTTGACGTCCGCAATGAGAGCCCGTTTGCGCGCTGGCGGTGTATGAACTTCGCCGCCACTTCCGTGGCTGATTAAGTCACCACGCGGACTAAAACCCTGGTGAATTAATGTCCGCGGCTGAAATCAGTTGCTGGCGCGACGGACGCCGCTTTTTGAGACCTGGCTCTTTTGCCGCGACGAAGAAAGCCGGACGAAGAAACACAGCCAAGAAAAAAAGCACGGCGGGGTCCCCTCTAGCTCCCAGCTATCCCCGCCGTGCCCAATGAACCGACCTCTTCCGAGGCCGGTTACAAGGCAAACGTAGTTCGCCGCCTTGGCGAGTCAAATTCCGCGCGGAGGACTTGGCTTTGCGCGGGACTCACCGCGTCTTTTTGTCATCCATGTTGCCCGATGGCAACGTCGAGCGGCCGTAAGGTTGGAACAACCCCACCTCGGATGCGTTTTTGAGGGGGTTTCCCCCAGTGCGGCGGCGGCCAAAGACGGCAATTACAATGCGGGAACCCGGCATCGATAATGATTTGCCGCCGGTTTCATCATGCCGCGATATGAAAAGTGGCTGCATGCGGCCACGCCTAAAGCGCCGTCCGACGAAATCGCCCGCAGTGCGCTGACGGAGCGGCTGTTGGCAGTTGCGCATTATTTGAAGATAGCGGTGGGTGGGAAGGGCGAGGCGGAAGCGGTTCATCAGTTACGGGTGTGGACCCGGAGGGCGGGCGCGGCTTTGGATCTGTTTGAACCGGGTGTGCCGAAGAAAGCGGGCCAGCGGATGGACAAAACGCTCCGCAAGCTGCGGCGCGCCGCTGGCAATGCACGGGATTGCGATGTGCAGATCGAGCAGATTAAGGCGATGGATGACAAACCGCCGAAGGCCCGGCGCTCGCTGAAGAAGTGCCGGCGCAACGCGGAGCGGCAGCTGAAGGGGCTGCGGCGGAAGCTGCGCAAAGCGGATCGGCTCAAACTGGAAATTGAGCAGCTCCTGAGTCGCATTGCCTGGCCAAAACGGCACTCCAGTCGCGAGGCACCGGAGTTTTCGACGCTGTGCCGCCGGCAACTGGCGTCACTGGCGACCGAATTCTTTCGCCGCACCCGGCTGGACCTCGGTGACTTTAAAAATCTGCACCAGATGCGGATTGCCGGCAAGCGACTGCGGTATGCGCTGGAGCTGGCGGTAGCCGTGATTCCGGCGCGGGTTCACCGTCAGCTTTACGACGCTTTGAATGAGCTGCAGGACCGGGCGGGCGAGGTTTGCGATCAGCGGGCGTTTACCGAATCGGTGCAAGGATGGCTGGATGATGCAAAAAAGAAAAAATCTCGGGAGCGGCTGACGGCTTTACAGCGCCGCGAGCGGCAGCGATATGAGGCCGGGCATCGAAAATTCTTGCTGTGGTGGTCCGAGCCGCGCCGCCGGAAGTTCCTCAGCCTCTGGAAAAAGGCGTTCTAGACGTTTATCGTGCCGGTGTGGCAGGCAAGTCTTATGAACGCTGACGGCCCCTCGATTATTTCGATTCGCGCGGTAAGCAAGCGTTTTCCGGGCGTCGTTGCGCTCGCGGATGTGACGCTCGATGTGCGCGCCGGCGAGCTGCATGCAATTTGCGGTGAAAACGGGGCAGGCAAAAGCACGCTGATGAAGATCTTGTCGGGCGTCATCCCCGACTTCGACGGCGAACTGCTGCTGGCCGGCAAGCCCACGCGCTTCACGGGCACGCGCGACGCCGAAGCGGCCGGGATCAGCATCATTCACCAGGAATTGAACCTGGTCGAGCAACTTTCCGCCTCGGCAAACATCTTTCTGGGCCGGGAAATCCGCGGGTGGTTCGGGTTTCGCGACGATCGGGCGATGGAACAGGCGGCGGCCCGGCTCTTGAAAGAGCTGGAATGCGAAATTCATCCGCGGCAACTGGCCGGCGATTTGCGCGTCGGCGATCAGCAGCTCATCGAAATCGCCAAGGCCCTATCGCTGCAAAGCGACATTCTCATCATGGACGAGCCGACGAGCGCCCTGACGGAAGCGGAGGTGAGCCGGCTGTATCGCGTGATCGAAAACTTGCGGAAGCGCGGCGTGACGATTCTTTATATCTCGCACAAGATGGACGAGGTGTTTCATCTGGCCGATCGAATCACGGTTCTCCGCGATGGGCGACTGGTGAAAACGCTCGACCGGGCGGCGACGAACCCGCAGGAGATCACGCATCTCATGGTCGGCCGCGAAATCGAAGCGATCGATTTCGGCAGCCAGCGGCAAGCGGGCGAAGTTTTGCTGCGGGTCGAGAATCTTTCGCTGCCGTGGCCGGGGCACGCTCGAGGCTGGCGGCTGAAGGATGTTTCGTTCGAGCTGAGGCGCGGCGAAGTTCTGGGCTTTGCCGGCTTGATGGGCGCGGGGCGGACGGAGCTACTGGAATGTCTCTTCGGCGCGGCGGCCGAGACGCCCCAAGGCCGCATTGAATTGCTCGGTCAGCCGGTAACGTTTCGTCATCCGCGGGAAGCGTGTGCGGCGAAGTTGGGACTGGTAACCGAGGACCGGAAGCGGCTGGGGTTGTTTTCTGCGATGAACGTGGGCGAAAACATTTCGATCTGCACGCTGGGTGAGACGGGCGTTGGCGGCTTTATCAATCGGTCTCGCGAATGGCGCACAGCCGCTGCGACGGCTCAGAAACTGGCTGTTAAGACCGCCGGGCTGTCGGCGTCGATCATGAGCCTCAGCGGCGGCAATCAGCAGAAATGCATCATTGGCCGGTGGCTGCAGACGCAGCCCCGGATCTTATTGCTCGACGATCCGACGCGCGGCGTCGATGTGGGGGCGAAGGCGGAGCTGTATCGCTTGATTGATGGCCTGGTGCGGGAAGGAATCGGCGTGATTATGACATCGAGTGAGCTGCCGGAACTGCTGACAGTTTGCGATCGCATTCTCGTGCTTTCGGAAGGGCGGCTCACGGCGTCGTTTACTCGGGCGGAAGCCACCGAGCACAAGATCATGGAAGCGGCGACGCTAGGGACCGCAAAAGCGCATAAGCATTCGTAGGAGTTTCACGATGGACTATCGCTTGCTTGGCCGGACGGGAGTTCGCGTCTCGCCGCTGTGCCTGGGAACGATGATGTTCGGTGGTCAGACGACCGAGAACGATTCGATCCGCATCATCCACAAGGCGATTGATCTTGGCATTAATTTCATCGACACGGCTGACATGTATGTCAACGGCGAGTCGGAACGGATTGTCGGTAAAGGGCTCGCCGAGCGACGCGGCCAGATTGTGCTGGCGACCAAAGGCAAAAACAAAATGGGCGACGGCCCGAACGATTGGGGCACCAGTCGTTTGCACATGCGGCAGGCATTGGAGGCGAGCCTCAAGCGGCTGGGCACTGACTACGTCGATCTGTATTACATCCACGCGCCCGATTACACCACGCCGATCGAGGAGACGCTGCGATTTCTCGACGACGCGGTGCATCAGGGCAAGATTCTTTATCCGGCGTGCTCGAATTTTCGGGCGTGGCGCGTCTGCGAAGGGTTGTGGACGAGTGACAAGCTGGGCCTGGCGCGATTTGCCGCGGTGCAGCCGCTGTATAACCTCGTGAACCGGGATATTGAGGTTGAGCTGTTGCCGCTTTGCGAAGCGCAGGGACTGGGCGTTGTCAGCTACAGCCCCTTGGCTCGTGGGATTCTGACGGCCAAATACAAGCCGGGTGAAACGTTTCCGGTTGGCAGCCGGGCGGCGCGGAACGATAGGCGGATGGGTGAGGCGGAGCTACGCGACGAAAGTCTGGTGATTTCTCAGCAGCTTGCTGCACACTGCAAGATGAAGGGCGTCGCTGCCTCGCAATTTGCTCTGGCTTGGTGCCTGGCCAACCCAATTCTCACATCGATCATCCTCGGCCCGCGGACGATGGAGCAATTCGACGACAACATCGCCGCGCTAGATGTGCGGATCACTTCAGAAGACGAAGATTTCATCGACAAAATCGTGCCGCCCGGGGAGCACAGCGGCAAAGGCTTCCGCGATCCGCATTATCCGGTTTTCGGCCGGCCGACGAGGCGATCAGGTGGTTGAATGCTGCGGGGCCATTGCGCTGGCCAATAACCCATCGAGCTCGTCGAGGTTGACGGGCTTGACGAGATGGTGATCGAAGCCGGCTCGGAGCGCGGCTTCGACATCGTCGGGCTGCCCGTAGCCGGTGAGGGCGATGAGCTTGATGGCGGCCGAGGATTTTCCGGCGCGAATGCGACGGGCGACCTCGTAACCGTCGATCTTGGGCAAGCCGATATCGATGAGGGCCACGTCAGGATGTTCGCGCTCGATGATCGCCAAGCCCGCGAGGCCATCAGGGGCGCTGACAATGACATGCCCTTTCAACTGAAGCCAGCGCGTGAGCATCTTGCGGCTGTCGGCCTGATCTTCGACGAGCACGATTTTGCGGGCGTGAGCTTTGCCATTGCCGTTTTGCTCGTCGCTTTTCGTTCGCCGTTCAAGCGATTGGTGGTCGCTGCCAG
>DASXLL010000222.1:0-15294 GCA_036496265.1 Pirellulaceae bacterium | reverse complement strand
GTGAGCGGCGCTTGGAACATGATCATGATCGCCAGCGTCAGCACCAGGTTCAGAATCAGGGCACAGCAGGCGACGAAGCCAGCGAAGCGGTAATAGGCCCAGGTGAACGCGAGCACCGCCACCAAGGACCAAATGACGGCGTAGCTGCCCTTGATGATGGTGTCCATGCCCAGAATCGAGCCGATCTGATTTTCGCTGATCGGGTTTTCCTGCATCACGACCGGCATGCTGCCGGATTTGAGAATGCCGACGATGAAATCGACTTCTTCCTGCGTGAAATTGCCGGTGATCTGACCGTTGTCGCTGATCTTGCTTTGAATCACCGGCGCCGAGAGCAGCTCGTTGTCGAAAATGATTGCCAGCTTGCGATGCAAATTATCCTGCGTGACGTGGCCCATCTTGATGGAGCCGTCGGTCGTCATCGTGAAGTGAATGGCGGGGCGGAACGATTCGTCGTGCCCGGCATAGGCCAGCGCCAAATCGTCGCCGCGGACGGAAAAATCCTGGTCATAGGCCATCAGCACGTCGAGGCTCGTCGTGCCGCGCTGCTTCAGGAACGATTCAAGTTCCGATTGATTTTGCGAATAGGCTCGCTTTTGCTGAGGCGTGAGCTCCAGAATCTCACCGGTGCGGGAATCGCGGAGGTAGCCGTTGGCGAGCGTGTCCAGCGCTCGGAACGGGGCTCTCGTCGGATCACCCTGATCGCGAGCCAGCTTCGCCCAGTAGCCAACTTGCCGGCCGTCGGAATCCATGACGGCGCGGTAGAGCTTTTCTTCGCCCGTCTTTTCGGCTTGAGCCTTGGCGGCTTCAAAAACTTCGTTATCGCGTTCGTCCGAAGCAACAACCATGAACTGCAGCACGCCGCCAGTGCGGATTTTTTCCTTAATCAACTCGATTTCGGCTGGATCCACTTCCGGGACCACGATTTCGACCTGCTTGGGACCGAATGGGCGGACGACGATTTCCGAGAGGCCCGTGGGATTCAATCGCTTCGTGATAACGGCGATCAGTTGGCCCATGTCCCAGGTGTCGGCACTCGGGCCGCGGCGGATTTGCTTCGTCTCAATCTCGTTGACTTCATAAACGAGAATCACGCCGCCCTTGAGATCGACGCCCAGCTTGAAATTGCCGAACAGCATGATGAACGTAGCGACGGTTATCGTGCTGAGAATCAGGCCGATTCTCCAGCCGTAGTCGCGCAGCCGCAGGGCGTTCGCCATCAAGACGCCAAGCACCACCGAGATGACGATGAGTGCCAGACAAATCAACACATTCGTCGCGACGCCCGAGATGAGCGGCGGAAAATCGTAGTCCAGAATCCGGTATTTATTCGCGGCCAGCAGAATGGGAATGATGCTGAGATTCATATCGATGGTTCCACTGATTGCTTCCATGGGCCGTGGCCGCGCGGACGACAAAGCGATTTGCCGGCGGCCGATTTTCCTAATAGCTATTCGCCCGGCTTGACGTCCATATCGCCTTCGTCCACGGCGCCGAACTGCGAAATGGCACTCCGCAGGATTTTGAGTTTCGTCCCCGTGCCGTCGTCCACGCGGATCGTGACAAATCGCGATCCGGCTACGGCGTTTACGACGGTGCCATAAATCCCGCCGATGGTGATGACGTGGTCGTTTTTCTTGACCGCCGCGAGCTGCTTTTCCAGCTCCTTACGCTTTTTCTGCTCCGGCCGAAACATCAGCAGGTATAGAAACAGCATCGTGATACCGAGCGGAATGATGGGATTAGCGAAGAGCCAATCCACGCCGCCGCCAGCTGCACCGCCTCCTTGGGCCAGCAGCAGGCTCGACTTTAGACCAACGGCGATAATGCTCCCCAACGAACGGCTCCCAGCAGCAGGACAAACGCACCGCCAGGGCGGCACGGCAAAAGTTACCTAACCTGCGCGATCATAAAGGTTTACGCCAAAACGAACAAGGGCGGATGATAGCGACGAATGGTGGCTGAAAGCGTGGTTTTTCTTTGCAGAGCGGGGGTTAAGTCGTGTAAAACGGCTGCCAACGATTTCTGTGCCCTGAAAGTTCGCCTGCTAATCCTTCTGATTTCTTTCCCCGAACCCCGAGCCCCGACTCCCCCGATCTGTTTATGCAACTGACCGACCTGAAATGGCCCGATATCGCTGCTCTCAGCCACGATATGCCGATCGTGATTCCGATTGCCGCTTTGGAGCAGCATGGGAAGCACATGCCACTATTTACCGATAGTCTTCTCCTCGGCGAAGTGATTCGCCGCGTCAGCGGGCCGCTCGCCGGCAAAGTTCTGTTCACGCCGCTGATGTGGCTGGGCAATTCGGAGCATCATCTCGATTTTCCCGGCACGATGACCGCGTCACCGCGCGTCTATCTCGACCTGTTGAAAGACATGGTCGAGAATTTTCTGTTTCACGGCTTTCGGCGAATCGTGCTCGTCAACGGCCACGGTGGCAACATCGTGCCGAGCCAGCAGGCGCTGTTCGAAGTCCGGCAGAAGTATCGCCGGCGGCACGATCTGGTTCTGCTTGCCGCGACCTATTGGACGCTCGGTTCCAAGCCGAAGCAAACGAACAACGCATTCGTGCAAGATTCGATGGGCCACGCCTGCGAATGGGAAACATCGATGATGTTGAAGCTGCGCCCGGAACTCGTCGGCGATTACCAAGCGGCCGAATCGATCGCCCAAGGCGATGAATATTCTCCGGCGCACCGTGCCTGGATCACCAAAGACCGCTCCACCCCCGGCCACATCGGCCACCCCGCCGAAGCCACCGCCGAAAAAGGAGAAATTCTCTTCCAACTGTTTTCTAGTGATCTGCAAAATTACCTTACACGGTTAGTCGCCTGACATAATCACGCCGGCCTTCATCCCTCATCCCTCATCCTTCATCCCTTCCTTGCCCCCCTCCGAACTCACCGCCGCCGGCCGCTACATCATCCTCGCCGCCGCGTTTCTCGGCTGGACGTTTTCGGGTTTCCAAATGGCCGTGATGACATTGGCTTCGCGGTCGGCGACAACGGAATTTCTTCGCCGCGGCCAATTGTCCGCAACGCAAATGCTGCAGTTGGAACGGCTCTTCGTTCTGCCCACGGCTGCAGCAACGTTGCCAGAACCGCCGAGCAATGAAGCGGAAGCATTGAAGGCGATCGTCCCGCGCTGGTTTTCCTGGTACAACGCGGCGTTTTTGTTTGGTGCGGCCTGTGGTGGGCTAATCTTCGGTTGGTTGGGCGACCATTTGGGCCGGGTGCGCTCGATGGGGGCGAGCATTTTTTGTTTCTCGCTGTTTTCGGCGATTGGCTACTTTTCGGCGACGCCGGAGCAGCTACTTTTGTCGCGATTTCTGGCGGCCCTCGGCGTAGGCGGCATGTGGCCCACGGGCATCTCGCTGGCGTCGGAAGCCTGGTCCGAGGGCTCGCGTCCGATGGTCGCCGGCATGCTCGGCACTTCGGCCAATGTCGGACTCGTCATTCTCAATGGCTTGGGCTACGTTTATCGCGTTGATCCGACGTCGTGGCGGTGGACGCTGCTGGTTTGTGCTGCGCCGATCGTGTTGGCTTTCATCGTCTGGTTGGGCGTGCCCGAGTCGCGGCGTTGGCTCGCGGCGAGAAAATCCGGTGCGACGGGCAGCGTATCGATGGCGACCGTCTTTCGGCCTCCGCTGCTGCGACTCACGTTGATCGGCATCGCTCTCGGCACGATCCCTATCCTTGGCGGATGGGGAGCGACGCAATGGTTCATTCCCTGGGCCGATAAGGTCGGCGGCGCGGCCGATCCGCGGGCCAAAGCATTGGCGGGAATCATGCGGTCGAGCGGGGCGATGATCGGCGGATTGATCGGCGGTTGGCTGGCCAATCTTAGCGGCCGACGGCTCACGTATTTTCTCGTCAGCCTTTCGTCGCTGGTTTTAGGTGAATTCATCTATCTCCGCCTGACGCCCAGCGACCCGTCGTTTTGGGCGTTTGTCTTTGCCCTCGGCTTCATCTCCACGATTTTCTTCGGTTGGCTGCCGCTGTATCTGCCCGAGCTGTTTCCCACGTATGCCCGGGCAACCGGCTCCGGCGTTTCATTCAACTTTGGTCGCATCCTTTCGGCCTTCGGTGTGTTGATGGCGGGCGCGATCACGGGGTATTTCCACGAAGACTACGGCCGGGCGGGCAGCATCACCACGCTCGTCTTCGGTCTCGGCATGATCGTCATACTGTTCGCGCCCGACACAACCAAAGAGAAGCTGGCCGATTAGCTAAGCCGCGATCGTTTGTTGAAGGAAAACAAGATGCCTGCCGCCGTTCTCGTTGTTTATGACGGAAAGCCGGACGACCCTGAGCGGTTTTTGCGATACTACCTCGATGTGCACGTGCCGCTGGTGTGGAAGTTTCCGAAGATTCGGGCGATTCAAATCGAGCGCGTCGTCGAGGGCGATATTTTTATGATCGCCCGATTTCTGTTCGATACACCGGTGGATGCGAAGTCGGCGCTGGAGTCGCCGGAGCGAGCGGTGGCTCGCGTGGATCGCGACAAGTTTCCGGCGTTCAAGGGCATGATCCGGCATCAGATCGTGGAAGTAATTGAAATGGCCACGCCGCATGACTGAACTTTCCGCGATGCCGATGCTGTTTCAGCCGCTGGCGCTGCGCGCTGTGACGGCGCGCAATCGGATCATGATTTCGCCGATGTGCCAGTATTGCGCGAACGACGGCGTGCCGGATGATTGGCACTTTGTGCATCTCGGTTCGCGGGCGGTCGGTGGCGCGGGGATCGTGATGACGGAAGCGACGGCGGTCGAGCCGATTGGGCGGATCACGCCGTATGATTTGGGACTGTGGAACGATGAGCAGGAAGCAGCTTTCGCGCGGATCGCCGCTTTCATTGCCAAGCAAGGCGCGCTGCCGGGAATTCAACTAGCGCACGCGGGGCGGAAGGCGTCGCACTTGCGACCGTGGGAGGGGCGAAGGCCACTATTGAAGGAAGAAGGTGGCTGGGACGTTGTCGGGCCGAGTCCCTTGCCGTGGGCGGAGGGGGATTTGGTTCCGCATGAGTTGACGGTGGCCGAAATCGCAGCCCTCGTCGAAAAATATCGCCTGTCGGCCGAGCGGGGGCTCCGCGCGGGATTCAAAATCGTCGAAATTCACGCCGCGCACGGCTATCTGCTGCATTCGTTTTTGTCACCGCTTAGCAATCAAAGAAAAGACGAGTATGGCGGCGCGATCGAGCGTCGGGCGCGTCTGCTGATCGAAGTTGTCGCGGCCGTGCGATCGGTTTGGCCCGCCGAATTCCCGCTTTTCGTCCGTGTTTCGGCGACTGATTGGGCTGATGGCGGCTGGAAGGTTGAGGATACGGTGTTGCTAGCTCGCGAGCTTGGCTCGCGCGGCGTCGATGTCATCGATTGCTCTAGCGGAGGCACGGTTCCCGAGCAGCAGATTCCCAACGAGCCCGGCTATCAAGTTCCGCTTGCAGAAATCGTCCGCCGCGATGCCGGTGTCAAGTCTGCCGCGGTCGGTTTGATCTCCACGGCGACGCAAGCGGAGGAAGTCCTCAATCGTGGCCAGGCCGATCTCGTCGTCCTCGGTCGTATCGCGTTGTGGGATCCTTATTGGCCTTATCATGCGGCGAAGGAACTGGGAGTGAAACTGGAAATGCCGATTCAATATGCTCGGTCAGGCATTTATGCTTAACTATTAATAAGTGCTTCTATCGGCGCCATTTTCTTGATCGTGCTTCCCGCGGCTTTAGCGTCATGCGTTACCTCATCAGAAATATTGTTGTTGCATTCAGCATTGCAGCGACGCAGATATGTTGCCCCGAAGACCGGTCGCCGGCGCGCTCACGCAAGGATTTCGCCGCCGCCATGAGCCGCGTGACCGAAGGCATGCTGGAAGCGGAGGTTCTATCGCTGCTCGGCAAACCCGACGATGTGCGCAGCGAGCACGATGCCGGTGGAGTCCGAACGGCTCGCACTCGCGAGATTTGGCGATACGGAACGTCGGGCCATTTGACGCCGGCGACGCTCGGTAAGGTGTATATCGATAAACAAGGTCAGGCGCAATACATCTATGGCAAAGGCGAGCCCCGTGCCGATGAGTCGCTCGTCGAAGAGGAACTTCGGAGGCTGCTGCGGATATTGGCCCAAGTCCCTTCGTACAACGCGGGAGTGGGCTACAACCCACTCAAAGTCGTTCAGGCCGTCAACGCCCTGCAGCCGCTGGGCAAGAAGCGGGCGCTATCCGTCATCGACGAACACTTGAGGGTTACATCCTATTTTGACGACGACAGCCGCGAAGGCGTTTTCCTTGTTCTCCGCGTGCTCTTCGATGTGCCGTCGCCGCCCGGCTACATGCCTGAAATGAGAGTGGGCGCGACTGAACCTCCCGCGCAAGAAGACAAGACTCTCCTGCCGCGTTTTCCCATTTCCCTGGAAGACGACATCCCCTTCATGTTGGTTGCTGGCTATTGGGGCGCTGGTGAGCCTGAACCTCCTGAGAACCACCTGGATTACTTCCGCGAGCACGGCACAATCCGCACGCGGCCGTTGTCGCCGTCGGCAACGCCATTCGCGACTCTCGATGTACTTGCCAAGTCAAAGCGTTGGCTATCTCGTAATCAGGACATATTGACGTCCGACGAGCGGGGCCGCCAACAGATACTCGAGCAGATATTGAGAATGCTCGACTCTGTCTATCGGCTCGAGTTCTACCGGATCGGGCCAGCGCAATCGAGTGAATTGTTGCCGTGGTGTGAGGACGAGGAGGCGAAGCGCCAACAGATCCTCGCCAAGGCATTAGCCCTGAAGATTCGCTGGGATGCCACAAAAGATGACTATACGTTCTTGGATGGAACGACGTTGCCGCCGCGAAAAATCGTTCACTATCGGCGCGAGACATGGAAACCTGAAATCAGCGGCTTAAAGGTGGAGGGCGCGATCGAACGCCGCAATCCGTTGTGGGTTGAAGTAAGCCTTGGCGCTAGGTTCGCCACCGAAAAAATCCAGCGGCCTTTCACCGCGCGCGCCTTTCGAACCTCCCAGCCAAACCAAACGCTTGCTACGTTTGACCATCGTGCCCAGCTTGCGTACGACATATTACGAGTGAACGAAGGCGAGGAGTTGCAATTCGAGTTCAAGATCGACGGCCAAACGCTTCTCAGTCCGAAATTCAAGCCTTGAACGGTCTAGTCGAGGTAATCAGCGAGTTTGAACTTGTCCCAACCGATCGGCCACGCGCGTTCGTAATTCTTCCGGTCCGCGGCCCGGTAGGGCACCGGCTTAGTCGCATCAAGGCCCCATTTTCCAACGACGGACGGATAACGCGTTTGAGCCGTATCGGCGAAGGCTTCGAGCACGGGCTGAGCAGTTGGATCGAAGATGAACCCGCGGGCGTTGGGAATTGTGGTCACATGCCGCGAGGGATCGACGCGAGTACTGATCGCGTATTGCACGTCGCGATAATCGTAGATGTCGATGTCCGGATCCACGGCGATGGCGAGCTTCGTGTTCGGCCACGGCGAACCGAGGACGGCGAGCAAAGCGTCGGTGACCTGCCCGTCGAGGTGCGGCTCGATCTGAATGATCACGGCGAGCGAGCCGCCGCCTTGCGGGAAATGGACGTCGTGGACTTTGAGGCCCATCGCCCGCAGGCGTTCATACAAGATTGCTTCGTGAAACAGCCGCGGCATTTCCTGATGGTCAGTGAAGGGCGTCATCTGGTGATGGCGATAGATCGGCTGGTCGCGAAGCGTGATTGCCGTCACTTCGAACACCGGCTGCTGCGAGGCGTAGGGCGTGAAGAGCATCGTCGGACCGGGACTTGGGCCATCCTGGGCCGTGCGCGTCGGGCTGACGAAACCTTCAATCACAATCGAAGCGTCAGCCGGCACGAGCAGATCGACCGTTTTGCATTTCGTGACTTGTCCGACTTGCCCAGTGATCGACTCAAAAAGTTCCAGCTCCCACCAGCCCTCGTGAGGATGCGAATAGCAGGCGGCCAGCTCCCAGGCGGGATGAACGCCGATGGCGACGGCCTGAGGCATTGGCGTGCCGGCGGCGCGGTGCTGAGCAAGAATGCGATTGGCCGTCGGTGTGACGAACGAGGTGACCATTTCGCGCGGCGAAAGGACGCCACAGCGCGGGAACATCGCGTTGAACTGCCCGCTATCGGGGTGGCGATGAACGGCAAAGCTGGTGGTGTAAGGATACGGATCGAGGTCGGTATGGCGAATGATCGGCAGTTTGGCCAGATCGATGTCGCGGCCAGTGGCAACCCTCGTTTGACACGGCGCGCCGTCGATCACCTTCAGCGGCTTTGGCCCATGCCGCAGGACTTTAGCCAACGTGGAAACGACGTCTTTGGGCTCACAATTCAAAACGCGGGCTTGCGCACGACGATTGACGAAGAGATTATCGATCAGTCGAAAGCCGGGATGCCCGGCGAGGTTTTCGAAGACGATCGTGTCGTTGGCTTGCGCCGCGAGAGCGCCGACGGCGTCGAGCTCGACCGGTTTACGGATGTGGACGTGCTCCGCGCGGTGGCGGTCGAGAAAGCCGTGCAAGTCGAGCATGTCCATACAAACCCGAAGCGTTAGCGAGGGACTGAAATGACGGAACTCCCGGCGCGCCCTCGCTAACGCGTCGGGTTAGTGTCCGGCGTGTATTCCACCCAGCAGCGATCGCGAATGACCGGGTCTTCGATCGGCAACTTCATTGCGTCGTGCATCAGGTTGTACATTTTCCAAAAGCCAACGACGAGCACGATTTCCATCACTTCCTGCGGCGCGAAATGCTTGGCGAGGCGCGCGCGGAGATCGTCGGAAACGCCGCCCGGATTGTGGCTGGCTTCGCGGACGAATTCGAACGCCACGGCTTCCCGTTCGTCGGCCGGCTCATCGTTGCCCAGCACGTCGGCCAGAAGTTTTTCCGAGTAATTCCAGCGCCGCTTCAGCGTCGCCGCGTGATGAGCTGTGCAATAGGCACAGCCGTTCTCGCGGCTGGCCAAAAACGACAAACGATATTTGAAATGCTCGCTGAGACTGTTGCGCTCGTCGCGCATGATGGCGTTGTTGATGTTGAACAACGGCTCGGCGATCCACGGCACATGCAGATACAGCTTGATTGCGTTTGGCAAAAATCCCATCCGCTGAATGTAGTACGCCACGTCCGGACGGACGTGAATCGGAACCTTCGACAGATTTTCGCCGAGGTCCGGGTACGGCAGAAACGCTTGCGACTCGCCTTCTTTGGCGATCTCGCGGGAGACGGGAACGGGAGAATCGATTGCGTGCGGGCTCATTGTCACTTGAGTTTCTCCGTTGATGACGTTGGCGCGCCGTGCATGGTACATTGTGGACGAACCTGGCCGCAAGTTTGGGCCGCCATACCGATGCGTGTTACATGTATCCAGCTCGAATATCCCAACCGCTCGAAGGCCGAGAGCCTTCAGCATGTGCTGGGTTTGCTCGATGAGGCCCGCGGTAGCGACCTGATTCTGCTGCCGGAGATCTGGCCCTGCGGCTATTTCGCCTACGACCGCTACGCGCCGGATAGCGAAACGATCGACGGACCGCTGGTCAACAAGCTCCGCGAAAAGGCTCGCGACCTGAAAACGTGCATTTTCACGGGCAGCTTTGTCGAGCGCGACGGTGACCAACTATTTAATACGTGTGCTTTGATCGGACCCAGCGGCGACATTCTGGCCAGATACCGCAAAGTCCACGTCTTTGGTTTTGAGTCCGAGGAGCGCAAGCGACTTGCCCGCGGCACGGAAGTCGCTGTCGCCGATACGCCCTTTGGCCGAGCGGGCTTGGCCATCTGCTACGATCTGCGATTTCCCGAACTTTTCCGCCGAATGGTCGATCAAGGCGCGGAATTCTTCCTCGTCGCGGCTGCATGGCCTTCGGCGCGGCGCGACGCGTGGAAGCTCTTTTGCCGAGCACGTGCCCACGAGAACCTCGCTTATCTGTTCGCTTGCAACGCCGCCGGAACCAGCCACGGCGTCGAAATCAACGGCTGCAGTGTGATGGTCGATCCGTGGGGCAAAATCTTGGCGGAAGGCGGGCAAACGGAGTCGCTCATTTCGTGCGACGTTGACCCGACAGCCGCGAAGACGCTCCGCAGCCAATTTCCGGCCCTCGACGATCGTGTTTTGAAATAAGCGCGTTTTGAAATAAGGCATCGATCCGGCATGCTCAAAGAACACCTCGAGTTCTTCACGCTCGACATGAATTCCGGCTGGGAGCAAGTTCCCGGCTATCCGGTCGGCATCGATCACAAAATCCTGGCCGGCTCGCTCGACGAAGAAAACCGCCGCGGCTCGCGGACGCGCCTCCTGCGGTTTCAGCCGGGCGTTTTCACGACGCAGCCGTTTTATCACGAGTATTGGGAAGAAGTGTTTCAAATTTCCGGCACGCTTACGGTGGGCGGCGTGACGTACCGCCCGCTGACGTATGCCTGCCGCCCGCCGCACGTGCTGCATGGGCCGTTTCGAAGTGACGAAGGCTGCCTGCTCCTGGAAATTCATTTTTATGACCCCGCTGAACACGCTCACTCTAAAAATCGAGACTGATGAGCGCGAAATACCGCTGCGGTTCCCCGTCCGGCAGATGATCAACGCCGGATTTGCCGGACGGAATCGGCAGGCGATCGACGCGCACATCGAAGAGATGCGCCGCGAAGGCATTCCGCCGCCGACATCCGTTCCCGCGCTCTATCCGCTGACGGCTGATAACGTCACCACGGCCGACCGAATCGAAGTTCTTGGCCCAGATACTTCGGGCGAGGCGGAATTCGTCCTGCTTGTGCAGTCGCCGGAGGAAATTTTCGTCGCCGCGGGTAGCGATCACACGGACCGGCTGCTGGAGCGGCAGTCGATCGAGAAGTCGAAGCAGATTTGTAAGAACGTCGTGTCATTGAAGGTCTGGCGTTTGAGCGATGTGGAGCGCGATTGGGACGAGTTGGTCTTGCAAAGCTGGGTTGGCAAAAACGGCGAACAGATTCTCTATCAAAAAGCGTCGCTCGGAACGATCTTGCCGCCGCGGCAGCTTTTGGATTTCGTCTGGTCGCGGATGAAATCGCCGTGCCACGAAGGCTTGATAGTTTTTTCCGGCACGATCCCGATGCTCGGCGGCAAATTTATCTGCGGCGATCGCTTTCGCGTGGAGCTGCAAAATCCTCGCACCGGCCGCTCGCTCGAATGCGCGTACGAATGCTCGGTCCTCGACGTTTTGCGGAATGAAGCTCGATAGGACACAGCCATCTGGGAGATTCGAATATGCAACGCCTCTGCCTTTTCGCTGCGGTCGTGTTCGGGCTGCTCATCCCTTTCTTGCCCGCTCAGGACGCGAAAACCAAACAAGCTCAACCTAAGCGAGGAACGTTGAAAGCAGTCGATGCCGACAAGGGTACGGTCACGATTACCTCGGACGGCAAGGATCAAAACCTCGCTGTCATGCCGCAGACGCAAATTCAAGACCTGGCTGGTCAGCCGGCGGCCGGTGGCCTTAAGAACGCCGGATTCAAGCCCGGCGCTGCCATCATGTTTCGCGTTCGCGAGCAGGACGGCAAAGCGGTCCTCGGCGGCATCAAGCTCGCGCCTGACAACACCGCCGGCCAAAGCATCGTCGATCGCATCCGTCAGCCGCCGCCGAAGATCGATCTCTCGCAGCTCAAGCCGCTGACCGACATGTCGCCCGACGAGCGCTACAAGGGCTTTCAAGGCGGCCTGTATCCTGACGGCAAAAACGAGCGACCTGCGGCTCACACGGCGGCCGGTGTTGCCCTCGCCAAACAAATCGAGCCGCTCAACAAGGACGGCAAGCCCAGCAGCGACGGCCGCATCGTGCTCGTCACGATCGGCATGAGCAACACCATGCAGGCTTCCAGCGGCCTGTTGCGGATGGCGAAGCTCGAAAAAGACCTCAACCCCAAGCTCACGATCGTCAACGGCGCTAACGGCGGCATGACGGCTGACAAAATCCAGAACATCGACGGCGGCCGCACCTACAACAACGGCCCCTTCGTCAAATACTGGGAATACGTCAACGAGCAGCTCGCCAAATCCGGCGCGACGCCCGCGCAAGTGCAGGCCGCCTGGCTCAAAGAAGCCAATCCCGGTCCGACGCTCCCCTTTCCGGACCACGCCAAGCAGCTCGAAGAACAGCAGGCGAAAATCCTGCACATCATGCGCGACCGGTTCCCGAATCTGAAGCTCGTCTATATCTCCAGCCGCATTTTCGGCGGCTGGGCCAAGGCGAGCTTGAATCCAGAGCCGTATGCCTACGAATCGAATTACGCCGCGAAGTGGCTCGTCGAGCGGCAAATTAAAGGCGATCCCGACCTGAATTTCGATCCGAGCAAAGGGACGGCCAAAGCGCCGTGGCTCTCGTGGGGACCGTATTTGTGGGCCAACGGCACGACGCCGCGTAAAGACGGCTTCTTCTACGTCGAAGATGACCTCCGCGAGGACGATCGCACGCATGAATCGGAGCAAGGCCAAGACAAAGTCGGCCGCGAGCTGATCAAGTTCTTCAAGACTGATCCGACCAGCCGCGATTGGTTTACCAATTCGGTCGGGAGATCGGGTGGACAATAGAATTAGAAATACCACGAGCTCGCATCGGTTCGCGTTTCTTCTAAGCCGACACGGGCTCTGCCGGGTCTTTCTAATGCCCGGCTTTTTGTACGAAGTGGTAGTGGCGGTGGGGAACTGCTCTACCGCGCCTTCGGCGCAGACCCGAAGTGATCCACCAGCGCGGCCCTGACACACAGCCCCTGGCGAGGCTAATGCCCGCTAGCACGCTAATCCGTCCTATCAAACCGGCTTTAAAGTCGAGCACATTCGACTAGCCCCAATTTCGCTTGCCATTCTATTATGTACAGGGGTATACATACCAACTTGTTCGGCGCGGGGCTCCCGACCCCGCCGCCTCTCGGAGCGCCGCCCATGAGCGACAATTCAAAAATCGAGTGGACCGACGCAACCTGGAATCCAGTTCGCGGCTGCACGAAAATCAGCCCCGGCTGCAAGCACTGCTACGCCGAAACCTTCGCCGAACGCTTCCGCGGCGTCCCTGGCCATCCCTATGAGCAAGGCTTCGACCTCCGCCTCGTGCCGGAAAAAATCGTCGAACCGCTGAAGTGGACGAAGCCCAAAATGATCTTCGTTAACTCCATGAGCGACCTATTTCACGAGCAAGTGCCCGATGAATACATCGAGCTCTGCGTCAAAGTCATGGCCGCCGCCAACTGGCACACCTACCAGGTCCTCACCAAGCGTTCCGATCGCCTCAGCAACCTCCTCCAAACAAAACTCTCCGCCGCCGCCAAGCTGCCTCACATCTGGTGGGGCGTCAGCGTCGAAAACAAAAAACACGGCCTCCCCCGCATCGACCACCTCCGCGCCGCCTCCCCCGCCATGGCCTTCCTCTCCATCGAACCCCTCCTCGAAGACATCGGCACGATCAATCTCACCGGCATCCAATGGGTAATCGTCGGCGGCGAAAGCGGCCCCGGTGCCCGCCCAATGGACCGCGAGTGGGTCCTCAACATCCAAAAACAATGCCACCGCGCCCGCGTCCCCTTCTTCTTCAAGCAATGGGGCGGCGTTCAGAAGTCGAAAACAGGACGCCAAATTGACGGTCGAACATTTGATGGTTTTCCGCAGCTCAACGTGGAAAAACACTCACCGACCAAACAGGCTCGCCTAAACTTAATGCGATGCCTTGACCACAACTGCGCTGGCACCATCGCCTGAACATCGCCGAATTATGCCGCAAAACACAGCTATTCGGAAGTTTACGGATTTGATAGTGAGGCGCGTTTCCAGCGGCGGTACGATAGAATAATGGCTAGGAGCGGTGCATGATTCGCCAAATCACGATTAAAGGCTTTAAGAGCCTGCACGACGTCACCGTCGACTTAGGACCGGTAACTGTTTTGGTCGGCCGAAGTGGCACCGGCAAGTCAAATTTCGTTGACGCAATTCGCTTTCTTCGTGAGCTTTTAATTGGGGGAAGCGAGATTCAAAATCGGCTTCGAGCACCCCGCTGGATTGCCCCAAACGGGCGAAAAAGCTTTGCTATTGAATTCGTTGTGCATTTTTCGATTGAAGGAATTGCAGATGAATTCCTATATGAGCTAAGCCTGACAATTGGAGAACAACAAAGAAATCCATCGGAATCGCTGAGACTTGGAGCAAAGCAACTTTTTTCGCTTCGAAATGGAAAATGGGACGTTGCTCCAAGCATCCAACCAGAGCCAAAGGTCGAATTCCCAATGCTCGGGCGACTGCCCTCCCTCAGTGAGGCTGTAATCGCTTATTCAGCCTTAACAAGCGGGATCGGCTGTTACGAATTTCCCTACGGCGTACTCAAGAGCAAGGATTCGAATACTGATCGGGTCACGGGGCTAGACGATAAGGCTGCGAACTTCCTGGGCGTAATGAAGGGGATTTACAGTAACCTCCGCGAGCTGAATCTTCGCAAGTCAATTCTCGCGGCGGTCGTATCGGTTAATCCAACGGTCTCCGCTATCGAACTTAATGACATACGAAAGCCTGAGAATGCGCTCGTTACGCATGAGTTCGGAGGAGAGAAACTGCAGTTTTCTCTTGCTCAGGAATCCGAGGGTTTTCGGCGTTTTTTGGCTCACTTGCTTGCGATTTATCAAGATCCACCCAAGCAGCTATTGATTTTTGAAGAACCGGAAAACGGTATTTATCCTGGCGCTCTAGAACTCTTGGCAAGTGAACTGCGATCCGCTCCCGAACTAAACCGCGGCCAGGTTCTTCTCACTACCCATAGCCCTGGGCTTCTCGACCATTTCCGAGTTGACGACTTGCGAGTCGTCACGCTCGTTGACGGGAAAACAAAGATCGGCCCCGTAACTGCTGAACAAGCCGAAGGCGTCAGGGAAGGACTACTATCAACGGGAGAACTTCTTACCGTTGACCCTGCCAGGATTGCTGAGTCCGAGGCAACACCCGCATGAAGCGACTGGTGCTGATGGGTGAAGGCGACGGTGATAGAGAAGCGCTGTTTGTCTTAACGAGGCGACTTCTTCCGGCTTCTGCGTGGGAATCACTGAAACTTGATCCAAATGTCATCACGCTTGGTGATCTTCCCAGTCTCTTGAGTCGAAACAAACACGGCGAGGCCGACCGTGCGAAGTGGCTTGCGCGATTGAAAGGCACCGTCTAATCTGAAACGCACCCGCGCTGGGAATTGATGTAGGAGAAAATCTCGCTGGGACTTATCGAATGGCGAAGCATCACCAACGCCGTTCAGAAGGAGTCCCAGCGATGGCGCAGCTTAGCATTCAGG
>DASXLL010000221.1:0-3023 GCA_036496265.1 Pirellulaceae bacterium | reverse complement strand
TGCCATCCAACATCAGGCCAACAAGCCGACGCCCAAAAAAACAAAGTCGAGCGCAACGCCCAGACATCCCACCTCATCCGTTGGTCGATCCAGGAAATCCGCCGCATAGCCCAACGTCTCGCGCAAAAACGAATTCAACCTGCCGAGATCATCGCATGGTCGCTCTGGCGGCGGGCTCATCAAGCCGCCGCACAGAAATCTCATATCAAACAAAAATCACAGCTGTAATGCTAGTAGAGCGTGGACTCAGCGACCTAAAAGGCTGCTCTTATCCGCGGTGAGCTTGCGCCTCCAACGTAAGCGGCCCGATCCCCCTTCCGGGGGAAGGGTGCACCCCCTGGCCCCCGCGCTCCAGGGTTCCTGTGATGCGGCGTGAGAATCCATGCCCCTGACGGGTCGAAAAGCAGAAACTGGAACGCAAAACGGGCAGCACAGTTGACGAGCATGAGAGTAATACCGATCGCCATCTTCCTCATCGCGTTGGTTCCTTTTGCGGCTGCCGATGCGGCTGCGCATAAACACCTTAGCACGCCTCGTCGTCCCCAGCCCCGGCGTTAACGTCGGATTCCATCAATGCAGCGGCGCCGCAAAGCGCCAGCAGCGACCCGGCGCTGATCGTTAAAACCGAGGTGCTGCTCGACCGCGATGGCTTCTCGCCGGGCGAAATCGACGGCAAGAACGGCGACAACTTTCGCAAGGCGCTTGCCGCTTTCCAACAAGCCAAAAATCTTCCGGCGTCGGGGAAACTCGACGCCGATACCTGGAACGCGCTCCTTTCGGACAACACCGATCCACCGCTCACATCGTACACGATTTCGGAGAACGACGTGGCCGGCCCATTTGCCAAGCGTATTCCCGGCGATTTGGGGAAGATGTCTGAACTGCAGGGCCTCTCCTACAAAACTCCGCAGGAAGAACTCGCCGAGAAATTTCACATGAGCCAGGATTTGCTGCGGCGGGTCAATCCGCAAGCTCGCTTCGACCACGCCGGGGAACAGATCGTCGTCACTAACGTCGAGCCCATGGCCCTGCACGACAGCCGCGATACGGTCCAAGCGGTGCCGCCGAGAAAGCAGAATCGTAAGAGTGCCGGCGTCGCCACCATCGTGGTGGAGAAGGCGTCACGCGATGTGCGCGCCTATGACAAGGACGGCAAGCTGCTCGGCTTCTATCCCGCCACGATAGGTAGCAGCGAAAAGCCGGCGCCGTCGGGCAGCTTCGAGGTGCGCCGCGTCGCCTATAATCCCGACTATCACTACAATCCGAAATTTGCCTGGAAAGGCGTGAAGGCCGAAGAGCTGCTAACCATCAAACCTGGACCGAACAATCCAGTCGGTCTGGTCTGGATCGATCTCACGGCACCCTCCTACGGCATCCACGGCACACCGGAGCCCGACAAGATTGGCAAGACTGGGTCGCACGGCTGCATCCGCTTGACCAACTGGGATGCGCTCGACCTCGCCCGTATGGTGCACAAGGGCACCGTGGTGAAATTTGTGGACACGGATTCCAACGCCGCGCCGCTCGCCACCAAATAACCCCTTGTTCAGCCGCACATGCGTTGGCGAGTGTTGCGTGAAGACCGCGCGACGCGACGAGGCGGCGCCAGAATTTGCTTGCCAGGACACCTACGAACTTCGCAATGCAACCGGGGACGGATGCCGCGTCCTGCACTCGGAACTTGCTGTCGCGACAATCGTGCCATGACTTAGCCCCCGAAACTACGGACGCACTCCTTATCGCGGCGAAATTGCGCGGCTTCGTCATAGTGATTGATGGGAACCGCGCAACGAACTCGGCGTTCGTTCAATACGGTTTAATGTGGACCCGGCCCAAACGCTTGCGCGAACACCCCAGTTCGCAGTGGGTTCGCGGGATGACGGGACGCGATGGGAGTGCAGCAATGGGCATCCTCCGCTTGATCACTGTTTGCGCCAGCTTTCTTGCCGCGACTTTGATGTCGGCCCTCTCTCCAGCACATGCGCAAGCCTCAGTCGTAATTTCTGTAGATTTCGCACCACCCCCGTTGCCCGTCTACGATCAACCGCCAATCCCCAGTGCAGGATACATTTGGGAGCCGGGGTATTGGGTGTGGAGTGCTGACGTTGGCTGGTATTGGGTGCCGGGCACGTGGGTTCTGCCGCCGGCGATCGGCTTGTTATGGACGCCCGCCTACTGGGCAAACAGCGACGGTGAATATGTCCTCTACGATGGATATTGGGCGCCGGAAGTCGGCTTCTACGGAGGTATAGATTATGGATTCGGCTATGCTGGCTATGGCTATGAAGGCGGTTATTGGAACAATCGGACTTTTTTCTACAATACGGCGGTCAACAACATCACCAACGTCTCAATCACAAACGTCTATCACAAGCTTGTCGTAGACAGGAACAGGACTAGGATCAGCTACAACGGCGGCCCTGGGGGAGTGCGGGCGAGACCAACCCCAGCGCAGCTCGCGGTCGCCAGGGAACGCCACGTTCCGGCAACGGCTGAACAAAGACGCCATGTTGAGGCCGCAGCGAAGAACCCAGCGATGGCATTGGCACAGAACCACGGCCATCCCGCAATCGCAGCAACATCTCGTCCTGCCCATTTTAGAGGACCGGGAATCGTAGCGGCCCATCCCGGTAGGCCAATAGCCCCAGTGCCGCCGACCGCAGCGCGTGCAGCACGGCCGGGTATCGGCTCTGTGCCAACAGCCCGCCACGGAGAGGCGGCCGCATTCGGCCACCGGCGCTTAGCTGAGCCCACACCGCCCGGGAGCCATTTCGCTGGAGTCGGGTCGCGTCAAGCGGTTCGGCCGCCTATTGAACAACGATCGGCACCTGTGCGTCAGTTCGCTAGGCCGATGACGCGGGGTCCCATTGTTGGGCCGCAAATCGCCGGAGCGCCGGCGTCCGCGCGGCATTTAATGATGACGACACATCCAGCCAATAGGCCGCAGTCGCAACACCCTGCAGCGGCACCGCATTTTGCTGCTCCGCCTCATTTTGCTGCGCCACGCCCTGCAGCGCCACCGC
>DASXLL010000220.1:0-18935 GCA_036496265.1 Pirellulaceae bacterium | reverse complement strand
AAGCAAAGCAACGATCTCAATGAGATGCTCAACTTTGCCCTGGAGTTCGAGTCGAAGGCCGTGAGGTGCTACAACGATGCATTGGCCCTTGCCGAAGGCGATCGCGCGCTCGTCGTCTTCCTCGAAAACATCCTGGAAGATGAGCAGGATGGCGTCGATAAGCTGACGCGGATTCTGCGCGACCCGAAGGCAGCCGTGGTAACAGCGGGCGCGTCGAAGGCCGGCTAAGTTTGCGACAAAGCGTAGGCTGGAACATGAAGTAGGGTGGGACAAGCTCGCCTCAGCGAGCGCCGGCCCACCATCTCCAACCCTAACCACTTGCGCTCGCCCTTTCGCGAATAAAGTGCGTCAGCCGGTGAAGCACCTCCAGCGGAATCTCATGATCGCCATCGAAGGCATAGAAATCGACGTGGGCGCCAACCGACGTAAGCAAATCTCGGAGCGCCTCACCGGTGGAAAACGGCAGAATTGAGTCCTCGCGGCCGTGGCTTTGCAGAACATCGAGCGGCCCGCGCTCCTTAGCCAATCGCTGCCACTCGGTCTCGTTGATCAGCCCACCCGAAAGAATGCAGAGGCCCGCCGGCGGCTTCTTGAGCCTCAAGGCAACGTCGGTTGCCAACATCGAACCCTGCGAGAAGCCGCCGAGAATGAAGCGGTCTGCCGTCAGACCGAAGTGGCGTCCGGCGTCGCTAAGTAATGCGACCAGTGCATCGCGGGCCGCGGGTAGGCCATCCGGACAATCGCGGCGGAAGCGTTCCAGTACTTCCGGCGTGCGGCGATTGATCAGCCGATCGAGATCAAGATGCCACCAGGCACGCCCGCCAGGAATTCCTTGTTCCGCCAGGTCCAGCGGTGCCGCGGGAAAGATGAGGGCAACTTTTTTCGCTATCGCTGTAACGGTGAGCAGCGGCTGAGCGAGCCCAGCCAGGTCAGTGCCCGGCGCGCCGTAGCCGTGACAGAGCACGGCGGCCAGCGACGGCTTTTCACCTGCCGCCAAATCGTGCGCGACAATACTCGTGAGGCCGCCCCAGATGACTTTTTCTGTATGCACGAAAAATCTTCAATCGGCGAGGAACGTTCGCGCACTTTATAGCCGAGACCAAACTTGGTCCCGGAAAATGTGCCGCGGGGCGGAGCCTTGGTGGAACATTGGAGGCAATTTGCCCTCGACTAATAAGGTATAAGGTTCCTTGCCTGTCGCCAACGACAACGTGCAGACCTGCGAGCACTTGCCAAGCTCTTGAAACCTGTGCTTGCTTCAAAGTGGCTTTTGGCGACGCTATGATCAGTGGGCCAACCGCCTTCTTTTTCAAAAGGCCCGCCATGAAGACCGCCTGCTGCTGCGCCATCGCTGCCATTGTCCTGTTTCCAATCTTTGCCGCGATATCGCGCGCGGACGAAGCCCGGCTCGTTCGCTATCCCCACTATCACAACGGCAAGCTCGCCTTCACCTACATGGGCGATATCTGGACCGCCGATGAATCCGGCAAGAACGTCCAACGACTGACAGCTCATCGCGGCCGCGATCAAGCGCCACGATTTTCGCCCGACGGCAAATGGGTTGCGTTCTCCAGCGACCGCGAAGGGAATCTCGACGTGTGGATCGTGCCGGCCACCGGCGGTACACCGAAGCAACTGACCTGTCACTCGGCCGACGACAACGTTCTCGGCTGGTCGCCCGACAGCAAGTCCGTGCTCTTCGCATCCAATCGCAGCGACGACTTTTTGGGAACACTATATATAGTGCCCCTCGACGGCAGCGCCGAAACCAAAGCCGGCGCCGATTTCGGCCTCTACGGCTGCTTCTCACCCGACGGCAGCAAACTGGCCGTCAACCGCAAGGGACAGTCGTATTGGCGAAAAGGCTATCGCGGCTCCTATCAGACCGACGTCACCGTCGTCGATCTGAAGTCAAAGGTATTTCGCGATGTGACCAGCTTCCTCGGCATGGACACCTGGCCCATGTGGGGCAGCGATGGTTACATCTATTTCGTCAGCGATCGCGACGAGGGCACCTTATCCTCCAGTCAAGCACAGTGCAACTTCTGGCGAGTTCCTGAAGGCGGTGGTGAAGCCGCGCGGATCACGACATTCAAAGACGGCGACGTGCGCTTTCCCGCGATGAGCGCCGATGGCAAGACGATCGTCTTCGAGCGCGATTTTCGCCTGTGGAAGCTCGACGTCGCCACGCGAAAGCCTGAAGCCATTCCGATCACCATCAACGCCGAGACGCAGGATGCATTGACCGAGTATCGCACGGTGAATAGCGACGTCGATGACTACGACGTCGCTCCGACTGGCCGCACAGTAGTGGCCTCTGTTCGCGGCGAACTGTTTTTGGTTCCCGTCGGCGAAGAAGGCGACCTCACGCAACTCACGAAAGGGCCCGCCCGCGATCGCGGCGTCGAATACTCGCCCGATGGCAAGCTGATCGCCTTCGTTTCCGACCAGGAAAGCGGCCGCGAGGAGATTTATGTCGTGCCTGCTGATGGCTCGGGCGCGCCGCGGCGTGTGACCGATATCGACGCCCTGAAAAACTCGTACTCCTGGTCACCCAATAGCACCCATCTGGCGATCACTGCATCCGACGGAAAGATGTATCGCGTTAGTGCCGACGGCGAAGAAGTAAAGGAACTTTGGGCATCGAAATACGGCTCAATCGACCGACCGGCCTGGTCGCCCGACGGCTCTCTGCTCGCCTTTAGCATGTCGGATGTCACACGCACAGACGACATTTACATCCTGCCCTCCAGCGGCGGCGAGCCCAAGAAGGTGACGTTCGATTCGGCCGGCGATCGTCGACCCGCTTTTTCGGCTGATGGCAAAAAGCTGTATTTCCTCCGCACCGAAGGGGGCGATTTCGCGAATGGTGAGCGGCCGCAATCGAATTTGATGGTCATCTATCTCGAAAAGCTTCAGAAAGATCCCAACGAACCCGAAACGCCCGACGCCAACGACAACAATTCAGCGGATGCTGTAGGTCCCGCCGGCCCGGCGGGACCTCGCGGCGCAGCCGGCCCCGGCGGAGCCCGACGCGGTCCCGACGGTGTGACTAACCCGAAAGCGCCCAACATCGATTGGGCCGGCCTGAAACGGCGAACGCGCAACGTGCTGCGTTCAGCCGGTGGTGGCGGACGCGGTGGCCGTGGCGGAGGCGGCGGTGGGGGTAGTGCAACGAGCAATCTGTCGATCACGACTTTCACTCCCGCTCGCGACGGCCGCACGCTCGTGTTCGCTGCCACCTCCGGCTCCGGCGGCCCTGGCAGCGGCGCGACAATTTATACATGCACCGATGACGGCCGGAACATGCGCCAGGTCGCCAGCGCATCGGCGCCCTCGACCACCACAGGCGACGACGAGTCACCGCGCGGCGGTGGAGGCGGCCGCGGCTTCGTTCGCAATCTACGCGTCGCCCGCGGAACCCTGTTCTATCAACAGTCAAACAATGTCTACTCCGTTTCGCTCGGCGGTGGCGGAGGCGGCGGGGGACCAACGGCTGGACCAACCGGCGGTCGCGGCGGCCGTGGTGGTGGTGCCCCCACAGGCGGTAGCTCAACCGAATCGGCAACAGCCGGCGGCGGCGGCTCTGCTCGCCGCGTGAGCTTCAACGTCACGCTCACGGTCAATAAGCCAGCCGAATGGAGAGAGATGTTCGGCGACGCCTGGCGCACGATGAAATACCGCTTCTACGATCCCAAGCTCCACGGCGTCGATTGGGAAGCCGCCCGCGCGAAGTACGAACCCATCGTCGCCCATGTGGCCGATCGTCAGGAGTTGATGAACCTCATCAACGAAATGATCGGCGAGCTGAACGCCTCGCACACAGGTGCCGCCGCCGCCTCACCCCAAGGCGAAGGCAATCGATTGCAAACGGTTCATCTGGGACTCGAACTGACACCAGACAACGCCGCCGGACGATACAAGGTCACGCATGTATTTCAGGACGGCCCCGCCGACAAAGACTGGATCAAAGTTTCCACCGGCGACTATCTGCTGGCCATCGATGGCCAGCCAATTCAGGCGACCGATAGCCTTTGGCGAACGCTCAACAATCGCCGGCTGAATTCCAAGGTCAAACTAACGCTCAATTCCAAGCCGGAGGAGAAAGATTCCTGGACCGTGCGCTACGAGCCGATTTCATGGAACACCTACGGCAATCTGCGCTACGAGCGCTGGGTCAACGACCGACGGGCCAAAGTAGATGAGCTATCCGGCGGCCGCCTCGGCTATCTGCACATCAAGGCAATGGATCAACCTTCCCTGCGCCGCTTCGAAAAAGAGCTCCGCGAAAACCGCCACAAGGAAGCCCTCGTCATCGATCAACGCTTCAACGGCGGCGGCAATATCGAGCAGGAGCTGCTCGCCATCCTCGTGCAGCGACCGTATCAGGTCTGGCAGCCGCGACACACGGAGCAGACCGACCGACCCTTCCGCGGCTATTTCGGCCCCAAAATCGTCCTCCAAAACTGGCGCAGCGCCAGCAACGCCGAAATGTTCCCCGCCGGCTTCCGCGCCCTCGGCTTAGGAAAGCTCGTCGGCACCGCCACAATGGGTGCCGTCATCGGCACCGGCAGCTACAGCCTCATCGACGGCTCAACCGTCCGCACTCCGCAAGTCGGCGTCTTCCTAGCCGATCGCGACCGCACCAACATGGAAAACTACGGCGTCCAACCCGACATCTTCGTCGACAACACCCCCGAAGATAATCTCGCCACCCGCGACCGCCAGCTCGAAGTCGCCGTCGCCGAGCTAATCCGCCAATTGCCCACCAAAGCCAGTCCACCCCTCGCCGTCGGCCAATGACGCTGGGTGTTGCAAACCCCCGCGCCTGTAGGGAACGCCCTCCGTGGCGTTCCGTGAACGACCAATGACCGTAGGGTGGGACCAGCGAGCGCAGCTCGCGCCGGCCCACCATTTTTGTCACCCTCAATCACCCCAAAATATTTCCCACATTTTTTTCCCAATCGGCCATTTTTCGGTCCGGTTTTTTGCTCAAATTGCAATCTATCTCTTGGAGGCACAGCCACCGCATCCCGTAGGTTGGGCTGTGCCCACCACCCCTAAAGTCGCGCTAAAGTTTAGCGCACCGCCCGGTCAACCCAAATCCCCAAACCCTTAGCTCACAAAAACTTACAACCCGCGCTAAAGCCCTCCGTAATGAAAAAACTTGAAACTTTAGCGCCTCGATTTCGTAGGGTGGACTGTGCCCACCACCCGCTCTCCAAAAACTAGCCGCTCCAAAAAGGACAACTTCATGCCCCGCTCCTCATTCCGAATCCTCAGCATCATGCTCGGCATTTATGTCGCCGCGTTCTTCCTCGCCACGGCTTTCGCCCAAACCGATTCGAAGCTCGCAGTCCCCGAAACCGACGACGGCCAACCCGGTGCCGGACCCATTCGCCGCTCAGTATCGTTCAAAAAACTCTGGCTCGATCGCCGAACCAAATGGGCCGCCCGAAAACAGCAAGACGAAGGCGCGCTCGTTTTCTTGGGCGACTCGATCACCCAAGGTTGGGGCGACAACATTGGCGACGCCTTTCCCGGAGTGAAAGTCGCCAACCGCGGGATCAGCGGCGACACCTCGCGCGGCGTGTTGATCCGGCTCAAGGACGACGTCATCGCCCTTAAGCCCGCCGGCGTCGTCCTGCTCATCGGAACCAACGATCTGGCCGACAAAGCCGAGCCCGCAACAATCGCCGGCAATGTGAAGCTCATTCTCGATGAGCTGAAAAAGCACGACTCCAAAATGCCGATCATCCTCTGCCAGGTAATGCCGAGCTCAGCCAGCAAAATGCGCCCAGCGGACCAGATCAAGGAGATTAATAAGCTTTACGCGGAAGCCGTCAAAGGCGATCCACAAGTCACCTTCATCGAAACTTACACGCAGTTCGCCAACAAAGAAGGCGACGCCAAGCCGGAAGAATTTCCCGACCTGCTCCATCCCAACAAAGCCGGCTACACCAAATGGGCCGCCGCGATTCGCCCCATTCTCGCCACGCTCGGCTTTGTCGAGACCGAACCAGACAATTTCAAGCTCGAGCCCGGCTTCGAAAGCCTCTTCAACGGCCGCGACCTCACTGGCTGGGGCTTCCGCGATGCGAAGTCGCTGGAGAAGAAAGAATCGTTCGACGGCAAAACCGCCAGCAGCGACGGCCGCTACGTCGCCAAGAACGGCCGCCTCGTCGTCACCACGCCGCCCGAAGGACGAAAGATCGCTCAGATCTGGACGACCCGCGAGTTCCCCAAAAACTTCACCCTCAAGCTCGATTTCCGCGCCACGCCCAACGCCGACAGCGGCGTCTTCATTCGCAAGCCCCAACTCCAATGTCGCGATTACGTCGTCGCTGGTCCCCCAAACTATAGCAAGCCCGGCTATAAGCCCCAGGACTGGAACGAACTGATCGTCGTCGTCAAAGACGGCGCCGCCCGCTGCACCTGCAACGGCGATGTGCTGGAAGAAGCGTGGGGCGGGCCTCCTGGTGCGAAGCTGCCCGAAACCGGCCCCATTGGCCTGGAAGGTGACCGCGGTCAGATGGAATATCGCCGCATTCGCATTCAGGAGCAGCCCTAAAACACATCCAGCCAGCTTGGTTCATCCCCGGCCATGCTGAACAGGTCAAAATCAGCGGATAGTCGTGACGAATCGCTTTTGGGCCGTCAGAAACGCCGTTTCTCCCCCAAACCGACCACTCGACCGATCAACGAAGCAACACAGGTGGCACTTTTTTTGCACTTAAACCCGCGGCAACCTTTCCATTCCAGGAGGCCGCTATGTATACCGTCATATTATTCGTCACGCTGGCCAGTCATCCGGCTGGCCCAATCGAAATCGGCCCGGTCGGCGATCCGCTGATCAAAAAAGGGACTGTCGTTTCGGCCAGCAATAATAGCCTGGTGATGAAAGATACCGGCGGCAAGGAGCACAGTTATTCCATCGACGCGGTGACCAAGGTAACGGTCAACGGCAAACCAGGGCGGTTGGAAGACCTCCAGGAAACGATGCCGATCCAAGTCACGACCGACGAAAAAGGAAAAGTGCTGGCGGTCTCGACGATGGACAAAGACAAGCGTTTCGGATTAGTCTTTCTAGCTGCGGATACGACGGATCGACTCGCGGGCGAAGCGGTTTATCGTAGCCGCTAGACGTTTGGCACGAATTGAGCAATGCGTCTGTCACGGGTCTATTGCTCGATTAGCGGTGAAAATGCCGGGTGGCCAAGGATATACTCGGATCATGTCCACGATCTACGATTACGCTGGTTCCTTGCATCGGATGGGTGACGACGAGGAACTGTTTCACGAGATGGCGGAGTTGCTCAAAGCCGACGCGCCAGCTTTGCTCGACGCCGTACAGTCGTCGCATCAACAAGGCGACGCGCCGCGACTGGAGCGTGCGTCGCACACGCTCAAGGGTCTGGCCGCGAATTTTGGTGCTGCGCGGGCCGTGACTGCGGCGGCCGAAGTTGAACGATTGGCCAAGCAGCGGCAATCGAGCGGACTGCCCGCCGCAATCGGCGAGTTGGAAGAATCCTTGGATGAGTTAATCGCCGCGCTCGCCGACAAATTCCACGCAGGCATCCATGGCTAACCGCGAGCCGCCATCGATCGAGCCTGAGGGGAACGTGCGCCGCGAGGCGCCACAGGCGCCAGCTCCCGCGGAAAAAAAACCGCTGGCCAAGATCGTACACGAGCTGCGTAATCCGCTCTCGGCGTTTACCACGGCTTTGCATTTAATCAATACTCAGCCAGACCAGCCGGACCTTATTCGTCAACTAGCCGGCATGATGACGCAGCAGCTCGATCGATTCACGCAGCTTATCGAAGAATTGGCAGCTTTCGCGGCCGACGCGAAATCGAAACCGGCTTGCAATGCTGAAAGCACATCGCCAGCAGGTGAATCGCTGCCGATGCTGAAGATTCTGCTCGTGGACGATAATCAATCGGCTACCCATATGATGAGTCGCCTTTTGGAGAAGCTGGGGCAGGAGGTTCAAACCGCCAACTCGGCAGCGGCGGCGCTCGATCAATTGCCGAGCTTCGCACCCGATTTCGTCATTTCTGATATCGCCATGCCGGCGATGTCCGGCTACGACCTGGCCCGCCGCATTCGGGAGCTGGACCTGCCGAAGAAGCCCTACCTCGTTGCTTTCACCGGTTATGGCCAGGAATCCGACCGCCAGGAAGCGCTCGCCGCCGGCTTTGATAAGCATTTGACGAAGCCCGTTGGCGTTGCGGCGCTTGAAGACTTGCTGCGGACCTGCGGCTGCTCTGCCGCTACTTCCTAAACGCTCGCATTATTCCTGAATCTGGCTTGCAACGAAGCGCCACGGCAGCGGGTGCGCCAGCTTAGTTTAGTGCGAAAGAGTAAACGCGTCGCCACAAACCTAACATTGGCAAGCGATTAGGCGATTAGCCAGCAAGACGGCATGCAACCTGCTCTAGGCATGACGCAGTTAACAACCGCAAAGGAGAAGCATCATGTTAGGCACCATTTTATTAATCGTTTTGATCCTGATGCTGTTGGGCGCTGTGCCCGCCTGGCCTTACAGCCGCCAGTGGGGATATGCACCCAGCGGCGGATTGGGATTGGTGTTGGCCATCGTGCTGATTCTGATGCTCCTGGGCCATTTTCCGCAGTAAGCAGCAGGCGAAACAGGCGCGTGCGGAAGCGGGGAAAACTACTTCAGGGCTTCTTCCGGTTCTTCGTCCGGCTCGCCGCTGGAGACAACCTGGCCGATCTTGATTCCGAGGGCGTGCGTCTTATTGCGGAGGCTGCCGCGAGTGATGCCGAGAATTTTTGCCGCCTTCGATTGATTTCCGCCGGTCGTTTGCAGCACGCGAGTGACGACATATCGCTCCATAAATTCGAGCGATTCACCGTACAGGTTCTCGGAACTGTTTAATCGGTTATGTACGAGTTGAGCCAGGTCGCTGGCCAAGCCATCGGAACTCGCGCCGAGACCGTTCACCGCCAACGGCGAACCATTGCGAATCTCTTCCGGCAAGAATTCGGGCATCAGCACCGGGCCGGTCGTGTTCAAGAGCGACTTGCGGAGAACGCTTTGCAATTCGCGAACGTTGCCGGGCCAGGTATATTCGACGAGTGTCTTTAATGCCTCGGGTGAAACGCGCTGCAGCGGCTTATTGAGCTCGTGCGAGAACCGCGACAGGAATGCTTCAATCAAAAGCAATAGATCGTCGCCGCGCTCGCGAAGCGGCGGAACCTTGATCGTGAATCCGTTGAGCCGGTAATACAGATCGGGCCGGAACGTCGATTCGGCGATCATCGATTCGAGGTCGCGGTTCGTGGCGACGATGATCCGCACGTCGGTCTTGATCGTCTCATTGCCGCCGACACGCTCGAAGCGCTGTTCTTGCAGCAGACGCAGCAATTTCGCCTGCGGCAGCGGGGCCATGTCGCCGACTTCGTCGAGAAAGATCGTGCCGCCGTTGCATTGCTCGAATTTGCCGATGCGACGGTGATCGGCGCCGGTGAACGAGCCCTTTTCGTGGCCAAATAGCTCGCTTTCCAGCAGCGTTTCGGGCAGAGCGGCGCAGTTAACTGCCAAAAATGGCTTGCCGCGGCGATCACTGTGCTGGTAAATGGCGCGGGCGATCAATTCCTTACCGGTGCCGCTTTCGCCGCGAATGAGGACCGTTACCGTCTGGGGGGCGACTCGGCCGACCGCCTTATAGACTTCCAGCATGGGCAGACTGCGACCAATTAACTCGCTGTCGCCGGCCGGTGGCTGGTTATATTCCGGCAACTCGACGGGGGTTTCCGCCAGGCGGCGAATTTCGAGTGCTTGCTCCACGAGGGCCTTGATGCGTGCTACGTCGAGGGGCTTCATCAAGAAGTCGAGCGCGCCCAGCTTCATCGCTTCGATCGCCGTGTCGCTCTCGCCGCTCGCGGTCATGAAGATGACCGGGAGGCGCTCGTCGTGCTTGCGAATTTTTTCAAACACCTCGAGGCCGCTTGCGCCCGGCAGCATGACGTCGAGCAGCAGCACCCGCGGCGGATCCGCCTTTAGCAGCTTCAGACCTTCCTCGGCAGACTCGGCGGACTGCACGTCGATTTCGATGTGCTTGCATGCCGAGCGAATCAAGGGAAGGACGCTGCGATCATCGTCGATCACCAGCAAATGCGGCATGCCGGACACTCCTCGGTCCATTTGTCACCAGAACGACGCGTGGTCGGCGGCGAAATGTGAAAATTATCTTGGCGCGTTAAGGGCCATCGCTTTTCGGGGGCGCAACCGTACCGACCCCAAACGCGAGGCGCTTTTCGCTTGGCCCCCAATCATTGTGACCGCTTAATTTGAGCGTGGCCCGGCCACGTCAGTTCCCTAAGCGGCTGCGAATCGCGCGTTTCGCTGGTTGGCGGCTCGTTTTCTGGTCGCTGTAAGTTGTTGTACCACAACCGGCTGACCGTTGCGCGGGTCAGGCAGATTTCACGGCCCGACCAAAAAATCAATTCTTGGCACCCGGATTGCTAATCCTAGGAGTGTCAGCCGCCGCAGGCAATTTAACGCCATAACCAAATCACATCGCGGCGACGTAACGGCGAAAGGAGCCACCATCATGTTGAACTGGGCTTTAACTTTTTTGATTGTCGCGCTCATTGCGGCGGTGTTCGGCTTTTCCGGCATTGCAGCGAACGCGGCGTGGATCGCACAGGTTTTGTTCGTGGTGTTCCTGGTGCTTTTCTTGGTCAGCGCGTTGACGGGAGCCGTGCGGCGACCGCCAGTAGCTTGATCGAAAAAAGCCGCTTCGACCGGCAACGGCGAAGCATTTCGTTGCTGGGCGACGAGCTAATTTCAAGGCCGTCGCCGAGCAGTCCCCTGGGCCTCATTTTTTCACTCGGCACGCGGTATTTCACCGCCACAAAGGAGTTTTGCGATGGTCAACCAACAGACGCTGCAAGGAAACTGGAACGAGCTCAAGGGCAAGCTCCGCGAAAAGTGGGGCCAGCTTACCAACGACGACCTGCAAACGGCGCAGGGCAACGTCGATCAACTCATTGGCCTCATTCAGCGGAAGACGGGCGAGGCCCGCAGCGGAATCGAGAAATTTTTGGAACAAGCCACCTCCAACGGCGCGAGCACGTTCAGCCAAGCCGCTGACTCGGCCCGCGAATATGCTCAGCAGGCAATGGAAACCGTGCAAGAACGGTCGAAGCAGGCGGCCGACAATGTTCGCCGCGGCTATGGCGAAGCTAGCGAGCAGGTGCGCCAACGGTATCAAGAGGCCGAAGAAATGATCAAGGATCGTCCGGCCGAATCGGCCGCGGTCTGTTTCGGCGTCGGCATGCTGGTCGGTGTGATTCTGGGCCTCACACTTCGTAGCCGCTAAATGCGGCCGGATTGCGGTCTGTGAATCCCCCTCAACTTGATAAGGAGCAAAACATGGTTGCCCAACCGGTGAATCGCGTGGCCGATCAATTTCGCGAGGCGATGGAACGCCCGGCCGATATGGTCAAAGAGCATCCTTTGCCGTCAATGCTGTTAATGTTCGGCGTCGGCATCGGCGTTGGTGTTCTGCTGAGCCAGGCGGTCTGCAGCACGCTGATGGAAGCGATCGAAGAGCCGACAATGACCGAAAAGATGAAGCGGCAAGCGTTTGAGGCGCTGAGTCACGTGATGTCGCCCTTGATGTTCAAGCAATTCCAGCAGTATGCCCAGCACTACACCTCGTAGAACGTCTGCGGCCGTCTCTTGGGACTGCTCAAAGTCGCAAAAACACGCCAGAAAATCGGTGCGAGCATGATCCAGGGAAATTCTTCCGCTGCCTCGAATGACGCGGACGAAGTTCAGCGCCAGATGCGCGAGATTCGGGCCGAGTTGCGCGACGACGTTCATGAGATCGTCGAAAGCGCCAACAAAATGGCTGATTTATCTACATATGTTAGCGCCTATCCTTGGCTGTGCGTCGGGGCTGCCCTCGCCGCGGGTTATTTGGTTGTTCCCCAGCGGGCTGTCATCATGCGGCCCGATGCGGAAGCGATGATTGAGCTCGCCAAAAAGCACAAGCTGTTTGTGAACACGACCGACGGCGCGACGGGCGGGAAAGTGCCGCGGAAGCGGGGCGGCGTGTTTGGCGAATTGCTCGGCCTGGCGGCCGCGACGCTGCTGCAAGGCGGCCTGAAAATCGTTACGGCACAACTTGCGCAAGCATTTGCCCCGCCGCAGGCCCATTCCAACGGTCGGGCCGGAGGAGTGACACCATGATTGACGAAGCTCTCGATTTTTTGCGGCTGGGCAAGTCGCGCTCGAATGGCCACGGCAACACGGCCGCCCGGCCTCTTGTCACGGGCCAAGATATTCATGAGATAGCGAAGCCCGCGGAACACTTCATTCGTCAATATCCTGCGGCGGCGCTCGCCACCGCATTTTTGGTAGGAGTTGCCATCGCATGGTGGATCAAGCGCAAATAAACGCCGCAGATGAAATGGAGCCCACCGCGCGCGAACTGCCGCCCCGAGCCGTCGCCCGTAGTACGGCGGAACTCCTGCACGACATGGCAACTCTCGCCGAGCTGCAAGGCAAACTCGTGCTCATCGATTGTCGAGAGGGAACGGCCAAGTTGCTCCTGGAAATGATGATGATCGCGATGGGCGCGGCGATTGGTTTGGGCTGCGTGCCGATCGGGCTGGCGATGTTAGCCCTGATCATCGCGGCGAATACAACGCTCTCACTGCCGGTGAGCTTTGCCATTGCCCTGGCCACGGGTTTGGTCCTCGCCTGCATTTTGGCAATCCCGGCGTGCATTGCCGTCCAAAGAAATATTCACGTTTTTGATCGCTCACTGGCCGAATGGCGCCGCAATCGGCAATGGTTCAAGGAGACGCTGCGCCGGCTGGGCAAGTCGCCGCCGCAGCGAGGCGGTCCGCTGCCCATGCCAACCGGACGGTTTTAGTCGCGAATCACATCCAACCATAAGGAAATCACAATGGATTCCCGCACTGACATTGGCTACGAGGCCGAACCGAATTCGCGGCATGAGGAAGAACACGAGTTGCGGCCACTCGACGATTTGATGTCGTACCTTCGCGAATATGTCCGCGAAAACCCCGAGGTGACCGCGCTGACTTGCTTTGGGATCGGCTTCATTCTGGGCTGGAAGCTCAAGCCCTGGTAATTGATCCGACGACAGGATTTAAATCGCACGCCGCCAAATCGCTTCGCGGCAACAGGGAAGGTCCGTCTCATGTCTTCGGCGCGTGCGAAATTCTCCGCCTGGCAGCAAGCCATACCTCGCCTGGCGACGTTCGCATTTTTCGTGCTGACGGTCGCCTGCCTCTATTGGGCCCGGCCCGTTCTGATTCCGATCGCTCTGGCCGTGCTCATTACATTCATGCTTGTCCCCGCCGCCGCTGCGCTGCAGCGCCGGGGAGTGCCGCGAACGCCTTCTGTCCTCTTGGTTGTGTGCTTTGCCACGGTGGTGCTCGGCGGCGCCATGTGGTTGGTGGGTTCGCAGGTCGTCCAGCTCATCGCTGAGCTGCCGACGTACCAAGACAACGTTGCCAAGCGCGTTACGGAAGTTCGGAAGAACAGCAGCGGATCGGTGTTGGTGAACTTGCAACAGTTCGTGCATGAAGTAACGGCGGCGGCGACGGGCAGTTCAACAACTGAGCAAGCAGCGCCGCAGGACAATGCCATCACGGTTCGAGTTGCGGAGCAGTTTGCCGTCTCCCGCGTGGCGGGACTGCTACATAGCGTGCAGCCTGTCGCCGAGCCAGTGCTCACAGCCGGCCTCGTAATCGTGCTCGTCGTCTATTTGCTTATTTTCCGCTCCGATCTGCGGAGCCGGATTTTGGCATTGGTCGGCCGCGGCCATCTGACATTGACGACGAAGGCTCTCGACGACGCGGGCCGCCGGATTAGCCGGTATTTGCTGGCTCAGTTCTTTGTGAACGCCGGCTTTGGTATCACGATCGCGCTCGGCTTGTTTGCTCTCCGTGTTCCGCATGCGGCGCTGTGGGGTTTTGCCGGCGGATTGCTGCGTTACATCCCCTATTTGGGCGCCTGGATTGCCTGCAGCCTGCCAATCGGCATGAGCTTGCTCGTCTCGGAAGGCTGGACGCAGCCGCTGTCTGTCGTGGCGCTGTTCATTGTCGTCGAATTCTTCGCAAACCTGGTGATCGAGCCGTGGCTGTATGGTCAAAGCATCGGCGTTTCACAGGCGGCCTGGATGATCGCGATTATCTTTTGGACCTGGCTGTGGGGCGCGGTGGGCCTGATGCTGGCCACACCGCTGACGATGTGCCTGGTGGTGCTGGGTAAGTACGTGCCGGGACTGAAGTTCATCGACGTGCTGCTGGGTGATGAGCCGGTTTTGACGCCCGACGTAAACGTCTATCAGCGGCTGCTGGCCCGGGACGAGGATGAAGCGGCGCAAATCGTGCGCGAGCGAGCGGCCGGTAGCTCACCGGTCGAGCTTTGCGATCAGGTGCTCGTGCCCGTGATCATTCATGCCCGGCAGGATGTGCGCGCAGGGCGCTTGACCGGTGATGACTATCATTTCGTCCTGGCCGCAATTCGGACGATTGCCGAGCATCAAGATTTTGCCGCCTCAGCCGGCTCCGAGCACGCAGATGAACCGCAGTCACGTCAGCCGCTGTCGATTGTCGCCTGCCCCGCCCAAGACGAGGCCGACAGCGCGGCACTCGCGCTATTCGAGCAAATCATCGACTCAGCGAAATTTCGGGTTAAAGTTGTCTCATCGAAACGACTGGTCTCGGAGGTGCTCGAAATCGTCGGTGAGCGGCGGCCGGCTGCCGTGCTTATCGTTACGTTACCCGACGGCGGCCTGGCACATGCGCGGCATTTGTGCAAACGTGTTCGCGGTCGCTTCCCCGACCAGAAAATCATGCTTGGCAGATGGAATGGGTCGCAACCACTTGAAAACGCTGATGATTGGCAAGCGAGCGGAACGGATTACCTTGCCACATCGCTCACTCAGACGATTGAACACCTGGAGGAATTAGCACAATTCCTGCGGCCGGCGGCAGTGTCTGTCGAATCGCAACAACCATCCAGCGCTTCGGGGGATGAGGGCCGTGGTTCCGGACAAAGGCCGGCACGGCCCCACTTCGGGCAATTTCCGATAGCCGCGAGCGGCGCTGTTCAATCCCCTTTGCCTTCGACAACGCCATCCAACTCTTAATCGCGTTCTCGCCAGCAACCACGGCCCATCTTGAAGCAATCGCCGCACGTAGCGACACTGTTCCTGGAAAGGTCAACACACATGCTCGTTCACATCACGACTGACAATCACATTCACGCGGGGGAAAACCTGGCGCGCGACGTCGAAGCGACCGTTACCGAGTCGCTGCGTCGCTTTATGCCGCAGCTTCAGCGGGTGGAAGTCCACTTGGCTGACGAAAACAGCCACAAAAGCGGGGATAACGACAAGCGCTGCACCATCGAGGCCCGCCTCGCCGGCCTCCCGCCGTTGGCCGCCAGCGCAAACGGCGCCAATCTCGACCAGGCGATCGATGGAGCGCTGGGCAAGCTCGTTCATCAACTCGATCACAAGCTCGGCCGTCTCAGTGATCGCAAAGGCCGAACTTCGATGGGCGATGAAGTGGCCGACTAACTCGAACTCTGCAAACGACGCACGGGGCAGTGTATGCTGCCACCATGCAAACGCTCACTCGCCGCCAGGTCCTCACATCGCTCAGCAGCCTTGGCATCGGCAGCGCTGCGTTTCAGCGGGCCCTTGCCTGGCAGGCAGAGCAAGCCAATCGCGTCACGCCGGAGTTGATCCAACAGGCTGAGTGGATCGCAGGAATTCAGCTATCCGAAGACGACCGCCAGGCGATCACGCAAAGCGTCGAGCGCGATCAGCGGCGGTTCGAGGCGCTGCGCAAGGTTGAGCTGGACCACAGCGTCCCCCCTGCCCTTTCGTTCTTTGCCGCGCCGCCCCAGGAATCGGTTGCGGATGTCCGCCGGGATTTGGTCCGGCCGATTGTCTCCGCCGCACCAGGCAAGCCAGACTCCGACGACGATCTCGCGTTTTTGCCCGTCACGCAACTCGCCGCGCTTGTTCGCACGCGGCAAATTTCTTCCGTCGAGCTGACGAAGCTGTATCTCGCTCGGCTAAAGAAATATGATCCGCTGCTCAAGTGCGTGGTGACGCTGACCGAGAAAGTGGCGTTCCAACAAGCCGAGCGCGCGGATAAAGAGCTGGCTGCCGGCCGTTACCGGGGACCGCTGCATGGCATCCCCTGGGGGGCCAAAGACATCATCGCCTGGCCGGGCTATACCACGACTTGGGGCTCTGGCCATTATCAAAATCAAAAGCTGGACGTTAAGGCCACGGTTGCCCGGAGGCTGGAAGAGGCCGGCGCGGTGATGATCGCGAAGCTCACCGTAGGGGCGCTCGCCCTCGGCGACCAATGGTTTGGCGGCATGACGCGCAACCCGTGGAACGCCGACGAAGGCTCGAGCGGCTCATCGGCCGGTTCCACCGCCTCAGTCGTGGCGGGCCTGGTTGGCTTTGCCATCGGCACGGAAACGCTCGGCAGCATTATCTCCCCCTGCCGCCGCTGCTCGGCCAGTGGACTGCGGCCGACGTTCGGCCGCGTCAGCCGTTACGGCTGCATGACGCTTTCCTGGAGCATGGACAAAGTCGGGCCGATCGCGCGCTCGATCGAGGACTGTGCGCTCATTTTTGGGGCGATACACGGCACCGATCCGCACGACGTCACTGCGGTCAATCGTCCGTTCGCCTGGCCGCCGCAGCGCGACATTTCGACGTTCAAAGTCGGTTATTTCGAAGGTGATCGGCCCGCGGAAGAGCGTCTCGCGAAGGGAAAATTGGCGGAGTTGGGCGTGAAACTGACGCCGATCAAATTGCCCGACAAATATCCGTTTAATCCGCTGACGCTGATCCTAAATACGGAGGCGGCCGCCGCGTTCGATGACCTGACGCGAGCGGACGTTCACGATGGCATCGGCCGGTGGGGTAATACCTTTCGCACCGGCCAGTTCGTGCCAGCCGTCGAATATTTACGCGCCTGTCGTATTCGCACGCTGGTCATGCAGGAAATGGAGCAGACGATGGCTGGGATCGACGCCTACGTCGGCGGCGACGACCTTACGCTGACGAATCTCACGGGCCATCCGACCGTCGTCGTGCCCGATGGCCTTCGTGACAAAGGCAAAAATGATCAGCCGGGCACCATCACGTTTACCGGAAAGTTGTTCGGCGAGACAGACCTGCTGACGCTGGCATATGCTTATCAGCAAGCAACGACGGCTCATCTCAAACGACCGCCTCTGGATCGGCTGTTGACGAAGGAATCAGACGAAAAAGGCTAAGCGAGCCTTGCGTTCGTCTCGACAATTTGCTGCGTCAGACTGGCACGTGCCTATCTCAACAGCTATTTTGAACGCGCTTCAAATGTTTGGCCGCATACTTTTTCGGAAGTCATTTATGGTCAGCAAAAAAGTCCTTGTGTTGGGTGCCCTCTCTCTGGCGTTCACTTTCATTGCCAACGCCCAGGACGTTCAAAGCAACATCCGGTATGCCGCCGACGGCCATGAGCGGCACGTGCTGGATGTGTATTCGCCAAAGGGGGCGAAGAACGCGCCGGTTGTGTTTTGGATTCACGGCGGTGGATGGCAGCAGGGCGATAAGACCGGCGTGCAGATTAAGCCGCAAGCTTTCATGGACAAAGGATTCGTATTCGTCTCAACAAATTACCGGCTGCTGCCCGAGGTCGATATGGGCACGATCATTCGCGACATCGCCAAGTCGATCCATTGGGTTCACGACCATATCGCCGAGTACGGCGGCGATCCTAAGCGACTCTTGGTGATGGGACATTCGGCCGGCGCGCAGCTCGCGGCGATCGTGTCGATCGACGAGCGGTATTTGAAGGCGGAGGGACTCGATTTGTCGATCATTAAGGCCTGCGTACCGGTCGATGGCGACACATACGATGTACCCGCAATCATCGAGACGGCTGAAACTCGCCGGCGCGTGCATGGCGAGCCGCAAGCCAAGAATGGGCATCGTGAAAAGTTCGGCAACGATCCGGAGAAACATCGCGATTTCTCGGCCGTGTCTCACGTCGCTAGCGGCAAAGGCATTCCGCCGTTCTTCATTCTGCACGTTGCCAATCATCCGGATACGACGGCCCAGGCCCAGCGGCTGGGGGCCGTGCTGAAGGAAGCGGGTGTGCCGGTGAGGGTTTTCGGCGCCCGCGAGACGACACATAACAAGGTCAACGCCGACATCGGCCGGCCGGACGATGCGGCGACGAAGGCAATGTTCGAGTTCTTAGACGAGGCACTCAAAAAGTGATCCCGTTGCCAGCATCCCGAAGAAGGGCGGCGTAACAGCCGGCATAGGCGATTTTTGGCGAATAGCCGCACGCAATATCGCCGCGGCTGTGGGCGCGATAGAGCGATCTTCAACGCATGAAAACTGCGGCGATCCAACGATCTAAGTCCTTTATTTTCCGGGCTTTAATGACTGAGGCCAGATCCTGCTGGGCAAAAACTATTCCGCCAAAATCGTAATGTGACGCAATTCGTCCACCTGCGTCCAAACAGGACAGGAACAGACCGCGCGCTGCTTCTTTAGCGTGCGGTGATGCAATTTCGGCCCCGCGTGTCGCGACGGACTTATTGTGACCGCGCCGGGCGGCATTTTTTGAAGCAGGCTTGGTTTTTCATGGCTCGCTCGCGCTCATCGTACCTTCGCTCGTCGTTTCAACGCTTCGCACAACTCTTCAGGCGGCGGCAGGCCGCGCGCGGCTCGTCCAGCGGCCGCCGGTCGAATCCATTTAGCCGGCCACGGCGGCTCGGAACGGCGTTTGAGCCGCTGGAGCCGCGGGCCATGCTCGACGGCTCGCCCACGTTTGCGACGATTGCCGATCAGACGGTTCTCGGCGGGGCGCCAACGTGGCTGGGCATCACCGGCGC
>DASXLL010000219.1:0-12763 GCA_036496265.1 Pirellulaceae bacterium | reverse complement strand
CGCCATGCGGCTCGCGGCGCACGATAATACATGTCTTGGCGTGCGTCTTCAGCCCCTTCACGCCGTAAATCACCTGCACGCCCTGCTCTTCCAGGCTCCGCGCCCATTCAATATTGCGAGCTTCGTCGAACCGCGCTTTCAGCTCCACAATCACCGTCACATATTTGCCCCGCTGCGCCGCCCGCGCCAGCGCCGTCACGATCGGGCTCTTGCGACTCGTGCGATACAAAATCTGCTTGATTGCCAGCACGTCCGGATCAGCCGCCGCCTCCTCGATCAGCCGCAACACCGGATCGAACGACTCGTATGGATGATAGAGCAGCACATCCTGCCGCCCGATGATGTCAAACATCTTGGTGCCTTGCTCCACATCCGGCGAAGGCTGGGGAGGCCACGGCTCATATTTCAGCGCGTCAAAACCGGCCAAATCCGCTAGCGGCATGAAGGCCGCCAAATCTAGCGGCGCCGCAGTCCGAAAAATGTCCTCGTCGTTGACTTCGAGCGCCGCTTTCAAGCTCGCAAGCACCTTCTTGTCGGCATCCGCCGCCACTTCCAACCGCACGCAGTCGCCATGTTTTCGGGCGCTGAGAACTCCCTCCATCCCGGCCAGCAGATCCGTCGCCAGGTCATCGCGCAGCGAAAAATCGGCGTTGCGCGTAATCCGAAACACCGCATTCCCCAGCACTTTCTCCCCAGGGAAAAACCGGTGTACCATCCGCACGACAATATCTTCCAACAGCACGAACCAATAACCGCGCTCCCCGCCACTCAGCGTAAAAAACCGCGGCAATGCACGCCCCAGCGGAATGATCGCCAGTCGCGGCTGACCGTCGCTCGTGCCATCAGCAGCCAAATGCACCGCCACGTGCAACATTTGATTCACCAAGAGCGGAAAGTCATCGCCGCTCCGCACTGCCCGTGGCGTCATCACCGCAAAGATCTCGCTCTCAAAAACCTGCTCGACCGCCTTGCCCCGCCGCTCCGTCAAATCCTGCCCGCGCACGCGGCGAACGCCGGCCTCCGCCAGCTTCTGCTCCAATTCCAAAAAACACGCCTCCTGCTGATCGACCATTTCATGGACGCGTTTGCGAACCGCCGTCAGTTGCTCCGTCGGCGTCATCCCGGCCGGATCAGGCGTCGCGATTCCCTTCTCAACCAGCAGCGACAGCCCGCCCACGCGAACCATGAAGAACTCGTCGAGATTCGACGCCGTGATCGCCAGGAATTTCAACCGCTCCAAGAGCGGCAACGCCTCATCGCGGGCCTCATCCAGCACCCGCTGGTTAAACTCCAGCCAGCTCAGCTCACGATTGAAGAACTTGACCGCCGTCGTAGCCGGTGGCAATGCTACAGCGCTGTCCGTCATGGTTTAGAATTGTGGGAAACGTATATCAATTCGCCGATGGCTGGCATTGTACCGCGAAGGGCTGATGAGTGTGACTCGTTCCATGGGCATTGGGTGTGCTGAAAACACCGAGATGAGACGTTTTTCGCTGCCGCTTGTCCTTTTGATGGCCTTGCATGCCGGCTGCTGGCCATTCACCCAGCCAACATTCACCGATGCGCCGCAGGCCCACAAGATTGTTTCTGATGCCCTTGATCAGGCTCAAATCGTCGAGAGACCCGTCTTCCTGCTGTTCACCGAAAACGACTTCTGGTCCCATCAGCTCGAAGATTATCACGCCGACGAAGACGTCGCCCGCTTGCTCGACAAGTACTTCATCGTCGTCATGCTCCCTATCGATGCAATGGTCGGCGCGCAGCAAATGTACCATGAACGCGGCAATGACCGCGGCGTCCCGGCTTACACGATCGTCGATTCTCACGGTGCATTGCTCGCCGATTCCGGCGACGCCGGCCAAAACATCGGCTTTCCCAACACCGACGACGAAGTCCATCGCTACCTCGAAATGCTAAAAACCGCTTGCCCGGAAATGACCGATGAGGAACAAGCATTGCTACAAAAAAAACTAGAAGCCCACCGCGTGGGCGACGTCACGAATCATTGAGCCAGAGCAAGCCAGCTATGAAACGCAAACAACTCCTCCTCACGAGTGATTTCCGAGTCGTCCTGGGTAACAAGCATTCTCAAGCCGCCGAAATGGTTCTCCCGCCGGGCGAATCCGAAGGCGGCCCTGGAAATAGGCATCGCGGCGCCGACCAATGGCTCTTCGTCGTTTCCGGAACCGGTCAGGCCACCATCAATCGAAAAAAATATCCGCTTAAAGCCAACACGCTCCTCCTTATCGAACGCGGCGATGAACACGAGATCAAAAGCACCGGCCGCGGCAAGCTCGTCACTCTGAACTTCTATGTCCCGCCCGCCTACATCCACGATGGCGACGAGTTACCCGCGGCCAAGCCTTAGCCGCTCACACCTACTGTCTCGCGTATCTCAAACGATCGCCAGCGGATGTCGCCGCTCTTCCAGAGTGCCGCGGGTAATACCGACGCGGTTGGTAGCTTTGAGGCGTGTCCAAACTTGTTTGCCCGTCGCTTCGCTGGCCAAAAGGCGTTGATAGAGTTGGACCAACTCTGTCAGCCGTGGGCCCTGGTCATCAAGCAGCTCAATCCGAAAGTTTTTGATCCCGCGGGCGAGCAATTCGGGGACAACCTCGGCGGCAGATTGCGGCGTCGCGTTGAAGAGCGTGTTCCGGCAGCCAACATCGGCGGTAAGCGGGTGCTCCATTCCCAGCCGATCGCGCAGCTTGACCTGGTGTGTATCGCAGGGGCGGCCGCAGTTGGTTTTGTTCGTGCCCGGCGAGAGGACGGCGCAGAAGACACAGTGCTCCATGTGGAACATGGGCATGTGCTGGTGGATCACGACTTCGAGCCAGTGGGGCGGGACCGCGGCGACTAGGTCAAGGAGTTGATCGCGATTGAGGTCGTAGGAGGGCGTAATCTTTGCCGCGCCCTGTTCGCTGAGGTATTGGGCCGTCAGCTCGTTGGCGGCGTTGAGCGAGAAATCGGCGATGACGGGAATTTCGCGTTCGCGGAAAAAGCGGAGGCCGGAAAGATTGCGGACGAGGATGCCGTCGGCGTTGTGTTTGGCTAACGCGTGGAAGATTCCGAGCTCGTCGGCCTTTTGAATGCGGGGCGTGGCGAGGAAGATGGTGGCGTCGTGTTCGTGTGCTATTTCGACGGCGTCGCGATATTCACGAATGTCGGCGAAGTCCACGTAATGATGTTTGATACCGGCGGCGAGGAGTTCGCGGAGTTGGGGAAGGGAGCGGCTGAGGATGGTGAGTGTCGGATTGGTTGCCAACCCCTCGCTCGCGCTTCGAGTTAGCGAGGCGCGAAGCGTCGGCAGAACGGGTTCTGTTGCAACTGTTCGCGGAGGCGGCGCTACGGAAAGCTGTTCGAGCTGCTCGACGAGTTGGTGGCGGAGGCGCCCGAGAAGACTGAAAGGCAGCATCGGGCGGCCAAAGATTTCGGCCGTGAGGTTGCGGAGGGCGAAGGGCGTTCCGCCGAGGCGGCCGAGTTGATCGCGGAGGATTTGCTCGGTGAGGGGGTGCTTTTGGGCGTCGGCGCAGGATTGTTCGGACGTTAGATCGAAATGGAGGCCAGTTTCGGTGGTCGCGGAGATTGTTAAGGGTTCGCCGACTGCGGCACGGATGGATAGATCGACGTTCGTACGGCGCTGGGGGTCGGCAGAGGTGAAGGATTTGCGGAGGCGGGAGGTGAGTTCGGGGTCGTCGTTTTTCCAGACGCGCATGCCGGGCTGTATCGCAACAAAATCGATTGCGCCGTGAGCAAACGCAAGCTCGACAAGCCCAGCTGACACCGGTTCAGTCAAAGAATGGTGGTTTTGAAACACTTCATAAACACGGCCGCCTTGTTCGTCATCAACTGGCTTGCCGCAGTCGAAGGAGACGCCGTCGCCTCGTTTAATGGCATGGTTGGCCAATTCGACGGTGATACGGTTCTTGCGAGTGCCGCGGACGTGGCCGAGGAGTATGCCTCGTTTGGAGGAGCTGGTGGCGGGGACGAGCATCTTGTGGTCGCAGCCGTTGAGCCAGCCGGGAGAGAAGCCGCGGGAGAAGGAGAGTTCCATTTCTTCGACGTCTTGCGGCGAAAACTCGATTGGCTTGGCCGCGAGGGCGGCGTCGATGGCCTGCCGGTAGTGCTTGACGATGTTCGCGACGTATTCGGGCGTTTTGAGGCGGCCTTCGATTTTGAAACTGCAGACGCCAGCGTCGATGAGCTCGGGAATCAGATCGTAGGCGGCAAGGTCTTGCGGGCTGAGCAGATATTTTTGTTCGCCGAGATCAACGTCGCGGCCGTCGCAGATGAGGTCGTAGGGCAGGCGGCAAGCCTGGGCACATTGGCCGCGGTTAGCGCTGCGCCCGCCGAGCGATTCGCTCGTTAAGCATTGGCCCGAATAGGCGACGCAGAGCGCGCCGTGGACGAACACTTCCAGCGGCATGTCGCATTCGCGGCGAATGCGGCGAATTTCGTCGAGCGAGCATTCGCGGGCCAGCACCACGCGATTGACGCCGAGTTCTGCAATAGCCGCGATCGTTTGGCTGCTGGTGAGCGTCATCTGCGTACTGGCGTGGATCGACAGATCGGGGCAGATGGCGCGAATGAGGCGGAGGAGGCCGAGATCTTGGACGAGGAGGGCATCGACACCCGCGGCGGCTATCTGACGCACGAGAGTTTCGACTTCCGGCAACTCGCTCGTAAAAACGAGAGTGTTCAGCGTGACGTAGCCTTTGAGGCCGCGGCGATGGAGGTCCGTCATCAGCCGGGGGAGGTCGGCGACATCGAAGTTTTTGGCCCGGGCTCGAGCGTTGAAGCCAGTATCGAGGCCGAAATAGACGGCGTCGGCGCCGTTTTCGATCGCCGCGCGGACGCAGTCCCAGTCGCCGGCGGGGGCGAGGAGTTCGGGGCGGGATGGCAGCGGAATTATCATGCGATGGAAGGTGTGGGAAGAACTCGTATATTGTGACATGCCCCAGGCCAACCGGGAATGAGTTAGTATTCCCAGTAACTATAATTATGGTATAATTACACTGTCCCATGAAGAAGCTTCTATTCACATGGGATCCGGCGTAGGCCGTGATCAACGAAAAGAAGCATGGCGTGTCGTTCGACGAGGCACGGACGATTTTTTACGATGAGAACGCCAGGCTAGAACATGATCCGGATCACTCCGACGACGAAGATCGGTTCGTTCTGTTGGGCATGAGTTCCAAGCTGCGAATTCTCCTCGTTTGCCATTGCGATCGTGCCAACGATGCCGAGGTTCGCTTGATTTCGGCGCGAAAGTCCACCAAGAAGGAACGCAAGCAATACGAGGATTTCTTGTCATGAGAAAAGAATACGATTTCAGTAAGTCCAAGAAGAATCCGTACAGTCGGATGCTGAAGACGCAAATCACGATCCGGATCGATAAGGACACGATCGACTACTTCAAGCAACTGGCCGCCGAATCGCAGATCTCGTATCAGAACCTGATCAATATGTACTTGCGCGAATGTGTTGAAGCCCGGAAGAAGCCGCAGTTGCGCTGGGCCTGAAACCGGTGTGACGATTGCTATTTCTTCGGTACGGCGAAATCCACTGTGCCGGTTTTCTTCGGCAGGTCGGCCGTCGTCATGTATTCCTGGAAAATTGGAATGCCGTTGAGCAGTTCGCCGCGGGGAATGCCGTCGGTGCCATAGATGCGGACCACGTGCGGGCCGCCGACGACCCCGCGGCCGTCGAGAACGCGGGTGTCGTAATGGCCATCTTTGATTTTGGCGAAGCCGGAGCCGCCGTTGTTGGCGGAGTTGGTGTCAGGCTCGAAGATGATGTGCCCGGCGGGGACAGGCTTGCCGTCGTAGGTGATGGCGCCGGAAAGCTGAAACGTACGTTCGCCAGAGGAGCAGCCGGCGAGAAATACAAGTGGCAAGATACGGGACAGCGCGACGATCCGCTTCGGACTGAGCGTCGCAGCGTTTACCATTCTTTTAAAATTAGTCGTCATTCGCGATCGGTTCGCCGCCGTCGCGGCTGGCGAGGGCGCGGTAGGTGGGCATGTCGATATTTTGGCGAACGTAGTGAATTGAGCCATCGGCCCGACTAAACATTGCGCCGCCCGGATGCAAGCTGCCGAACGAAGCGTCGTTCCAAGGATCCGAAAGCTTGGAGTTGATCGGATTCGTGACATTACGGCTGGCATAGAGTAGGGTGCCGCGACTGTCGGCATAGTAGCCGCGGGTCCAAGGTCGCCAGTAAAGGTACTTAGGCCAGGCCATTTCGCCGAGCATGAGGGTGTTGGACGTGCCGTCGGTGAAAGTGCGAAGCGGGTTGTTGGTGGGAATCACGTTGGAGCTGACGATCACGCCCTGGCCGAAGGCGCCTTGATTGGCACAGACGCCAAATCCTTGATTGGCAATGCCTTGGACCAGATAGCTTTGGCCGGTGTTGCTGCCAACGGGACCGTTGGGGCCGAGGACAGCGTAATAGTGCAGCGCAGAAACGGTCGATTCGTCCGGCGTCGTAGCGAAATTCGAATAGCTGTCGGCCTTGGTCGTGAGGTCAGGGCAGATAATCGCCTTAATGCGGACGCCTTGGACTAATGTTGTGCGGTTGAAGGCTTGCCACGAGCCCTTGTTGAAATTGAATTGGTTATAGAGAGCGCCTTGCTCGAAATAGGGCAGGAGCAGGACGACCCAGGACATTTGATTGGAGTCGATTCCGGATGGCGGCAGCGTTTTATGCGTATCTTCGTAATTGTGCAGCCCCAGGCTGAGCTGCTTCAGGTTATTCGAGCACGACATGCGGCGGGCCGCTTCGCGAGCGGATTGGACGGCTGGCAACAGCAACGCCACGAGCACGCCGATGATCGCGATCACAACGAGCAGCTCCACGAGCGTGAAGCCGCGACGTAGATTCGGAACTCGTCGAAGCACGGCAGGACTCCAGAATAGGAAATTCCCAGCTTAGCGGCAGAATATTCTTTATTAATTTGACAGCGCGGCGGGAGAGATTCAATCCCTTTTTTGACGACTCGGCGGCGCTGCCGCTCGCGCAACAAAAAACCGCCGCGATCATCTCGCGGCGGTTTTGAGCTTTTCAAATTGTGGGACAGGCCCAGGGCCTGTCCTACGGTCGTTAGACCAATTCCTTGCGGCTGCCGATGAGCGTGCGGAGACGTTCGGCCAAGAGCTTGGCGTCGAACGGCTTCTTGAACGTCTCGTTGATGGCGGAACGATCGAACGATAGCGGGCTGCCGTCGTCCGGCAACAGCGCGATCAGGATCGTCTCGCCAAAATCCACGTTCTTCCGCAGGTTCTGGCAGATTTGCAGAGCTTCCACGCGGCCGATTGAAAAATCAACGATGATGCAATCGGGATGGAAGCTTTCCGCTTGGATGCCGGCTTCGAAGCCGCTGGCTGCGACGCCGACTTTGAATTGACGTTCGACCGGCAGCTCGCGCCGCAGGTTTTCGATCAGGATTTGGTCCTGAGCCACGATCAGCACCTTGGCCATTGCCTCGTCTTCGAGGTCGCCAAGGGGCATCCCGTGTTCTTTCAGGAACTTGATCAGGTATTCGCGGGGAATGCGACGGTCCTGCGAGCCGGGAATGCGGTAGCCCTTGAGGCGACCGGAATCAAACCACTTGCTGACCGTGCGGGGGGCCACTTTACAGATCTTGGCGACCTGTCCAGTAGTGAAGACCTTCATCGCAGGCTCTCCAATTCGCTCTCTTGTTTTCGTTGCCGCTTCGTCCACGGTGAGGAGGCCGTAAACGAAAGCTTGTCCCCGGGGATTCGTGCTCTTGGGCCTGGCCGGCGGCGGTCCTTCTTGCCGGCATTTGGGTCCTGGGTCGGCCTGTCTGCACAAACCTTTTGTCGTCGGGGCTGAACGTCCTGTGCTTGGGTTGTTGGTTCGATTCGCCGCGAATCCGTTCGCGAAAAATCTCGCCATACGAACAACATCGGCAGCTAGGGCATCCGGCTAGCGGCGGAAGAGCGCGGAATTCGGGCAAGCCACTTTTCAAGCGAACTTGTCAAGGGCTGCCGGTCCCGTGCACCTCGCCGGATTGCATCCAGCACCGATACTCGGCGTCGGCGAACGCGGGAGGAAGGTGCTGGCCAAGAGAGCGCAGCCGCAGTGGGTCCAGCGGCTAGCAGGCTCGGCAGCGGCTGATAAGAGCCGCTCTAGCAGATTCCCCCCTTGAAGGCATGTGCTGTGAAAATTGCGCGTAGCAACTGGCACAACACACGTCTTCCGAAGGTTAGTTTCGTATTAGCAGGGCAAGCGACTTTAGAAACTTTGTCCAGTCGTGCCGAACCACGCGGTTTAGACGGTCGCAAGAGACCGTTCTTGCGGTCTAACTGGCGAAACGAATCCGGCGGTTTGCTTAAAGCCGCTCCTGGCTGTCGTCCGCCATGTGCCGACTCTTCGTGTCGGGCCGGATGTTCCGCGCAGGCAAATTCCGCGACTTGTTCGATTTTTGACGCCTCGGTAAAGTGAAAGTACCTCTTTGCGGCTGCAGCCTCGCCAATCGCAGTCGCTATAACTCACCTATTGGCGGAACAGAGATTCACGGAGTCGCTCAAAAGATGTCCCGCGCTTCCATTCTATACGCGTTGCTCCTTAGTGGCTTGTTTTTTGTTGCTGCCGGCAGTGACAGCGGGCTCGCTGTTCTTTTTGAGGGAAGTGCTAGCGGCGCAGATGCCCCAATTCGAGGCGCCAAGAACGGCGTGGACTGGCCCCAGTGGCGCGGGCCGGCCCGCGACGGCATCTCTCCAGACACGGGACTCATCAAGGATTGGAACGCCAAGCCGCCCAAGCTGCTTTGGACCAGCGACGGCATGGGCAGCGGCTACGCTAGCTTGTCGATCGTCGGCGACCGGATTTATACGACGGGCGATACGGCTGACGCGCAGGCAGTGATTTGTGCCAGCGCCGCTGACGGTAAAGTTATTTGGACGCAGCCGATTACCAGCTCGGTGCCGAATTTCGACCACGGCGGCTCCCGTTCGACGCCCACTGTCGATGGCGACCGGCTGTATGTCGTCGCTTCGCCGGGAAAAATCGTCTGCCTGCGGACGAGCGACGGCAAGGAACTCTGGTCGCACGATTTTAGCAGTGAATACGGCGGTCGGCCGCCGCACTGGGGCTTTTCGGAGTCGCCGCTGGTCGATGGCGACCGCGTCGTTTGTACGCCCGGCGGCCAGCAGGCCATGATGGTCGCCCTTAACAAGAACACGGGCAAGGAAATCTGGCGGACGACTTATCCGACGGACATTGGCGCCAGCGGCAAGCAGGAAGCTGGCTATTCGTCGATCGTGATTTCCAATGCTTGCGGCGTGAAGCAGTATGTGCAACTCGTCGGTAAAGGCCTCGTTGGTATCCGCGCCAGCGACGGCAAGTTTTTGTGGAGCTACAACCAAATTGCTAACCGCACGGCGAATATTCCGACGCCGCTGGTAAGCGGCGACTACGTCTTCTGCTCGACCGGCTATGGCACAGGCGCGGCCCTGGTGAAGCTCGTGAAAAAGGGCGACGGGATCGAGTGCCAGGAGCAGTACTTCATTCCGCCAGACAAGGCCCAAAATCATCACGGCCAGATGATTCTCAAGGACGGTTACGTCTATTTTGGCAGCAAGCACGGCCAGGGCTTCCCGATCTGCATCGAGATGCTGACCGGCAATATCGTCTGGGGCGGCGACCAACGCGGCCCCGGCAACGGCTCAGCCGCCATCGCCTATGCCGACGGCCAACTCGTCTTCCGCTATCAAAGCGGCGAAGTCGCCCTCATCGAAGCCACCCCCGACGGCTACCACCTCCACGGCTCCTTCAAGCCGCCGCACATCAGCAACCCCTGCTGGTCGCACCCCGTCATCTTGAACGGCCGGATGTATCTTCGCGATCAGGACCACCTGATGTGTTATGACGTGCGGGGGTGAGGCTTGAGGCTTGAGGCTTGAGGAGTTACGACTTTTGCACGCGCTAAAGTTGGAAGTTTTTTCATTACGGCGGGTTTTGGCGCCGGTTGTAAGTTGTTGGGAGGAGGGCGTTTCGAGTTTTCGCGTGAATTGGTCGTGCGCTCAACTTGAGCGAGGCCGATCGTCGTAAGTCGGTCACAGGGGTCAGGGGCTAGTTGCCCGAGATCAGAGCGCTAACATTTGGCAGGTGTTTTTTTGGTGGGGCATGTTAGCGTTTTGGTGGAAGTTGGCGGCTGATGCTGAGTTGTGGCGAGTAGCATTCAAGGCGAAGCGCTAACATCAAAAAAATGTTAGTGGTTGTCACGTTCGATTCAAAGCGGGCGAGCGATGAAAGCCGCGGCTGGAGTGGCAGCTTCGGCTGCTTGGGCAGACGACCAATTTGTCAAAGAGTCCGTGTGCCAAGATGGCAGGCGTTTTGTAACATTTGTACATGTGCAAGTCGCATGCCAGAAAATAGTTCAAGGTTCAAAGTTCAAAGTCGGCGTCAGGGTCCGGGGATTGGGCAGGGGTCACCGCAGAGGACGGAGAGGGACGCAGAGGAGATGGAGAACCACGAATGACACGAAAAGAGCGTGGGAGGGTAGGTGGCGGGGCGGTTGAATAGAAGACAGCCGCGGGTCCGTGGGCAGCGTGTTGTTAGGCGGCGTCGAGGGGTTCGTGGAAATAGTAACACAGTCCGTCGGGTGCAACGACGAAGAAGACTTGGAGCTTCTGACCGTCTCGTTCATCGATGCGCCAATTGCTAACCCGCACTCCAGTCAACTCAAATTCGTCTTTGAGTCCTTGAATGTTCGAGACAAGGATTGCTGCGCCGTCCTGAGAGGCGTCGCCGCCATTGATTGCAAATCCAATCTGCGCTGCGTCTCGCTGCAGGATCACGGTTGGGACAGGCTGAGCATGACGTTCGCTCTCGGTCATTCCGAAGTGTTTACAGTACCAGTCAGAGGCCCTGTCCAGGTCGGTGACGGGTAGTGCCAAAACATTGTCTTGATACGGAAACGCGGCTTTGAATGCTGGTTTTTCTGAATTCATAGGGGGATCGGGCAGGATTACCGCAGAGGACGGAGAGGAGCATAGCGCGGCCTTGCGGCCGCAACCAAAGGCAAGAGGTAGAAGCCACAGATGAAACACAGCCCGGCTGAGCCGGAACCAAACAAGGGAATTAACCGCTGATGGCGCGGAGAGCGCGGATATTTTATCCATGTCATCAGCGTAATCCGCGGTTTTCGCTCCCCAGAATTTGCGCAGGCCGCAAAGAATTGGAACGTTTGTATTGCGGATGACACGGATTTTTGAACGGAAGACAGCCAGGGAGCCGTGGGCAGCGTGTTGTTAGGCGGCGTCAAAGGGTATTCATATAGCAATGTGCTTTTAGGCTGAGACCGCGCGTCAAGGCGAGCGATTGGCTGGTGGCTCTTTCAGGCCCTGAGTTGACGAGGCAATCTGAGCCATCCCGCTGAAATATCGTTCACGATTGACGCAGATTTTTGCTATGATTCGCAGCACTTGGCTTCCGTCAAATGGATTTGCGAATGGATTTTCGCGATCGGCATAGAAGGAACTCATTTTGCCTGGAGCACTCGATTTAAAGAAGGCTATTGCCCGTTTTGGCGCAGACGCAAAGGCCACGCTGGCGAATCCAGCCGTAAGCGGCGAAGCGGAACCAATACCGCCGACGTCAGCGGCCGAACTCGCTTATTTTTTGCGACTCCGTACACGAATCCGCTGTCATCGCGACATAACCAATGCCTGGAACCAGCATGACAGCAATCCAAGTGTTTTCTCAGTGCGTGACCTCAATTCGCAACGGAGTGCTGATTCGTCGTGTGAGTGCTACCGACAAGGAATATCATTTTCAGAACTGGTTCAGGGCACGACTCAAGGAGTTGGGGCAGAAATTCGAAATTGGTGGACGAAATAGCTATCCCGACTTCCGCATGGTCGCGGCGACCGACGGGTACGAATTGAAGGGTTTGGCGTATCCTGGCCGCGACGCGAGCTTTGACAGCAATAGTCAGGTGCCTACCGGACTCCACAATGGCCGCACGATTTATTACGTCTTCGGCCGCTACCCAAAGAAACCCGACGGCAACGCGTATCCGGTCCTCGATCTTGTGCTCTGCCATGGAGATTTCCTCAATGCAGATCACGAATACTTGCACGAGAACAAGAGCGTCAAAGGGTTTGGGAGTTATGGCGATATTCTGATTCGTGATAGGAAGATGTACGTTGTGCCTACCCCGTTCCGTCTTGTGGAAGGAGTAGCGCACCAGCAGACCTTAATTCTTCCTGAAGCGACCGTCCCCGGCCCAGACTTTGTGCGCGTTGGTGACTTATGCCGTCGCGAGGCAGCCGATTTGATTGTCGGCTACAGCTTCGATCTGAAAACCAATGAGCTTAAACCTGCTACAATCGCAAACCCAGGAGCGGGGCGCGAGCACAAATTCAGCGCCTGGCGACTTAGTGGATCGCCTACTGATACCGTGTCGCTGAGAAGTCCGAAAGTGGTTGCCGAAGCGCTTGAACACGATGCCGAAGATGCTGACCCGTCCGCGCCGACTGATTGAAACCGATGAGTTTCCCTTCGAGTTCCTTTCCCGTCTCGCCGAACGCGAGAGTTGGCGGAAGGAGGTTCACCGCCCCATCTACCACGTTCATAAATGGTGGGCCAAGCGCCTTGGCTCGGTTTTCCGAGGCGTATTGCTGGGCTGTGCTCTTCCCGAACATTCTGATCTCCAGGGCGAGTTCTATCGAAAGCACGACCTGAACGATCAAGTGGTTTTTGATCCATTCATGGGCTCTGGAACCACCGTCGGCGA
>DASXLL010000218.1:0-6404 GCA_036496265.1 Pirellulaceae bacterium | reverse complement strand
GAACAAATCATTGGATTCGGCAGCGGTTTGTTTTTTTGGCTGTACTGGGTCTTGGAAATACCCAGCTCGATCAGCGTGCATCGGCGAGGTGCCAAGTGGGTGTTCTTTCGGATCTTAGTGTTATGGGGCGGTTGCGCTATGTTGATGGGCTTCCTGGGGATGCCCTTGCTTCAGACGCTGCTCGGCTGGCTGCCTCACCTGCCGGAGCCGCCCGTGTTGTCGGAACTCGACGCGCGGGCGTGGGCCACGTCACTGGCGTGGCATTGGAATCGGCTGGGGACGAATCCGGAGAGTCAATTCTATTTTATGCGGCTCGCGCTCGGTTTTTTCGAGGGCGGATTCTTTCCCACGGTCGTGATGTACCTCTCGATCTGGTTCAAGGCCGAGCATCGAGCGAAAGCGATGGCCAGCTTCATGGCCGCCATGCCGCTTTCCAACGCGCTTGGTGTGCCGTTTTCGCAATGGATCAGCGATCACATTCATTGGGGCGGCTTAGCCGGCTGGCGTTGGATCTTCATTCTCGAAGGCGTGGCGCCGATGCTCGCCGGCATCGGTGTACTCTTCTGTTTACCCGATCGTCCCCAAACGGCGCCATGGCTGCCGGACAACGAACGCCAGTGGCTACTGGCTGAATTGGACGACGAACATCGCAGTCGGTCCGCTAGCGAACGCGGCCAGTGGCGAAAACACGTCGGCTTAGTCGCGCTGCTGACAATCGTCTATTTTTGCCAAAATGTTTTTATCTACGGCGTCGTGTTCTTTATGCCCAGCATCGTGAAGTCGCTGGTCGGCACCAGCTCAACGCTTTCGACTTGGATTACCGCGCTTGTGTTCTTCATGGCATTCTTGGGAATGCAGTTCAACGGCTGGCACTCGGATCGCAAACACGAACGCTTCTGGCACGTGGCGGTGCCCATGATTGGGGTGGGCGTCGGCTTTCTGGTTGCGAGCAGCTTCTATCAGACACCGTACGTGGCGGCGGTGGTGCTGATCACCCTGATCGGAGTCTGTCTGTATGCCCACTTGCCCGCGTTCTGGCCGATCCCGACGATGTTTTTGGGCTCGATCGCGGCCGCGTCGGCGATCGGCTTCATCAATATGATCGGCAACCTCGGCGGCTCGATCGGACCGGTGATCATCGGCGACGCGGCGAAGAACAAGGATTTCGCGACCGGCCTATGGCGGATCGCGGCGTTTCCGTTCATCTGCGCAACGGTGATCCTCGTCGTGCGAATGCTGCGGCGAAAAAGATCGCCGTCTGCCGCCGAGTGAGGCCAAACACATTCGCCATTCCAATCTGAAATCCGCAATCGGCAATCACAAATGAACGGTCGGGGAGGGATTCGAACCCCCGGTACGGTTTCCCGTACGCCGGTTTTCAAGACCGGTGCCTTCAACCACTCGGCCACCCGACCACGTGTGGTTTGACTCTACGCGGAGATGATTTGAGTGTCAATCTCGCGGGAATCGCAAGCTGTTTGCAGGACAATGCTTGCGCCACGTTGACGGCGGGCCAGCCGACTGATACAAAGTGTGGTTCCACAGGGCGCGATCGCGGTTTCTAACGCACCGCAGCCAACAACAATTCACACAGGCGAGGAGAATCCCTTGAGTACTTGCAGCGAACGAAAGACTGAGCTCCGAAAGCGGCAGAAGCGCCGTCTGCAAGTCACTCGTCTGAAGAAGCGGATGGTCAAAGCCACTAAGAGCGAAAAAGTAGAAATCGCGCGCAAGCTCCGCGACATTACGCCGGGGGCCGAAGTGCTGATCGCCAATTGGGGCCTGGCTGAAGTGGACCGGTGAGAATGACGCTGTCTGAATGAGGATTGAAAAGCAATTGGCAATTCATCGTTAGTACTTCGTCGTTTTTCAAAGCACGTGGGCCGAAACGATTTCCTCACCCTTCTTCGAAGCCGCCGGCGGCCGGCCGTTCGAGAGCGACGCGAACGTGAATTCTTCGCCGTCGAAATCGATCTTGACGGTGCTCCCCTCGGGATAGCCGCCCTTTAAGAGTTCGGACGCGAGTGGGTTCTGCAGCTCGTTTTGAATCACCCGTTTCACCGGCCGTGCGCCAAAAGTCGGATCGTAGCCCCGATTGGCAATCTCTTGCCGGGACCGCTCGGTGACTTCCAAGTTAAGGTCGCGCTGCCTGAGCAATTTGGCCAGCTGTTCGATTTGCAAGTCGACGATGCGGCGAATCTGCGACCGATCGAGCGGGTGGAAGACAATAATCTCGTCGATGCGGTTGAGAAACTCCGGCAGGAACCGAGTCTGGAGCGACTCCATGACCGCGGACCGCATCTCTTCATAACTACCGCCCCCGTCGGAGAGCTCTTGAATCATCTGGCTGCCGACGTTCGAGGTCATCACGATGATCGTGTTGGTGAAGTCGACGGTGTGACCGTGGTTGTCGGTGAGGCGGCCGTCGTCGAGCACCTGGAGCAGGATATTGAAGACGTCGCGATGGGCTTTTTCAATTTCATCGAGTAAGACCACCGAGTACGGTCGACGGCGGATCGCTTCGGTCAGTTTGCCCCCTTCTTCATAGCCGACATAGCCCGGGGGCGCGCCGATCAGCCGGCTTACCGTGTGCTTCTCCATGAACTCGCTCATGTCCAGCCGGACCATGGCGTGCTCGTCGTCGAAGAGCGTTTGGGCCAGCGCTTTGCAGAGCTCGGTTTTGCCCACGCCGGTCGGGCCGCAGAAGATGAACGAACCGATCGGCCGGTTGGGATCTTGCAGGCCACTGCGGCTACGGCGGACCGCGTTGGCCACAGCCTCGACCGCTTCGTCCTGGCCGATCACGCGTTGGTGAAGACGTTCTTCGAGAACCAGCAGCTTCGCCCGTTCGGCCTCGAGCATGCTCGTGACGGGAATGCCGGTCCAGGCGCTCACCACCTCGGCAATTTCCTCGGGCCCAACTTCCTGGCGCAAGAGCCGGCGGCGATGCTGGCCGTCGCCGTCTTTTGTTGGGGTGACGGCTTGCTTCGATGCGGCCTCCTCGAGATGGCGAGCCAGCTTCTTCTGCTCGACGTCCAGCTCATACAGTTTTTGGTAGGCGGCTTCGTCGACCATTTCGCCCACAGCCTGCATTTCCTTGATGCGGGCGGCTTGTTGCTCGTATTTGTGCTTGGCTTCCTCCAGGCGACGGCGAACTTCGTGTACGTCGCCAAGGCCCAGCTTTTCGCCTTCCCACTGCTCGCGCAAACTGGCGAGCTGGCGCTTGAGCTCACCCATTTCTTCATTGATGTCTTCCAGCCGATCCTTGGCGTGTTCCTCAGTTTCATGCTCGAGCTGACGAGCGGCAAGTTCCAGCTGCGTCAGCCGCCGCTGCACCTGATCGATCTCCGCCGGCACACTTTCGAGCTCCATCGCCAGCCGGCTTGTCGCCTCGTCCATCAAGTCGATCGCTTTGTCAGGCAGGAATCGGTCGCTGATGTAACGATTGGAGAGCTCGGCCGCGGCCACGAGGGCGGAGTCTTTAATGCGAACGCCCTTGTGATGGGCTTCGTAGCGAGGTTTGAGACCGCGAAGAATCGCGATTGTGTCCTCGACGCTGGGTTCGCCGACAAAAACCGGCTGAAAGCGCCGCTCAAGTGCCGCGTCTTTCTCAATGTACTTGCGGTACTCGTTAAGCGTCGTTGCACCTATGCAGCGCAGTTCGCCGCGGGCGAGCGCGGGCTTGAGCAAATTAGCGGCGTCGCTGCCCCCTTCGGCGGCGCCGGCGCCGACAACCGTGTGCAGCTCGTCGATAAACAGGACTACGTTGCCCGCATCCATCACTTCCTTGAGTAGCGCCTTGAGACGTTCCTCGAATTCGCCGCGGAACTTTGTGCCGGCGATGAGCGCGCCTAAGTCGAGCGCAACGACCCTCTTGTTTTTGAGGCTTTGCGGCACATCGGCCTGGACGATCCGCAGTGCCAACCCTTCGGCGATGGCGGTCTTGCCGACGCCGGGCTCGCCAATCAGGACGGGGTTGTTTTTGGTGCGTCTAGACAGGACCTGAATCACGCGGCGAATTTCCTGATCGCGGCCGATCACCGGATCAAGCTTGCCCGCCTTGGCCCGCTCGACCAGGTCAATTCCGTATTTTTCGAGGGCTTGAAACTTACCCTCCGGCGATTGGTCGGTGACGCGAGCGCTCCCACGCACGGTTTGGAGCGCGCCGAGTAGCTTGTCCTTGGTAATTGCATTGAGCTGCAAAACGTCGTGAGCTTTTGACTTGCTGCTGGCGAGTGAGAGCAGCAAGTGCTCGGTCGAGACGAACTCGTCTTTCATCCCGTCGGCTTCGGCCTGAGACGCGTCGAGGATTTTGGCGAGCTGTTGGCTGGGCTGGGGAGGCGCTGCACCGCTCGCCTTTGGCAGATGCTTGAGCTCCGCCTCAACAATTTGCTCGAGCTGCCCGACGTTCGCCCCCAGCTTTTCGAGCACCGGACCGACAACGCCCCCGTCCTCAGCCAATAGCGCGGCCAACAGGTGCATCGGCTCGATCTGCGGATTCCCCGCCTCGGTCGCGAGCTCTTGCGCGCGGGCCACCGCCTCTTGGGCCTTGATCGTCAATTTGTCGAAACGGAAGGGCATGTACTTAGCCGTCGGCTTTAAGCACTCAGCCGTCAGTCGGCGTTTGGCTGATGGCTGACGACTAACGGCGGACCGCTCCTTTTTATGACTTTACTTCAAACTCGGCGTCGATGGCGTCGTCGTCGGGCGACGGGGCCGCGCCGCTGTCAGGACTGGCGTTCCCGCCCTCTGATGCAGAATTCGCAGTCCCGGCGCCAGCCGCCGACTTATAGAGCGCCTCGCTCATTGCATGAGACGCCGCTTCGAGCTCGCCAATGGCGCTCTTGATCTTGGCCACATCGTCATTCTTGGCCACGTCGCGAACTTTGACGATTGCCGCTTCCAGGGCCTGCTTGTCGCTGTCCTTGAGCTTTTCGCCTTGCTGCTTGATCAGTTTTTCAAGTTGGTAGCAGCGCGATTCGCCTTCGTTGCGGGCCTCGATCAAGGCGCGCTTTTTCTTGTCGTCGTCGGCGTGTGACTCGGCGTCCTTGCGCATCTTCTCAATTTCGGTCTCGGAGAGGCCACTCGACTGCTCAATCCGGACCGTCTGCTCCGTGCCGGTGCCAAGGTCTTTGGCCGCCACATTCAGAATTCCGTTGGCGTCAATGTCGAACTTGACCTCAATCTGCGGCACACCGCGCGGGGCTGGCGGAATGCCTTCCAAATTGAATTGGCCCAGCAGCCGATTGTCGGAGGCCATCTCACGCTCGCCTTGGAAGACGCGGACCGTGACCGCAGTTTGGTTATCGTCGGCCGTGCTGAAAACCTGCTTCCGCTCCGCGGGAATCGTGGTGTTGCGCTCGACGAGTTTGGTCATCACGCCGCCCAAGGTTTCGATGCCAAGAGACAGCGGAGTAACGTCTAAGAGCAAAATGTCCTGTACTTCGCCCGATAATACGCCGCCCTGGATTGCCGCGCCGACGGCCACGACTTCATCAGGGTTGACGCCCTTGTGGGGCTCCTTACCGCCAAACAATTCCTTGACGATCTCTTGCACCTTTGGGATGCGTGTCGAACCGCCCACGAGCACGACCTCATCGATCTTGCTCGGATCGAGCTTGGCGTCCTTAAGCGCCTGCTTCACCGGCCCGCGCACGCGCTCCAGCATCGCGTCTTCCAGCTTCTCAAACTGCGCGCGGCTGATCGACATCTGCAAATGCTTTGGCCCACTGGCGTCGGCCGTGATGAACGGGAGATTGATGTCCGTGGATTGTGCCGAGCTAAGCTCTTTTTTGGCCTTTTCGCAGGCCTCTTGCAGGCGTTGGAGCGCCATCGCATCTTTGCGGAGGTCGATGCCCTGCTCTTTCTTGAATTCATCGGCGACATAGTGAATTAAGACTTCGTCGAAGTCGTCGCCGCCCAAGTGCGTATCGCCATTCGTAGAAATCACGCGGAACACGCCATCCGCCACTTCGAGAATCGAAACGTCAAACGTGCCGCCCCCGAGGTCAAATACGCAGATCGTCTCTTCGCCCTTTTTGTCGAGTCCGTAGGCGAGCGACGCGGCTGTCGGCTCGTTAATGATTCGTGCGACTTCCAGACCGGCGATTTGGCCCGCATCTTTCGTGGCCTGGCGCTGAGCGTCGTTGAAGTAGGCCGGCACCGTGATTACGGCCTTATTGACCTTGTGACCGAGATACGCCTCGGCTGCCTCCTTGAGCTTGCGGAGAATTTTGGCTGAGACTTCCGGTGGCGTGGCGACCGTATCGCCCGCGCGGACCTTGACGTAGTCTTCGGGACCGCCGACGACTTCGTAAGGGACCATCTTCTCTTCGCCGGCCACTTCGCTGTGGCGCCGTCCCATGAAGCGTTTGATTGAATAAACGGTCCGCTTCGGATTTGTG
>DASXLL010000217.1:0-6355 GCA_036496265.1 Pirellulaceae bacterium | reverse complement strand
GTCAGCCATCATCTACGTCACACCTGTCGATTCGAGCCGGCACCGATCGGATACCCGAGAGTGGATCTCCAGCTCCGTCTCGAGAAACACGCTCGGCGGCGTGTCGACGTTGCGATCTGTGCCTGCAACCCCAGCCTCACGCTCCTCCATTGTACCATGCACCGAAAGCGGGCGGTACGTTGCGGCCAGTCCAAGCAAAAGGGTTCAGATTTTCAGGGCCCTGATTTCCTAGGGTGCATGGCTTGCGAGGCAGTACGCGCAGACGCGCCAACCGATTTTGGCGCGCCAATTACGCTGAATCGCCAACTCTGAATCCCAAGCCCTCTAATGCCGAAAATGACGTCGCCCTGTGAAAACCATCGCCATCCCATGTTGGTTGCACTCGGCAATCACCTCCGCATCGCCGCGCGATCCGCCCGGCTGGATCACCGTCATTACGCCGCTTGCCGCCGCCCGCTCTATCGAGTCGGGAAAGGGGAAGAACGCGTCTGATGCGAGCGCCGCTCCGCGCGCCCGCTCGCCCGCTTTGTGGAGCGCTATCTCGACCGAATCGACGCGGCTCATTTGCCCAGCGCCAACGCCTACGACCGACTGACCCTTCGCGAGTACAATCGCGTTCGATTTGACATGGCCGCAAACGGCCCACGCAAATCGTAGATCGATCATTTGAGATTCCGTCGGCTGCGCGACCGTCACAACTTGCCAACTCGATTCGTCGTCGGCGACGTCATCCGCCGATTGGCAAAGCATGCCGCCGCTGATCTGACGCAGCTCCATTCCTCCGTGCCCTGCTTCGATTGCCCCGACGGCCAATAAGCGCACATTGGCTTTCCACTTCGGCTTAGTGGTCAGGACCTCGATTGCTTCCTGCGAAAACTCCGGCGCTACGATCGCTTCCACAAAGCGGCCGGGCTCAGCCAAGAATTCCGCCGCGGCCGCGTCCACTGGCACATTGAACGCGAGCACCGAGCCGAACGCGCTGAGCGGATCACCGTTCCAAGCCAGCTCCGTCGCCTCGACCAGCGTCGCCGCCGTCGCCGCGCCGCACGGATTGTTGTGCTTGATCACTGCCACGCCCGGCGCGGGCAGCGAGCGTACGACTCCCAGCGCGCTATCCAAGTCCAACAAGTTGTTGTAGGAGAGCTCCTTGCCGTGCAATTGCTTGGCGCGCACGAGCGAACCGGGCAGCGCATTCGCAAACGCATACACTGCCGCCGCCTGATGCGGATTTTCGCCATAGCGCAAGGCGGCGGTTCGCTGGAGCCGCAAATTAATGCCTTCGGGAAACTCGCCCTCCGTTTTCGTAGCGATCGCACCGGCCGGCACCTTCTCGCTGACCCCGGCAAAGTATCCCGCGATTGCCGCATCGTACTTCGCCGTATGCATGAAGGCTGCCCCCGCCAACTCGCGCCGCAATTCGGGCGTGGTCGCGCCCGCCGTCTCGATCTGCTCCAGAATCTGCGCATACTGCGCCGGCTCGCAGGCAATCGTTACGAACGCGTGATTCTTAGCCGCGCCGCGAATCAATGTCGGGCCGCCAATATCGATTTGCTCGATCGCTTCGTCGACCGTTACGCCACTGCGGGAAACCGTCTCCGCAAATGGATAAAGATTGACCACCACCAGCTCGAATGGCACAATCCCCTGCTCTTCCGCCGCTCGCATATCGGCCGGCCGGTCCCGCCGGCATAGAATTCCGCCGTGAATCTTCGGGTGCAGCGTTTTGATCCGGCCGTCCATCATTTCCGGAAAGCCGGTATAAGCGGCCACTTCCAGGACGGCGATTCCCGCCTGCTCCAAGTGCCGCCGCGAACCACCGCTAGCATAGATTTCCACACCGGCAGCCACCAAACCGCGGGCCAATTCGATCAATTGCGCCTTATCGCTGACGCTCACCAGCGCCCGTTCGATCTTGGGAGAACTCATAGTCAAAGGGTGCCCAAAAGTGCCACAAAACTCGGCCGCCGGCGAGAATCTAAATTTTCCATAAAGATGCGAACCGGCCGCCGAGCGGCCGCGTATTCACGTTCAGCGATGCTATTTCCGACGCCCGAGCGTTCTCCGCCCAGGCGTCGCAAACCATCCACACGCCGTCGGTTTTCGCCCGCCTCCCGCAACCCCCACATCGAAAACCGCGGCGCGTCACGATAGCACCTATCGCCGTCCCTTTCAATGATCGGCCCGGGCCACCGTCCCCCTCCTTCCGCGGCCGGCATCGAAAAGGGGCGGCGAATTTTTTTCGCCGCCGCAATTCTTCTTCGGCGCGCTCGCCTCCGCGAGCCGACTTCAGGCCGCGACAGAACCTCCCGCCATCTCGCTGCGTAATCAATCTCGATGACGCAACTCATTGGCGCCACGCCACAGCGAGCCGGTTCGACCGCGAACTTTTCTCGCGCCACGCGTCCTTAACTAGAATGGATTCATCGTTAGCCGGTGATAAGAAGCGCCGGCATCCAGTTGGCACGAAGCCGAGTCCGGGTCTTGGAGCCACTCAGCGATGAGCGGTTCCCTTAGCGAGCTTCGTGCTTCGATCCATCGCGGCCTCAATCGCCGATTCGCCGCCGAACGACTTTGCAGGTTGTAACGATTTGCAAATTGTTTGACGAACCGCGAGTTCAGCGGTTATAACGGATAGATCACGCCGACTCGCTAAGACCACCGTAAGTGTTGCCTGTGCTGTGCACGTTTCAATCGATGCCTTGCATCGTTGCGGCATGTCCGGCACTGTGGTCGCTAAATAGTCGCGGAAATTGCCTTGGCTTTTTTTGACCGCGACCATTTCGTGACCTATATTCACGGTGGCTGCCCAAGTTGCATCTCCTAATCGAGGTGCACACCCCACGGGCTAGCTTCGCCCCGCGGCCCTCCCCGCAGCGAATCGCCCCGTGAGCCAGGCGGTACGACCCTGTATCCTATCTCTGACGGAACGATCAATGCGCACTCGGGTCTCTCGCCTGCTCTCGCGGTGTAGCCTAGCAGCCAGCCTCGCTGTTTTCATCGCGCCGGCCGCGGCTCAGCAGTTAGTCTCTGCTCAGCAACCGATTCAGTTTCAGCAACCGGCAATGCCAGCGGCTCCGCCGGTCGCGCTGCCTCCCGCCACCGAGCAAGTCTCGATTGCGGCCGAATCGCTCCCGACCGAAGTCAGTAGCCTGCTGCAAAAAGGCGGCTCGCTCGAGTCCCAAGGTCATTGGGCCGAAGCCCTCTCGTTCTACGACGAAGCGCTTCACGAACACCCTGAAGACGCAGCTCTCACCGGCCGCTTCGATGTCGCCCGGCTCCACTACAGCCTTGAGCAACGCTACGACGACCGCAGCTTCCGCGACGCCCTCACCTCGCTCCATGGACACGAAGGTGCCGAGCTCTACGACGATCTCCTGACCAAGATCAACGCCCATTACTACACCACGCCGCCTTGGCAGTCCCTGGTTCACCGCGGCGGACAATCGCTCGACATCGCGCTGATCGATAAAAACTACCTGACCACCAATGGCATCCGCGCCAACTCCGCCCAAATCGATCAGCTTCGCGGCAAACTACAACAACTGATCAACAGCGCCTCGGTCGATTCGCTGAACGATGCCGTCGCCGTTGCCACGCAAGCCGCCCAGCTCGCCAACCGTTCGATCGGTCTGAGTGAAACGGCTACCATGCTCGAATTCACCTCGGCGGCCGCCGGTGGCCTCGACCACTATTCCGCCTTCCTCACCGCCGATCAGCTCCGCGATATTTATTCGCAGATCGAAGGTAACTTTGTCGGGCTCGGCGTCGAGCTCAAGGCAGACAAAGCTCAACTCTTGATCGTCCATGTGATTCCCAAGAGTCCCGCCGAGCAGGCTGGCATCAAAGCGGGCGATCACATCGTTGCCGTCGACGGTCAACAGACCGATTCGCTTTCCACCGATGAAGCCGCCACGCTTCTCACAGGCGCCGAAGGCAGCGTTTGCCGCGTCACTGTCGTGACGGCAGGCCAATCGCCGCGCGAACTAAACGTCACTCGCTCGCACGTCGATGTGCCAAGTCTCGAAGGCGTGAAGATTATCGACCAGACCGCTGGCGTCGCTTATATCCGCATTCCCGCCTTCCAAAAGACCACCTCGCAGGACCTCGAAGCCGCCCTTTGGGACCTCCACCGCCAGGGCATGCAGAAATTGATTCTCGACCTTCGCGGCAACCCGGGCGGCCTGCTCACCGCAAGCGTCGAAATCGCCGACAAGTTCATCGCCGATGGCGGCATCGTCAGCACCCGCGGCCGCAGCGAACAAGAGAACTTCAATTATCGCGCCCATCGTCCCGGCACCTGGCGTGTTCCGCTGGTGGTGTTGATCGACGGCGACAGCGCCAGCGCCAGCGAGATCTTCGCCGCCGCCATCAAAGACAATCACCGCGGCACCATCATCGGCAGCCGCTCATATGGCAAAGGTTCTGTCCAAGGCATCTTCCCGCTTGGTTATGCGGGGGCCGGCGCCCGCATCACCACCGCCAAGTTTTTCTCACCCGATGGTCACCCAATCGCCAACGTCGGAGTAACTCCGGATATCGACGCGCGTCGTGGCACGCTGGTGGCCGCCGGTGAGCAAGCTGCTGCCCAGCCCTCGGTCGCTAACCCGGGCGTTCATCAAGTCGGCTTCCGCGGTGTGAATTCAGCGGCCGACGCGCCGGTCACCACACCCGCCGTGGCCAGCGAAGCCGCGGGCGACGAAGTGCTCGAAAAGGCCATTTCCGTTGCCAGCACTCAGCCGCCTGTGCAGCTCTAGAAAGCCTTCCGTCGTTCGCTAGCACAGTCCGTCAGCACAGTCCGTCAATATCGTTCGCTACGACGAATCTTCGCGGCTCCTTCCGCGCGATAACGCCCGCCGCATTAGCACGATCGGTGCTGGCCTTGCCGAGTGGCATGTCGATTGCAGTTCTGACTCCACAACGAAAACGGGCGGAAGCGTTTCCGCCTTTCATCCAGGTAAAGGAGTCCAGCAATGGCAGCTCAAGAGAAAGAGAAGAAGGATCAGGGCCAAGGAAAGCAGAATCAAGGCTCAAATCAGGGCGGTGGCAACAAGCAAAATCAGGGAAACCGTTCTGGCGGCGATCGCGAACGTGAAAGCGAAGGCCGCACCCAAAAGACATCTCGATAGTGCACCATGAGACCAGGACGGATGTTGCCGCACCAAGCATCAGGTGCGTCAGGTTTGCCACGGTTTGCCGTGACCCAATGAACGCCGTTTTTCCGCACCTTCCTCGGCGGGAGGGAACGTTTGAGCCTAGACTCGAATCGGTGACGTGGCAATCAGCGGCGGCATCCGTCCTATTTTTGTTCACCCTCTTCAAGCAGGGGGAGTCGTGCTGGTTGGCAGCCAGTTGGCTGCGTCGCTTGCGACGCCAGCTGCCCGCTTAGTACCCGAAGTGCGCCGCCGCATGCAGTTTTGCTTGCTCATCTGTCGTGAGCCCCGCGATGTGGGCCGCGTCGAACATGTGATCCCGCGTAAGATGCTCCCAATAGGTCATCCCACTCACGCCCGCCTCAGGCACATTGATGCTCTTGAGCCAGATGCGAATCTCATCCGCTTGTAGACTGCGCAACCATTGACTGGGCGGCCGACCGTGCCGAGCCCGGCATTCGGTCGTGGGAAGATGTGGATCAGTTTCACCGTTTTTTTCGACGGCAGAATGCGCCTCATCGGTTTGTTCACGGCTCGCGTGATTTGCTATCCGCAGTTCGACCGGTAGCAAGCTTTCATCTAGATACCCGCCATGGCCCATCTTCAGTTCGCCAGTCTTCTTGTTGACCGGCGTGGTGATTCCCGTCGCCACCCATTGCCCATCGATCAGATCTTCACGCTCGTACCAGCGCCAGGTATTGTCGCTGTTGGCGGTCCAATGAACCGGGAGCGGCTCGGCAATCTCTTTCGGCTTCGACTCCGTGCTCCGCATCGTCGCCGCCGCCAACTTATCGAACGTCTCAGCCCGCAATGTCTCCGATAAGTTGAACAGCCCAAACCCAATCCAAAACGCAAATCGTCGTCGGGTCATCATCGTGCCAGTCCTCGCCGAAAGTCGAGTTCGCCTGTAGGTGATTCCTCCAATTCTAGCACGCCCGCGAAAAAAACATCGCAAATTCCCCATCCATCCCAGTCGGCATGGCGAGAAACGACAGGCGCCACCGGCCGCTATCTATTCTTACCGCTTTCTCCCCAAATCTGGGGTGATGACACGATTTGCGTCTTTCCCCGCCCAGCGCATACTGCGCGCCGTAAATCGCACGGCCGCACGCCATCGCTCGGCAGGAAGCACGCCATGATATTGAGTCGCCGCTTGGCCAACGGTCGTTGGCCACTAACTCTCGGTTTGGTTATTGGCTTTGCTT
>DASXLL010000216.1:0-7507 GCA_036496265.1 Pirellulaceae bacterium | reverse complement strand
CCTCATCACCTCTGGCGTTATCCGCTCGCACCAGCTCCCCCGAATTGTGATATACCCCTCGCACCAATGCCCGATCGCCGGCCGCACATCGCGATGCTTCCAGTCCGCGGCTGATTCCGCCAGCCGAATGATCACATTCTGCGTCTCCGGCTCTCGTCCTTTCAGACGCGGCAGCTCGCTCGGTCCCTGACCCAAGAAAAACACCTCGACAATCTCAATCGGCACCCGCGTCGCCTGCGTCGGCTCCAAAAACACCAGCAACTCGCCCAACTCATACCCCACCCGCGGCCGCATCATGGCATAAACCATCACCCCAACCATCCACAGCGCCACCACGCCCACAGTGAGCAAAATCAACTGCAGCGCCCAATGCCTCCCCGTCCCCAAGCACCACCCAAACCCCGCCCAACTCACGACACAAACCACTGCCGGAAACACCATTCCCAGCACCAGCGCCCGCCGATTCGTCTTCAACCACACTTCACTCATTCAGCCGTTGTACCGGACGACCGTAGGGTGCGTGAAGTCCGCGCAGCGGATGAAACGCACCACCCAATAAACTTCTTCTGCCCTTTGCGGCCTTTGCTCCCGTTTGCGCCTTTGCGTTAAGCACTGGGACGTCCCGCGCCACGACCGACGCCTCCACCTCCGGCAAGTCGCCACCACCAATTAACTCGTGTATCATCGACCTATCCCGCCCACCCATCTCTCCGGCACACCTGCCATGGCAAAAAAGTCCATTCGATCTACCCTACTCTTTAGCTGTCTCGTCATTATTCTCTTCGCTCGGCAGCTCGCCGCCGCCGACCCCGCCTGGCGCGAAGTCACCGCCACCGACGACTGGAAAAAAGCCCCTTCCGGCGAAAAAAACCGCCTCTGGTACCGCTGCAAAATCGCCATCCCCTCCGCCTGGCAAGGCCGCGAGCTAAAACTCGTCGTCGAATCCATCGACGACGCCCGCGAAATCTATCTCAACGGCGTTCTCGTCGGCCGCCTCGGCGAATTTCCACCCAACTACAAAAGCGCCCTCAGCGAAACCCACCGCTTCAACATTCCGGAGGGCGCTGCCAAATTCGGTGTCGATAACGCGCTTACGATCCGCGTCTGCAACATCGAAGGCCGCACCGGCTTCAACGTCGCCGCCCCCGTCCTCTTTGCTGGCGACCAGGCCATCCGCCTCGCCGGCAAATGGGAAACCACCAACGGCGACGACCTCGCCTGGGCCAAATCCGACCCCGCGCAAATCAAAACCGCCGCGTTCGACAAGCTCGAAGACGCACAAACCGTCGAACGCGAACTAAAAAAACTCTCCAACGACGACGGCCCACTCTCGCCAGAACAATCGTTGGCACGAATGAAGACCCCTGACGACCTCGCCGTCGATCTCGTCCTCTCCGAGCCCCATATTAGCCAGCCCCTCTCGATGAAATTCGACTCCCGCGGCCGCCTTTGGGTTGTCAATTATCTCCAATATCCGATGCCCGCCGGCCTCAAGATGATCAGCCAGGACAAATTCCTCCGCAGTGTCTATGACCAGGTCACGCCGCCGCCGCCCAACCATTTTCGCGGCGCCGACAAAATCACCATCCACGAAGACACCGACGGCGACGGCAAATACGACCAGCACAAAACATTTCTCGAAGGCCTCAGCCTCTGCACCTCGTTCGAGTTCGGCCGCGGCGGCGTCTGGGTTCTTCAGCCCCCCTATCTCCTCTTCTATCCCGACGCCAACCGCGACGACATTCCTGACGGCGATCCCGTCGTCCACCTCGAAGGCTTCAACTTCGAAGATTCTCACAGCGTCACCAACAACCTCCGCTGGGGGCCCGACGGCTGGCTCTACTCCTCCCAAGGCAGCACCGTCACCGCCAACGTCAAACGCCCCGGCGACAAAACCGCCATTCACTCCGAAGGCCAGCTCATCTGGCGCTATCACCCCGAGCTGAAAAAGTACGAAATCTTCGCCGAAGGAGGCGGCAACGCCTTCGGCATCGAATTCGACGACAAAGGCCGCATCTACAGCGGCCACAACGGCGGCAACACCCGCGGCTTTCACTACGTCCAAGGCGGCTACTACCAAAAAAGCTTCGGCAAGCACGGCGATTTGTCGAATCCGTTTTCGTTTGGCTACTTCGAAGCGATGGCTAGTGCCCCGTCACAGCGCTTCACGCACACCTTCATCATTTACGACGGCGGCGCTTTGCCGGACAAATACAACGGCCGCCTCTTCGGCGTCCACCCGCTCGGCAGCCACGTCGTCCTCAGCAACATCCTCCCCGACCGCTCCTCCTTCAAAACCGTCGATACTGGCCACGCCCTCGACTCCACCGACACTTGGTTCAGGCCTGTTGATATCCAGCTAGGTCCAGATGGTGCCCTCTACGTCGCCGACTTCTACGAGCAACGCATCGACCACGCCAGCCACTACCAAGGCCGCGTCCACAAAGAGAGCGGCCGGATTTATCGGTTGAGTTCGAAAAACACACTAACCCGAAGCGCAAGCGAGGGTAAGCTATTCGATCTCAGCAAAGAAGACCCGAAACAGCTCCAATCTCGTCTTCTTGATCACAACAAATGGTTCCGCCAGGCAGCCCTCCGCGAATTGATTAATAAGGATTCGGAAGTTCCCTCGTACAAACCGTTTGGAAAAGTTGCTAGGCTCCTTCCGTTTCTCAAAGATGGTCAGCGCGGTCTGGAACAACTTTGGGGTTTGAATGCTTTATTGCCAAAAAGACTCGAACTTGAAGCTTTCGACCACACCGATCCCTACGTCCGCGTCTGGAGCATCCGCTTGGTTTGCGATGACGGCGAAACTACTGACGAACTCGCCGCAAAACTCGCCGACCTCGCCTACCGCGAACCTAACGTCGAAGTCCGCAGCCAACTCGCCTGCTCCGCCCGCCGCCTCCCTGCAGCGCAAGCAATGCCGATCATCAAAAACCTCGCCCAGCGCAGTCAGGACGTCGATGACATCCACATTCCGCTGCTGCTCTGGTGGGCCATCGAATCCAAAGCCGACGCCGACCGCGACGCCGTCCTCGCCCTCTTCACCGACAAAGCCTTCTGGGACCAGCCGATCGTCAGCAAGCACCTTTCCGAGCGCCTCATGCGCCGCTACGCCGCCACCGGCCAGCGCAAAGACCTTTTAACTGCCGCCAAACTCCTCGAACTCGCCCCCACCAAAGAACACGCCAGCCGTCTCATGGCCGGCCTCGAAGCCGCCTACGAAGGCCGCACAATCGCCAACCTCCCCGTCGAGCTCGCCACCGCCATGTCAAAAGCCGGCGCATCTTCGCCCACCATCCGCCTCCGCCAAGGCGAGCCAGCCGCCGTCGCCGAAGCCTTGAAAACCATCGCTGACGACAAAGCCGACGCCGCCAAGCGCCAGCAGCTCGTCGCCATTTTTGCCACCATTAATCAACCAAGTTGCGTCCCAGCCCTCTTAAAAATCGTCGCCGACTCTCGCAACGACGGCCTCAAATCCGCCGCCCTCGGCGCTCTGCAATCGTATGGCGACCCGTCCATCGGCAGCACCGTCATCGATCTCTACAACAACCTCCCCGACCAGGTCCGCGACGTCGCCCAATCGCTCATCGCCAGCCGCAAGAATTGGTCTGAGCAATTCCTCGCCCAGATTGACGCTCAAAAAATCGACGCCAAAACCGTCAGCGAACCCACCGTCCGCCGCTTCCTCCTGCACGACTCTTCCCAGATCGCCATGCTCTGCAAAAAGCACTTCGGCGACCTCTCCGGCCCCTCGCCCGAAGAACTTCGCGCCCAAATTGAAAAACTCATCGGCGTCATCGGCCAGGCCAAAGGCAATCCCTACTCCGGCCGCAAGCTCTATGTCGAAACCTGCGGCAAATGCCACACGCTCTTCAACAAAGGCGGCAAAATCGGCCCGGACCTGACTACTTACAAGCGCGACGACCTCCGCGGCATGCTGATGAACGTCGTCAACCCCAGCGCCGAAATCCGCGAAGGTTTCGAAAACTTCGTCGCCCGCACCACCGATGGCCGCACCCTCACCGGCCTTATCGCCGACCAAGACCCCAGCCTCGTCGTCCTCCGCGGCGCCGACGGCCAAAACATCTCCCTCCCCCGCGAAAGCATCGAAGACCTCCGCGCCATCAAAACCTCCCTCATGCCCGACGGCCAGCTCAAGCTCCTCACCGACCAACAAATCCGCGACCTCTTCGCCTACCTTCGCTCCACACAACCCCTCGCCGAACGCAACTAACCTCGATCCACTTCGGCCAGCAGAGATTTAAACACGAAGGACACAAAGAGCACGAAGAAGAAAGCAAAAAAACCGACTTTCGAATACGGCTGGCGTTCTTTCACCCATCCTCCGCCACCGGCTTTCAATGCCTGCTCCTCCTTGTTTGTATTATTTGATTCGTAGTCCTCTACCTGCATCCCCTTCGTGATCTTTGTGCTCTTCGTGTTTAACTTCCTTGCCCGGGACAATCCATGAGTATCGAACCAATCCCACCCGACGACGAACGCGTCGCCTCCATCATTGTTGACGCCGCGATCGCCGTGCATCGCGCTCTCGGACCCGGCTTGCTCGAGAGCGTTTACGAAGTCTGTCTCGCTCACGAACTGCGAAAGCGCGGCCTCAAAGTCGAACGCCAGATCCCAGTCCCCATCCAATACGACGGCCTCCAATTCGAAGAAGGCTTCCGCTGCGACCTGCTAGTCGATAGTCGAATCATCTGCGAAATAAAGTCGGTGCAAGAACTTCACCCCGTCTTCACTGCCCAAGTCCTCACCCACCTCCGACTCACAAACCTCCGCCTCGCCTTCCTCATCAACTTCAATGTGAAACTCTTAAAAGACGGCCTCCATCGCATTGCCCGCTAGCTTGCTTTCTCCTTTTCTTCTTTGTGTTCTTAGTGCCGTTCGTTTTTAAATTCTTCTCATAGCACGCCATATTTCTTGAACGCCTCGGCGGATGTCATCCCCCCAGCAATCGCCTCTCTCACCACATTCTCCGCATTCACCTTCTTCCACGCTGCCGCAATCACATCTCCTTCGACCGACCGCGGCACCACCACCACCCCATCCACATCCGCCACCACCAAATCACCCGGCGAAAACCGCACGCCATCGATCTCCACAGCCACATCCACATCAATCACCCGGTTCCGATCCCGGCTGTCATACGGCAACGTCGCTCGCGCAAAGCAAGGAAAGCCCATCGCCGTCATCTTCACCACATCCCTGACCGCTCCATCGACAATCGCTCCCACCGCCCCCGCGCGGCGACACGCCGTCGAAAGCAACTCGCCCCACAGCGCCGATCTGCTGGACCCGCCCGCCGCACAAATCATCACATCGTCCGGCTGACAACTATCCACCGCCTTTAGCTCCAATTCATACGGCCGCGGATCCTCATGCCCCATCTCCGCCCACAGCGTCGTCTTGCACCGCCCAATTAATACCCCCTGCCCCGTCAACGGCCGGAGCTGCACCCGCGGCGACTGATTCCTAAACCCCAACCCATCCAGCGCATCGCAAACCACCGCCGAATACAACTTCTCCCGCATCTGCCCCAGCGTGATCTCAGCCATACAACTCCCCACTAACGTGCATTTTTAAAAACTTACCTTCTAAAACACTGCCTGGCCCCGCTCTTAGTGCTCTTAGTGCTCTTCGTGTCCTTCGTGTTTAATCCGCTCCCCTATGTGCCTCCGTGCCTCTGTGTGATCCCGCCCAACCCGCCTACGACTTAAGTTTTGCTTGTGTTTCCCCGCTCGCCAATTCTATAATCCGCCCAGCGATTCGCATGCACCGTAGGCCAGGAACACGATTCATCATGGTCCGCTGCATTCTCAGGCCAACTTCCCGCTATTCGCGGCCATCCCGCCGCCTCGCGCTCCTATCGCTGCCACTACTCGCGCTGATCGTCGGCTGCAGCGAACCTAACCCCCTCGGCCGCCGCCCCATCCAGGGCCAAATCACGCTCAATGGCAAACCCGTCGATTACGGCTCCATTCAATTCTCTCCCGAAGACCCTGACCACGGCGTCAGCAGCGGTGCCATGATCGAAAATGGCCGCTACCACACGAAGGTCACCGACGGCCTGCCACCCGGCTCGTATAAGGTCATGATTACCTCACCCGATCGCGGCAAAGTCGAAAAGGTCGAAGGCCCCCCCGGCGACGAACGCTCCTTCGCCGTCGAGCGCATCCCCAAAAAATACAACCTCCAATCCACCCTCAAAATCGAAGTCCCCAAAGGCCGCGGTCCCCACACCGCCGACTTTGCCCTCGACTAAGCCAAAGCACGAAGCACGAAACCAGAAAACTCCAAACAACACATGACCGTTTCGGTCATTCGAATTTTTCGATTTGAGTTTGTTTCGTGCTTCGGATTTCGAATTTCGAATTTCGATCTGCCCGCCGCAATCGGAGCCCACCATGTTCCCCATCCGCCGCGCCTTCACCCTCGTCGAGCTCCTGGTCGTCATCGCCATCATCGGCGTCCTCGTCGCCATGCTCCTCCCCGCGGTCCAATCCGCCCGCGAAGCCGCTCGCCGCTCCCAATGCGTCAGCCAGCTCAAGCAAGTTGGTGTCGCCTTCCACAACTACGAAAGCACCAACCAGCGCCTCCCCATCGGCACCTACGGCTGCTGCTGGGGCACCTGGCAAGTCTCCATTTTGCCATTCATCGAGCAAGGTGCTCTCTTCGACCTCTACCACATGGAGCACAAATTCGGCGTGCCGGTCGATGACGCCCGCTACAGCAACCTCCCAAATTTTCCTGTAACCACCAAAAAGATCAAAGTCCTCACTTGCCCCAGCGACACCAACCCGCAGCGCGTCGCCAACAGCGGCATCACCTACCACAACTACGTCGTCAACTTCGGCAACACCATCTACGACCAGTCTGATTACAACGGCGTCAAGTTCCTCGGCGCGCCGTTTTTCGAAGAGATCAGCGCCACCGACCACCGCCCCGGCGTCCGCTTCGCCGAAATTACCGACGGCCTCAGTAACACGATCATGGTGGCCGAAACAATCCAAGGTCAGCCCGGCGACCTCCGCGGCTTCAGTTGGTGGCGCGGCGGTGCCGTCTTTCAAGGCTACCAAGGCCCCAACAGCTCGATTCCCGACTGTCTGTATTCCGGCGGTCAATGCGACCCCACCAAACTGCTCAATCCTCCCTGCATCATCGCCACCGCCTCAACCCCCACCATGATGGCCTCCCGCAGCCGCCACGCCGGTGGCGTCCACACCGTCCTCTGCGACGGCTCAACTCGCTTCGTCTCCAACAACATCGCCATCGGCACTTGGCGAGCCATCTGCTCCAGCGCCGGCGGCGACTCCATCAACGACTTCTAACGTAGGATAGGCCTCTGGCCCTGAGTATTGCCCACAAGTTTGTAGATTCTACCGGTTTGAGTTGGCGTGCTAGCTGGGTTTTTCTCGGGAAAATCACCTAGCCGGTTGTTGGTCGGGGATTTGCTTTTGTAGGTCGCAACCGCGACTTGGCGAGAGGG
>DASXLL010000215.1:0-5079 GCA_036496265.1 Pirellulaceae bacterium | reverse complement strand
ATGGTTTCGTCGGACAATCGGCATCGATGCCCTTCATGAGATCGCGTGGTTCGCCGGCGGTTTGCCAACCTTTGGACTTATCTTCTTTCACCGGCAGAACGAAAATGTGACTGCGTTTGCCGTCTTCCCAGGCGTCCCAGTGGCGGATGAAGAGTCGGTTGAATTTTGTCGCCTTAACCGGGTTGTCGGCCTTGGCCTTGTCGCGCTCGGCGGTCGTTTTCATGTCGGCGTCGGGATAGACTTCGGCGGAGAAGGCCAGAAATGAGCCGGTGGGACTCCAGCGGAAGTTCTCGGCATCGACGGGGAATGTCGTGAGCTGCGAAGCTTCGCCGCCATCCGTGGCGATGGTCCAAATTTGCGACGAGCCGGAACGATTGGAAATGAACGCAACCGTGTGGCTGTCGGGGGACCAGGCGGGCGAGTTATCCGATTTGTATTTGGCGGAAGTGAGCTGCCGGGGCGCTCCGCCGTCGGTAGATACGAGCCAGAGATTCGTGGATGCCTTATTGGCTTCGGCGTCCCATGCGCGGACCGAGAAAACGATCCACTTGCCGTTGGGGGAGGGGAGCGGAGTGCCGACGCGTTCCATGCGGACCATGTCGTGGACGCCAAAGGGATGGGGCTCGGAGAGAAGGTTGGGCGGGAGCGACTTTGGTTGAGGATTTTCCTGGGCGCAAGCGGTGGAAATGAAACCGAGACCAATCACAAAGGTGCTGACGGCCACGACTAGTGACATACCGTTTCGCATGATGCATCTCCCAAGGTTGCGAGCAAGTGCGTAAAGCATAGCGGCTTCCACCGGGGAACCGAACCGGGAGGGTAACGCTTCCCGTTCGCCGTGGCATGTGGAACGGCGCTCTGGGAAACGCTATGCTTGCGGCATTCAGCAACTACGGGAGGCGGTAATGCAATCCACATCGAGAACCCTTGGGCGGCGGAAGTTTTTGAAGAGCGCGCTGGGTGCCGCCGCAGCGGCGGCGACGGCACCGACGTTTATTCCGGCGTCGGCGATTGGCCGCGATGGGCAGGTCGCGCCGAGCGAGCGGGTTATCGTCGGCGGAATCGGTATCGGCAATCGCGGGACTTACGACCTGGGCTGCTTCCTCGAGCAGAAGGACGTGCAGTTCGCGGCCGTATGCGATGTGAAGGAGCAGCGGCGGATTGCCGTGAAGAAACGGGCGGATGAGCTGTATGGCAATCAGAGCTGCCTGATGTTCCGCGACTTTCGCGAGCTGCTCGATCGGGGCGATATCGATGCCGTATTGATCGCGACGGGACCGAACTGGCACGCGACGATGGCGATGCAGGCGGCCAAGGCCGGGAAGGACATGTATTGCGAGAAGCCGTGTACGAAGAACATCGCGCAGAGCTTGATCCTGCGTGATGTGATGAAGCGGACGGGACGCGTGTTTCAAGTCGGCACGCAGCGGCGGAATTTGCCGCATTTTGCGTTTGCCTGCGAGCTGGCTCGCGAGGGGCGGCTCGGCAAGCTTAAAAGGGTTTATGCTCATCCGCGCGGAATGCAGGCGCTCATCAGCGGCTGGTTTCCTGCGGAGCCGGAACCGGAGAAAAACGTTGTCGATTGGGACATGTATCTTGGGCCGGCGGCCTGGCGGCCGTACAACGCGAAGCTGCTGGATGGCTTTAATTTCGAGAAGGGCGGGGGCATGATCGGCGGCTTTGAGAGCCGGCAAAATTTGGGCGGCGGCGTACTCGAATGGGGCTCACACTGCGTCGATTTGTGCCAGTGGGCCGTCGATGATTGCCCGCCGCCGATCGAATACAATCCGCCAGCCGATGGAAAAATCGTCTGCAAATATCAAAGCGGCGTGGAGCTGATCTTCCGCGAGACGGACTGGATTCCGCTGGGATCATGTCCGGTACGGTTCGAAGGGGAGACGGGTTGGGTGGAAGCGGGCGACAGCGGCAAGATCGTGCTCAGCTCGCCGGAGCTTCTGGCCGGACGATCGGTCGAGGAAATTGGCGGCTATCCGGCGACATTCCACGTTCGCGACTTCCTCGACAATGTGAAGACGCGCGGTAAGCCCAAAGGGAATGCGGAAGCGGCTTGCAATGCTCACATCGCCTGCCACGCTGCGAATATCGCGCTGTTTTTCAATCGGCAGATCAAATACGACATCGTGAAGAATGAGTTTATCGGCGATGAGCAGGCGAACCGGCTGCGGTCGGAGGCGCTGAGAGAGACGTGGAGGCTGTAGCTGATTGTCATTTGTCATTTGTCATTTGTCAGTTGTCAGTGAGATGAAAGATCGGGTTTTATGAATACACGAAAATATTTCAGCGGAACTATGATGTTTGCGTTCATTGCGATTATTACGTCGGCGGCGGTGGCACAATTCGAAAAGCCAACGCCGAAGAAAGAGGCGGATTTGATTGCCATCCTGCAGTCGGATAAGCCGGAGGCGGAGAAGGCGATCGCGTGCAAGTATTTGAGTGTGTATGGCTCGGACGCCGCGGTGCCGGAGTTGGCGAAATTGCTGGCGAATGAGCATCTTGCATCGTGGGCACGGATTGCGCTGGAGGCGATTCCGGGGGATGTGTCGAATGAGGCGCTGCGGAAGGCGACTGAATCGTTGCAGGGTAACTTGCTCGTCGGGGTGATTAACTCGATTGGTGTGCGTGGTGATGCGAAAGCGGTTGATTTGCTCGCCAAGCGTTTGGAGGACAAGGATGAGGATGTTGCCACGGCCGCGGCAGTGGCGCTCGGGCATGTTGGAAATGCGGCGGCGGCTGCGCCGGTCCGAAAAGCGCTGGCTGGCGGCTCGATGCAGGTGCGGAATGGGGCGGCGGAGGGATGTATTCTCTGCGCCGAGAAATTATTGGCCGGTGGCAATGCGGCTGAGGCGGCGAAAATCTACGACGAGGTCCGCAAGGCGGAAGTGCCGCGGCCGCGGATGCTGGAGGCGACGCGAGGGGCGATTCTCGCCCGCAAGGCGGATGGCATTCCGCTCTTGGTCGATTTGCTCAAGTCGAATGATGAGGGGCTATTTCAGATTTCGCTCGGCACGGCGAGAGAGTTTCAAGGTGGTGAAGTCGATAAGGCGCTCGCGGCGGAGCTGGAGAAATTGTTCCCCGAGCGGGCGGCGCTGGTCATTAGCGCGATGGCCGATCGTAAGGAGACGGTCGATTTGCTGGCGGTGCTGCGGGCGGCGGCGAAGGGACATAAGCAGGTGCGGCTAGCGGCGATTGATGCTGTGGGGCGCATTGGCAACGCGACGTGCGTTGCGCCGCTACTTGAATCGGCGGCGGAAGGCGATGCGGAGATCGCGAAAGCGGCCAAAGAAGCGCTGGTGGAACTACCGGGACAGCCAGTCGATAAAGATTTGGTCTCGCGCTTGTCGAAAGCGGAAGGCAAGACGTATCCGGTGCTAATTGAAGTCGTTGGGCAACGCCGGATCGATGCCACGCAGGAGTTGCTCAAGGCTTTGAACAGCTCGGATCGAGCGGTAAAGAGCGCGGCCCTGACGGCCTTGGGCAATATCGTGCCGGATAAGTACTTGTCGGTATTGATCAATCAAGTGACTGCACAGAAAGACCCGGAGCTGGCGCCAACTGCTCAATTGGCGTTGAAAACGGCGGCCGTGCGAATGCCGGATCGCGAGGCGTGTGCGGGTGAGATCGCCGCCGCGGTGGATAAAGCGCCCGTGAATACGAAGGTCGTGCTGCTCGATATCTTAGCCGCGGTCGGCGGAACTAAGGCCCTGGCGGCGGTCGGTGCGGCAGGAAAAAGCCCGGATGCGACGCTGCAAGATGCCAGCAGCGAGTTGCTCGGCAAGTGGATGACGCCGGATGCAGGGCCGGTGCTTTTGGAGCTCGCCAAGCGGAGCGATAACAAGTATCAGGGCCGGTCGATTCGTGGATACGTTCGAGTTGCACGACAAATGACGATGACTGAGCCTCAACGCGTGGAAATGTGTAAGAACGCACTCGAGGCGACGCGTAAGCCCGAAGAGCAGAAGCTGGTGCTGGTCGTGCTGAAGCAATATCCGAGCGTGGAAATGCTGCGACTGGCAGTCAAAGCGGCGCAGATGCCGGAGCTGAAAGGGGACGCGAAGGAGGCGGCCGAGGCAATCGCCCAAAAGCTGCCGAAAAGCGACGAAGTGCGGAAGCTGCTGGCGCAGGTGGGATCGGGGAAGTGACTGCGGGGGTCGAACCTCAGGATTAGGCAATTAAGAGCCGTCGTCCGCGAATGAAGCGGACAGCGTTGATTCGCACTTTTGCTTGAATCTTGCGGTAGGAACTGACCACGAGCGGCATTAGTCGATGGATTTGCCAATGCAGAGCGAATTCTTGGGTAGTCCTCTTCCTTGCCCCTCTCATACTCGCTGTTTACAGTAAATCCTTCGATTCGGCCCGATTCCGGGTCCTTAGCTCGGATTTTGAGCCTTAAATGAGTGACAGCAATAAGGATGACGAAACGCCTGCTGAGCTCCAGGTGCCCAAGGCCGTCGTCAGCCGGCTCAGCCTTTATCTCCGCGAGTTGCAGCACCTGATCCGCGACGGTCATGAAACGACCAGCTCGACGCAACTCGGCCGGGTTCTCGGATTTACCGACGCCCAGGTCCGAAAAGACCTGGCTTATTTTGGGCAATTTGGCTACCCGGGCATCGGTTATCGTTGCAGCGAGTTAATCGATGCCATCAAAGGCATCCTGGGCACGAAGCAACCGTGGCCGTTGGCAATCGTGGGCCTCGGCAATCTTGGGCGAGCCCTAATGGGTTATCGCGGCTTTTCCCAGCAGGGGTTTGAGATCGTCGCCGCATTTGATACCGACCCGGCCAAGATCGGCAAATCGGTCGAGGGTATTGAGATTTTTGATCTTGACCGCGTGCAGCAAATCGCGAAAGACCGCCGCATTCGGATGGCGGTTATCGCCGTACCTGCGGTCGCCGCTCAGAAAGTCGCCGACGCGCTTGTCGCCGCCGGCATTGAAGGCATCCTTAATTTCGCGCCCGTCACGCTGAATCTTCCCAAGCAGGTGCAGACGATCGGCGTCGATCTGGCGATCGAGTTGGAGCAATTAGCGTTTGCCGTGGCGAACCAATTGCCCCGCGAATG
>DASXLL010000214.1:0-3715 GCA_036496265.1 Pirellulaceae bacterium | reverse complement strand
CAATCGTGAACGAGCTTTGGCCATTGATTCGTCGAGGGGCCAGTGGCGAAAGCAATCTCGGACGTCGGATCGCGCAGGGTCGCCACCGGCTCGAAGCGGCGTGGGGCAACGATACTTTGGAACTGCCGCAAAGCGCGGTTTGCGGTCTGCGGGAGTTTGGCTGGTTCGCCGCCCACATGCTGGCGCATCTGCCGCGTTTCCGAACGGCCTACAATGACGCTCTCGAATCATATCGTCGGGCTCACGGCCTGCGCAATCGCGCGCATCCCGTGCCTGATTTAGATCAAAGTGACGGCTGGCTTGAAGCGCCGTTCTGGATTTGGTCAGCCGAGGACCCGAGGCGCATGCCGCTGTTTGCTTGCCAACGGAGCGGTGAGCTTTTGATTTCCGATCGTGGGCGCAGAACCTTTTCGCTCTCACTCACCGCCGACGGCGACGCCGCCGTTGCCGTCGAGCAACTCGAAGACCTAGCCGCACGCGGCATAAAGATTCGCACGCGGGCGCTGGCCACTACGCTATTTGCCCGGCTGTTACTCAGCGATCTTTTCTTGCACGGCATCGGCGGCGCAAAATATGATCAGGTCACTAATCAAATCGCTCAGCAATTTTTCGGCTTCGAGCTACCGGATTTTGCTGCTGTTTCGGCCACGCTGCGGCTACCCATCTGTTGTTCTGAATCAAGCGACGAACAGTATCACTTGCGGCAGAAACTACGAGAGCTGAATTTTCACCCCGAGCGATTTCTCGATGGCGACGCGAACGCGGCGATTGTCCCGGAAATTGTGGCAGAAAAGCGACGTTGGATATCCGCGCCAAAAACTTCCGACAACGCACGGGTGCGCCACGAGGCAATCGGAGCAGCAAATTCGGCGCTCCAGCCATACATCGCGCCGCAGCGGCAACACTTACAAGAACGCCTCAAAGAGTCGGCAGCCCGCCAGCACGCGTGCTCCATTCTTCGCTCTCGTGATTATTCTTTTGCGTTGTTTCCGCGCGAGAATCTCGTTCGACTGATGTTGGCAGGTCAGCAATAGGGCGGATTGTCAGATTGCGTTGGGGCCGCTGCGACGCCGCGGCAGCGCGGTTACAATGGATGCGTGCTCTTCCCCTATTCCACCGACGCGCCGGTTTATCACTGGCCGATTGCCACGGTCGGCCTGATTTTGGCCAACGTTCTGATTTACGTTGGCATGGCGACCGGACATATCGGTCCCGTGGATGCGTGGATTCTTGAATACTGCCGCGGCCTTCATCCCGAACAGTGGCTGAGCTCGATTTTTGCCCACGCCAGCCTTGAGCATTTATTGGGCAACATGCTTTTCTTGTGGCTGTTTGGGCTAGTGACCGAAGGCAAACTCGGCTGGTGGCGGTTTCTCATTTGCTATTTTGCGATCGGCGTCACCGAAGCGATGCTCGAACAAATGATCATGCTTCATTACCACGGCGAGGTACCCGGTTCATTGGGGGCTTCGGGCGCAATCTTCGGCATTATGGCGATGGCGGCCGTCTGGGCGCCTAAAAACGAAATCTCTGTTTGGTACTTGGTATTCGTTCGACCAGGCACCTTTGACGTCAGTATTTTGACTGTGGTTGGTTTATACTCGCTGTACGAAGTTGTAATGCTGATTTTTTCCGGCGGCGAGGCCGGGACAAGTTGGCTGCATCTTGGTGGATTTTTGCTGGGTGTGCCGGTCGCGGTTTTTTTGCTCAAGACGGGTGTCGTCGATTGCGAGGGCTGGGACTTCTTTCACGTCTGGACCGGCAACTATGGCGGCTTTCGCGAAGATCCGAAGCCGCCGGACATGTCGGCCGAAGTAGAGGCTCGCGTGCAAGAGCGCGATGCCACGCTGCTTGCCGACGCCCAGCGGCAGCTCGCCGCGTATCTCCACAATGGCAGCACGAACGCCGCTTATTTGCTCTATCAGAAGATGCGGCAAGTAGGGAGCGGGCTCGTGCTCGACCGGCAGCAGCTGCGGGCAATGATCAAGGGGCTGCAAGTCGCCGGCCGCTGGCACGACTCGGCCCCGTTCATGGCGGAATTCATCGAGCGATTTGCCGATGCGGCCGACCCGATGCGATTGAAGCTCGCTCAGATTTGCGTCGTCGAGTTGCAGCGACCCGGCAAGTCACTTGATATTCTCTCGGAAATCGATGCGCGCCGTTTACCGCCAGACCAAATAGCGCTCGCCAAGAAGATTGCTGCCAAGGCCCAGCAGATGCAGGCCGAAGGCTTTGTGGAGCTAGACACGGAAGATTGGTGACACGGCTTTTGCTCAATCGTTGGGTCGCAAGTATCCCGCACTGGATTGGAAATACTTGAGCCGTCGACTGGCCATTGCGGCGGCGTCGGCCGTCGACTGCTGACACCGCAAATCATCTACGCTCGCAGCGCAATACCTACAACTGACAATCTCCAAGTGAAACTTCACGTAGTCGGCCGCCCCGCTCGGCAAAACGCCTAAGAGGAAGCTACCCAGCTGCTCGCGCGAAGGACAACTGAGCCGGTGTCGCCGCCAAATTTCGCCGACTGAGTGAACACCCGCGTCCCGTCGGCCGTTGATGGCGATCATGCGCTGTTCCAGTGACGCGTCGTGCCGCAGTGCGTCCTCAACAGCCGCCATTCGCGCGGCAGGGAGCGACTCATCGAGATAGGCCTCGAGCTCGGCATTGGTGAAATCAATGGGCATGTTCGTCGGCGTATAACTCGGGAAAAACATCTTCGCTGAGCCGCTGTTTGCGTACAAGGGACTGCAGGCGGGCAACGAAATCGAATTTGAAATTGGCGACTTGCTGCTCGGAGATGGCGAGCGCCGCGGCCACTTCCTTGTTCGCCGCCCCACAGGCGAACAACAGCTCCATGCACTTAATTTTTTGCCAGTCGCCCTTGGATCGCCAATTTTCGATCTGTTCGGAAATCCCCTCGGCAACCGCTTCCTCTTCCAAGCCGCGTCGTTCGCCGCTGCGAGCGATGCTGCTTGCGGGGCGGGCGCTGCCGGGCAAGTCCCAATCGCCGCCTTCGCTGTTGGCCGTTGAGGAAAGCGGCAATACCGGCCGGCGGCCTTCGCGCCGCAGATAGTCGGTCAGCTTGTGCGCGGCAATCGAGAACAAATAGCTTTCCAGCGGCCGCCGCGTATCGTAATTCGGCAGACTCGTTAAAAAACCGATGAATGTTTCCTGGACAACGTCCTCGCTCGCCGCGCGTTGCCTGAGCCGGCTCTGCACGAACGACAGCAACCGGCCCTCGTACTGCGCAATCAGCATATTCCACGCATCGGGTTTGCCGGCGCGGATTTGCTGGATCAATAGCGTGTCGGGGCGAGGCGTGTCGGACATGTCGGATTCGCGAGGATGCACAAACCGTGACCGCGCTGCCGTCCGGCGAAATTAATGTTGCGCGATCATCACAACCAGCGTGATAATTGCGATTATCACCCCAGGCACGCCCAGAAACAACCGCTTAGAATAATAACCCTTCGTGGCCGTATCCGCTTTCAGCAGCCCGAATGCTAATCCCACGAATCCCAGCACAGAGCAGCTCAATAATCCGATCACGGTTAGACGGCCTTCTCGCTGAACTTCGTTCCAGCGGGTCCGAAGCTCGCGCTCAACATCCGGCGAAAACGCCAGCAGCGTATACAGGTTTTTCATCGGCCCGACAGACCGATCCACGGTTTCTAGATACTCGTCCCTAGCAATCTCGCGGCGGATGAATGCC